>VBDZ01000164.1 GCA_005881215.1 Chloroflexota bacterium | reverse complement strand
AACGATTTCGTCGCCGCCATTGTCAAGCGGCATCCGAAGCGCTTCGCCTTCTTCGCCTCGGTCGACCCATGGAAAGCGGATGCCGTGCAGCAGTTGGAGCGCGCCGTCGCCGAACTCGGGGCCAAAGGTGCCAAGTTCCACCCCTCGCTGCAGGATTTCTATCCCAGCGACGAGCGGCATTTCCGGCTCTGGGAAAAGGCGATGGAGCTGAAGATCCCCTGCCTGTTTCACACCGGTACCAGCGGCATCGGGGCCGGACAACCGGGCGGGCAGGGGATCAAGCTCGACCCGGCCCGGCCGATTCATCTGGACGTGGTGGCGGCGCGCTTTCCGCAGCTGCAGATTATCGCTGCACATTTCGGCTGGCCCTGGCACCTGGAGCTGATCGCGATGGCGTTGCACAAGACGAACATCCATATCGAGCTCTCGGGTTGGTCCCCGCGCTACTACCCCGAGGAGCTGGTGCGCGAGATCGGCGGCCGGCTACAGGACCGGACGCTCTTCGGCAGCGACTACCCCTTCATCAAGCCGGCTCGGGTGCTCGAAGAGCTCGATGCCCTGCAGTTGAAACCCGAGGCGAAGGTGAAGATCCTGCGCGAGAACGCCGCGCGACTCCTGAAGCTCGAACTCAAGTAAACGCCACTCGGCGGACCCGCGCTTCATAATGCACGTCGATGCAACGCGGGTACGCGCGCTACGTGCTCGCCGTGATGGTGGGCATCAACTTCCTCAACTACCTCGATCGCTACATCCTGCCGGCGGTGGCGACGAAAGTGCAGGCGGAATTTCACCTCACCGATAGCCAGGTCGGGCTGCTCGGTAGCGCCTTCCTGCTCGTCTACGCCGTTTCGACCATTCCCTTCGGCCTTTGGGCGGACCGCGGCGTTCGAAAAACGGTGGTGGCCGTCGGGGTCACCATCTGGAGCTTCGCCACTCTCTTCACCGGTCTGGCTCGCAACTACCTGCAGCTCTTCAGCGCCCGCGCGGTGATGGGCATTGGCGAAGCGAGCTACTATCCGGCCGGCACCGCCCTGCTCGGCGACTACTTCAAGAAGGAAGGACGCGGCCGGGCGATGTCGATCTGGGCCGCCGGCACCGCGGTTGGTATCGCCGTTGGTTTCGCCGGCGGCGGCATCGTGGCCAGTCGCTTCGGCTGGCGAGTCGCCTTCTACATGACCGCCGTTCCGGGGCTCATCTTTGGGCTGCTGGCGTTTCGCTTGCGTGAGCCGCTTCGCGGCGCGGCTGAGGCACAGGGCCCGCGGACGCAGGCCGCGGCGGTCATCACCTGGCGAACCATGGTACGGCTGCTGCGGATTCCCACGCTGCGGGCCACCATCGCGGCGGAAACCGCCCTCTTCTTCGTGCTCGGCGGGGCCGCCTTCTGGCTGCCGACCTATCTCAGCCGGCGATTCGGCCTCGGCACCGGCGCCGCCGGCACGCTGGCGGGTGGCGTGCTCGTGATCGGTCTGCTCGCGGGGTCGCTCCTCGGCGGCACGATTGCCGATCGCCTGACCAGGGTGCGGCGATCGGCCAGTAACCTCCAGGTCGGGATTGCCGGCTTTCTTGCCGGCGCCGTGTTCGTCGCGCTTGCCCTGCTGATGCCCAGCCTGGTGCTCTTCATCCCGATGTTTCTGCTGGGCGGGGCATCCCTGTATCTCTACAACGGTCCCTATACCGCGGTCAAGCAGAACGTCGTGCTGCCAACCGTACGCGCGACGGCGGTCACGGTCGCCCTCTTGATCGAGCATCTTCTCGGCGATTCTTACGCCCCCTGGGCGATCGGGAAAGTCTCCGACGCGCTGCATGACCTGCGACTGGCGCTGTTGATCCTTCTGCCCCCACTGCTCCTGCTCGCGGCACTCTTGGCCGCCACCGGGCTGAGGCACGAGGAACCCGATGGCCAGGCGATGGAGACCCGCTGGGCGGAGGCGCTCACGACGCCCTGATGGAAGCGTTCGCTCGGCTGGTGATCCGGTTTCGCTGGCCAATCCTGGCGATCTGGCTGATCGTCGTCGCGGTCCTGGTCGTCACCGCTCCCTTTGGTCCGGCGTTCAGCGAGCACGGCAATACCAACCCCCTCCCGTCGAGCGCGCCCAGCCTCCAGGCACAGCAGCTGCTCGCCAAGCATTTCCGGGCCACCCAGCCGCAAGCGGCCACCTTCACCGATTACGTGATCCTCGTCGATCCTCATGGCATCCGCTCCGACGACGAAGCGGCCGCCGTCCAGATCGGGTCTGACCTGCGGGGAGGACTCTCCTCGACGGGACTGGTCGACGTCGGATCCCCGCTCCACAGCCAGGACGGCAAAGCCCTGATGCTGGTCTTGACCTGGGATGGCACCGTCGCCGGCTCCGGTCAGGATGGGCACCGCCAGGCGGCCGCCATCATCGAGCGCGTTCATTTGCCCGCCGGCGCCACGGCGGGCTATGCCAGCGGGAGCGTGGCGAACGATGACATCAACCGGGGGATCGATGAGCGGCTGCCCATCTCTCTGGCGCTGGCCGTTGTGGCGGTGATCCTGGTCCTCGCCGTCATCTTCCGCTCCGTGCTGGGAGTGATCGCGCCCTTGCTGAGCATCGGCATCGGCTCCGCCGCCGGAATGGCCATCATCGCGCATGCCGGCGTCCACACGCCATTACTGACAGCCTCCTTTACCCCGCAACTCGTGCCGGTGGTGACCCTGGGAGCAGGGACGAATTACAGCTTGTTCCTGATGTCCCGCTACCGCGAGGAGCTCGAGCGAGGGATCCCGCACCGTGACGCGCTCGTGATCGCGCTCACCCGCATTGGGTCGGCAATCTCGGCCAGCGCGCTGACCGTCATCGTAGCCACCGGGGTAATGGCGTTTGCCGGCCTCGACCTCTTCCGCTCGGTGGGGCCCAACGTTGCGGTTGCGATCGCGGTGATGCTGCTGTGCGGCATGACGTTCATGCCGGCGCTGATGGCGGTGGTGGGCCCGGCGATGTGGTGGCCGGCCCACCCCGAGCGCCATGCCGGCGCCTCCAGGCTGCGATTCTGGATGGCGGCGGGCCGGCTCGTCGCCAACCGCCCGGCGGTGATCGCGGTGGTCACGGTCGTGCTGCTGGTCCCCTTCGCCGTCCTCGGAATCCGCAGCCAGATCACCTTTGACTTCGTCGGCATCCTTCCGACCGGCAGCCTGAGCGCGAAGGGGTACCAGGCCCTGGAAGCGCATTTTCCCGAGACCGGTCTCGATCACGAACTGCTGGTCGTGTCACCGACGGCGCCTGAGACGGAGCTGGCCGCCGCCCTCAAGCGCGTTCCCAGCGTGACCTCGGTCGGTTCACCACTGCCCGGATCGGACGGCCAGGTAATCGCCCTGCCGTTTTCCATCGCGACGCCGGCTGGATCCACGGCGTCGATGCAGGCCGTTGCCGATGTGACCGCGCAGGCGCGGCACGCCCTGGCAGGTGGCACCGTCCTGGTCGCCGGACGCAGCGCGTTCGAACGTGATCAGCGCAGCCAGCTTGGGAGCGACCTGCGCCTGATCATCCTGCTGGCGTCGGTCGGGATCGGCCTGATTCTCGCCCTCCTGATTCGCTCGGTCACGAGCCCGGTCTACCTGCTGGCGACCATCGGGTTGAGCACCCTGAGCGCGATTGGCGTCTGCCAGCTCGTCTACGGGCACCTCGAGTACACGACGCCGATCTTTGCGTTCGTCTTCCTGGTTGCTCTGGGCGAGGATTTCAACATCCTGCTAATCACCCGGCTCCGAGAGGAGGTCGGCCGCCTCGGCCACGGCGAGGGCACGGTGATGGCGGTGGCCACCACCGGTCGCACCCTATCGGGCTGCGGACTGGTCATGGCCGGCACCTTCGGCGCGCTGCTGACGGCGCGAATCAGCGTGGTGCAGCAGGTTGCCCTGGTGGTCGCCTTCGGCGTCCTGCTCGACACCTTCCTGGTCCGGCCGTTGCTGGTGCCCTCGATCGCGGAGATGCTGGGCCGCTGGAACTGGGTATGGCCGTTCGGTCCGTCAGGACGCCGCCTCGACGCCGGCAAAGAGGTCGTCCTCCGATAGGCCGTGGGGACCGCCGACCAGCGAGAAAACTTCGACATCACCCTGGGCCTCGACGAATTTCCGTAATGGCTCCCACTCCTGCGTCTGGGTCTGATGATGGGCGAAGGCGCGCAGCTTGGCCGCCTCGAAGCCGCCGATGGAAATCCGGGTCGTGATCGGTGGCTGCGCCGGCAGCTTGAGCGATTCCACGGTCGGGCTGGTCGCGCTCTGGAAGTACAGCTTGCTCGGTGACCATGGCGACAGGCCGACCGCGAGCGCGTCGAGCTCGTAGGCCTCCGGATCACCGCTCAACGTGCACGCCTGTACCGTCAACCGGCTGACGACTTTGTGGTCGGGGTGCCCGTAGGCCCCCTCCGGTCCGAAGCAGACGACCACCTGCGGCCGGTGCACCCGCAGGCAGCGAACGATATCGCCGATGAACCGCTCGCGCACCGCGTCCACCTCTTCGACCTTTTCCAGCGCGCCGTCCGGGTAGTCGAACACCTCCAGGAAGCGGACGCCGAGCTCGGCCGCGGCGTCGCGCAGCTCCAGCTCGCGGACATCGGTCAGCTGGCGGAGGTCGCCGGCCGCGCGCCCATTCCAGAGCCCGGCGCCGCCGCGCGTCATCGTCACCAGGCTGACGGTGGCGCCCTCAGCACCGTAGCGCGCGATGGTCGAGGCGCAGCCAAAGCATTCATCGTCGGGATGCGGCATCACCACCATCAGCCGCTGACCGTCACGCGTCACCAGCACACGATAATGATCCGATGCAGGTGGCCTGCTGAGCTTCTGGATCTCCGCCCACCAGTACGTCTTTCGGGTTGGGCTGCTGATCACCGTGATCGTCGGCATCTGGGGACTGGTTACCTACTTTCGGAGGCAACCGGCCAGCGGTGGGTACCGATCGCTGCTCGTCATCACCGAAGGTGTCTTCATCGCCCAGGGGCTGATCGGCATCGTGCTCTTCCTCGGCGGGCGGCGCCCGCACGACGGGCTGCACTGGCTTTACGGCATCCTGCTGGTGATCGCGCTCCCGATCGCCGCCACCTACGCCTCCGGACACGAGGGACGCCGCGAGTCGCTGGTCTACGGCATCGCCGGCCTGTTCATGGCGGGGCTGGCGATTCGCGCTTTCACCACCGGCGCGTAGCGGACAAAAAGAAAGGGGCTCCTTGCGGAGCCCCTTTCGTACCGCTCGCTAGCGGCTCTTCCGAGTCGACTTCTTGGCCTTCTTGGTGGCCTTCTTCCTGGTCGCCATGCGTCACCTCCTTATCGCGTGAGCGGCGAACCGCTGCGCACCGCGTCGATGTGCGCTTGGGGAAATAACGCTCCGTCCAAAACGATCTTGCAGAAATTGCTTGAGGCTGACTCAGAACAGCCGAAGCTGGTCGGCGGCGCCGAGCGCTTTTGCGCGCAACCCGCGACGACGGAGGTGCATGGCGAGCTCTTCGTCGAAGCCCAGCACCGTGTACGTCAGGCTCGCACCCACCTCCTCGGCGTAACAACAGAGCTCCTCGAAGTCGGCGTGGTCGGATAGCGGGAAGACGGCGTCGACCTCCAGCCGATCCTTGAGGCTGCGGTCCATCGCCCAACCCGTCAACGCCGCCGTTTTGAATTCGCCCACCAGGTCCTTGAGGCCATGGCGGCGGGCCGACGGGGGCGTGATGACGACCGTTGGCTGAAGTCCTGGTTCGTCGAGGCGATGATGTTCCGGGAAATCACAGCCGAGCTCCCGATACACTTCCGTCACGCCGAATAACGAGGGGTGAAGGGCGATGCGCATCCCCTCAGCGGCGAGCGCCGAAAGGATCTCCTGCCCTTTCCCGAGCGAGTAGCCGAGCAGCACCGGCGTGGCGTGCCGGTCGAGGACTTCGCGGCACCAGGCGACCATCGACGCGATCACCTCGGCGGCGTCGGGGAACCGGTAGTGAGGCTTGCCGAAGGTGCTCTCCAGCACCAGGACATCCGCGGCGAGCGGTGCTGCCGGGGCGCTGGTGAACCCGGCCCGCACCTTGAGATCCCCCGTATAGAGGATGCGCCCGAAGTCGGTGTCGACCAGGGTCTGCGCCGAACCCAGGACATGTCCGGCGGAATGGAAGCTGAAGGAGCAGCGATCGAGCGTGACCGTCTCTCCGTATGGGACGGCTTCGACCGTTCCCAGCGACGGGCGGCGGTGGGTGACGAGCCGGCGGGTGGCGGGCGTCGCATAGGCCAGCCGGTGAGCCGCCACGTGATCGCTATGTGCGTGGCTGATGACGGCGCGCGGCCGTGGCTTCCGGGGATCGAGCCAGAGCCGCTGCTCGGGAAGGTAGACGCCGCTATCCCAGAGAATCGGGAAGTTCAGCACGAGCTGCGGCTTACTCGGTCGCGGCGGCGCTGCGCTCGAAGAGCTCGTCGCGAAGCGCACAGTAGGTGCAAAAGCGCTGGCCGGGGGGGCCGGCGAAGACGCTAGTCCGACCGCAGGTTGGGCAGGTCTCCTTGCCCTCCGCGTCGGCCATCGCCTCGGGAAACGGCACGACCGCCGGCGCCTCGACCGTCTCGGTGACCATCAGGGCCTGGCTCACGGCGGGTTCGGCGACGGTCAGCGGTGGCGTTTGAAGCGGTGCTGCTGTTGCGGCGGCGGCGTCAGCCTCATCGCGCTGCCGGAATAGCCGGCTCAGCCAGCGAAGCACTCGCGGCTACGGTAGAACACTGGGGCGGCGAAGTCAAATGAAGGCGCCCGGCAGCACTGACCGACGCCGAATCCGGCTCGGCGCACCGCTAGACGGCCAAATCGAGTTGGCGCGGCTCCTCAGGCGGCTGCGCTCGCCAGCCGTGTCGATCCCCAACCCCGAAGCGACGCCTGAGTTCGTCGACCCGCTGCACCAGCGGCGTCTTGACCGCCGGCGGCGCGTAGGCTCCGGGGAACATCCCCCGGTATCTCGGCACCAGGTGTGGATACTCGCGCGCCAGGAACTCCATGAAATGCTCCTTGGTCCCTGGCTTCAGGTAGACGATGTTGGCCCAGAGGAAGCAGGCGCCCGCGTCCGCCGCCGCCGCCACCGTCGCCTCCAACTGGCGGGGTGAATCGGAGAGGCCGGGAAGAATGGGGGCCATGCCGACCCCGGCTTCGATCCCGGCCTCGACCAACGCCTTGAGCACCTTGAGCCGCTTCGCCGGCGGCGGCGTGCCCGGTTCGGTGCGCGCCCAGACCGCTTCATCGATGGTGGGGACGCTGAAGGCCACGGTCGTCTTCGCTCGGCTGGCCAGCTCGAGCAAGACGTCGATGTCACGGATGACCATCGTCCCCTTCGTGATCAGCCCGATCGGCGTCCGGTAATCGCGGAACGCTTCGAGGCAGCGCCGGGTCAGCCGATAACGGCCTTCGATCGGCTGGTAGGGGTCGGTGGCGGTTCCGAACGCCACGGTCTCACGCTTCCAGCCCGGCCGCGAGAGCTCCCGGCGAAGCAGCTCCGGGGCGTTGACCTTGACGCCCACCCGACCCGAGAAGCCCGCACCGGGATCGCGGTCGGCGAGCTTGGCGTGGGCGCGGGCGAAGCAGTAGACGCAACTGTGAAAGCAACCCTGGTAGGGGTTGAGCGACCAGTTGAAGCCCATGTGCTGCACCCGGTTCAACGCTGACTTGGCCTCGATTTCGAAGTACTCGGTACGTGCCATTGCGGGTCTCCAATCATAGTACAAACATCTGTTCGATCAGGCCCGATTTCCCCATAATGAAAGGAGCCAGCCATGAACGTCTTCGTCTGCGTCAAGCAGATCCCTGATCCCAACGCTCCCGGCAAGCTCGACCCGCAGACCAAGCGGCTCGTCCGGGAGGGGGTGGACCTGGTCCTCGACCCGGGCGACGAGCACGCGGTCGAAGCCGGGCTCCAGCTGGTCGAGAAGGATGGCGGCGAGGTCGTGATCATCTCGATGGGCCCGCCCCGGGCCCTCGAGGCGATCCGGCGGGCATTGGCCATGGGCGCGAACCGCGGAATCCTGGTGTCCGATCCCGAGCTCGAGAACTCCGACGCGCTCAGCACCGCGAGGGCGCTCGCCGCCGCCATCAAGGGTCAGCCCTTCGACCTCATCATCTGCGGCACCGAGAGCACCGATGGCTCGTCGGGTGCGATGCCCGCGCAACTCGCCGAACTCCTCGGACTTCCGCTGCTGAGCTTCGCCAAAAAGCTTGAAGTGTCCGACGGCAAGGCCACGATCGACCGGCAGACCGACGAAGGCTACGACGTGGTGGAGTCCCCGTTGCCCGCCGTGGTCACCGTCACGGGTGGCATCAACGAGGCTCGCTACCCAGCGCTGCGCGGGATCATGCAGGCCAAGAACAAGGACGTCAAGCAACTTAGCCTGGCCGAGATCAAGCTCGAGGGCCAGGCGGGAAAGGCGGCCCTCACCCAGGAAGTTGTCGCGGTAGCGCCGGCCGAGGCTCGCAAAGCCGGCGAGGTCATCGAGGACAAGGGCGAGGGTGCCAAGCGCGTCGCCGACTTTCTCAAAGAGCTGAAGGTGATCTGATGGCCGGCGTCTGGGTCTACGCCGAGACCGCCGACGGCGGGCCCAAGCCGATCACGCTCGAGCTGCTGACCAAGGCGCGCGCGCTGGGGGAGCCGACGGCGATCGCTCTCGGCCCGGGCGCCTCGAAAGCCGCGCCGGCGCTCGGCGAGTACGGCGCGAAGAAGGTCTACGCGCACCAGGATCCAGCGTTCATCGAGCTGCTCGCCTCCCCGGCCGTCGATCTGCTGGCGAGGCTGATCGAAAAAGAGCAGCCGGATCTCGTCCTCTTCGGCATGACCTACGAGGGGCGTGACGTCGCCGCCCGGCTGAGCGCCCGGCTTGGTACGGCGTTGATCGCCAACGCGACCGATGTCACCAAGAAGGACGGCGGTTGGGCGGTGGTCTCTCCAGTATTCGGTGGCAGCCTGCTGGTGACCACGGTGCCCAGGGCCAAGCCGCCGACCCTGGTGCTGATCCGGCCGAAGGCGGTCACGGCCGGGCCGGCGGCAGGGGCTGGCGCTCCGCAGGTGGAAACGCTGTCGGATCCGGTCGACAGCAGCAAGCCCGCGGCTCGCGTGCTGCGACGCGAGAAGGAAAAAGCCAGCGGGCCGCGGCTCGAGGACGCCAAGGTGATCGTGAGCGGCGGCCGCGGGCTCGGCGCGCCGGAGAATTTCAAAATGCTCGATGAGCTGGCGGCCGAGCTGGATGCCGCCGTGGGCGCCAGCCGCGCCGTGGTCGACGCCGGCTGGAAACCGTATGCCTTTCAGATCGGACAGACCGGAAAAACCGTCAAACCCAGTGTCTACATCGCGCTCGGGATCTCGGGAGCCATGCAGCACACGGTTGGCATGAAGGGCGCCCGGACCATCATCGCCATCAACAAGGATCCCGAGGCGCCCATCTTCAAGATGGCCGATCTCGGCGTCGTCGGCGATGTGCATAAGATCGTGCCCCAGCTGATCCAGGAAGTTCGCTCGCGCAAGGGGAAGTGATGGCAGGCGAGCTCAGCCTGCTGGCGGTCGAGCCGCATCCCGACGACGAGTCGATCGGCATGGGTGGAACGCTGGCCCGCTACAGCGGGGAGGGCGTGCGTACCACGCTGGTGACGGCCACCCGCGGCGAGGTGGGCGAGATCCTCGACAAGGATCTCGATCCCAAGGAGGCCGCCCCCCGGCTGGCGACCATTCGCGAAGCCGAGCTCCGCAATGCCGTGAAGATCCTGGGCGTGACCGAGCTGGTCTTTCTGGGCTACGAGGACTCGGGAATGGCCGGTCTGCCACGCAACCGTGAGCCGAAGACCTTCTGGCAGGCTGACGAAGAAGAGGCGATCGGCCGGTTGATCCAGGTCGTGCGCCGGGTCCGCCCGCAGGTGATGGTGACCCAGAACGAGTTCGGTGGCTACGCCCACCCGGACCACATCAAAACGCACCGGGTGGCGATCGGCGCGTTCTTCTATGCCGGCGACGTCGAGCGCTTCCCCGGGGGTGAGCCGTTCCGGCCGAGCAAGCTCTACTACTCCGCCTTTCCAAAGTCCGTGCTCAAGGAGATGGCCGAGGCGATGGAGCGGGCCGGGGTGGAAAACCGATTTTCGACGGATGGCGAGCCGCCGCCCTTCGCCGTCTCGGACGACCGGGTGACCACCTGGCTCGACGTCAGCCCGTTCGTCGATAAGAAGCTGGCGGCAATGCGGGCGCACCGCACCCAGATTCCCGAGGACAGCTGGTTCCTCAAGCTGAGTCAGGTGCTGGGTGATCGCGCCTGGCGGATGGAGACCTTCGAGCGGGTGCGCAGCTCGGTCGACGCGCCGATTCCGGAAAACGACCTCTTCGCCGGACTCCGGTGACGACGGCGACCGGCGCCGCGACCGCGGAGCTGGCCGCGCTGCTCGGCCGGGCCCGAGCCGGGATGGCCTTTACCGGGGCGGGCATCTCGGTCGAGAGCGGCATCCCACACTTTCGCGGCGAGGGCGGGCTGTGGACGAAGTTCGATCCCTACAAGGTGGCGCACATCGATACCTTCCTGAAGGAGCCGGCGCAGTACTGGACCTACAGCCTCAACCACCGGCGCACCGATGCCGAGCCAAACCCCGCCCACGTCGCCCTCGTCGACCTGGAGCGCCGTGGTCATCTCCGGGCCGTCGTCACCCAGAACACCGACGGCCTGCACCAGAAAGCGGGCAGCGGCCGGGTGGTCGAGTTGCATGGCTCGTCGCATGCCGTCGTCTGCCTCGACTGCGAAACCCGTTTCCCGCGCGCCGAGATCGATCGGTTGAATCGCGAACATTGCCCGCCGAGCTGTCCGGCGTGCGGTGGCCGATTCCTGAAACCGACGGTCGTGCTCTTCGGCGAGGGGTTGCCGGTGGAAGCCCTGCGCGACGCGCAGTCGCTCGCGATGGCGGCCGATGTGGTTCTCATCGTCGGCAGCTCACTGCAGGTGTATCCGGCCGCGGGGATCCCGCGGCTCGCCCTGGAGCACGGCGCCGAGGTCGGCATCGTCAACGCGGAGCCAACCCCCTTCGACGACCGGGCGACCGTGGTCATCCACGGCAAGGCCGGTGAGATCCTTCCGCAGATCCTCAGCCGGATGGCTTCGGCCTAACCAGCCTCCGCGACCGGAAACGTCTGGCCGCAGCTCGGGCAGACGATCAGGGTCTGGTCTTTCGGCGCGCTGAAGAGCTCTTCGCAGTTCGGACAGGCATATTCGCGGGGCTGGCTCTCGAGCACGACCCGGTCGGCGGCCATCGCCCCCGGCACCTCGCCCAGGTCGACGGCGGGACTCCCGCACTCACAGCAGCGATAGAGCGGCGCGTCGACCGCTCCGTAGTCGAGATAGCGACCTAAGGCATCGACGAAGACCGACGCGTTCCAGAGCTCGAACCGGTTGGTGCTGCACCGGTTCGGACACGCCAGGAACATCAGGCCACCCGCTTGAGTCGCTTCAACCGGTCGGCCGCGCGCCGGAGGGTCTCCATCTTCTTCGGGAAAGAGAACCGGATCTGGCGCCGCCCCCTCTCCGGCTCCAGGTAGAAGCTGCTTCCTGGAACGGTGGCCAGGCCGATCTCACGGACCATCCGGTGCGCCAACCGGACGTCGTCCTCGCGGAATGACGTGATGTCGGTCATCACGTAGTAGGCGCCATCGGGCGGGTAGGCCATAAAGCCGGCCTCATCCAGGATCTCCAGCATGAAGTCGCGCCGCTCCCGATAGGCGTTGAGCAGGTCGATGTAGTACTGATCGGGAAAGCGCAGCGCCGTCGCGGCCGCGACCTGCAGCGGATGCGGCGCCCCGACCGTGACGAAGTCATGCACCTTGCGGATGGCGTTCGTCATCTCCGCCGGCGCGATCGCGTACGCCAGCCGCCAGCCGGTGACGCTGTAGGTCTTGGAGAGACCGTTAATGGTCACCGTCCGATCGCGCATGCCGTCGAGGGTGGCGATGCTCAGATGCTCGCCGCGGTAGACGAGATGCTCATAGATCTCGTCCGTGATCGCCAGCGCGTCGAACTCCTGGCAGAGACCGGCGATGAACGCCAGCTCGTCCCGGGTGTAGACCTTCCCGGTCGGGTTGTGTGGAGTGTTGACGATGATCGCCCGGGTGCGGGGATTGAAGGCCCGGCGCAGTTGGTCGCGGTCAAAGTGCCAATCCGGTGGCACCAGCGGTACCACCACCGGCGTGGCGCCGGACAGGATGCAGTCGGGCCCGTAGTTCTCGTAGAAGGGCTCGAAGATGATGACCTCATCGCCCGGGTCGACGAGCGCGAGGATGGTCGACAGCATCGCTTCCGTCACCCCGCAGCAGACGGTGATCTCGGTCTCCGGATCGACGGTCATCCCCCGGAAATGGCGACTCTTGTCGGCGATGGCGTCGCGCATCACCTTCGCGCCCCAGGTGGTCGCGTATTGATTGAAATCCTGGCGAATGGCCTCGACGGCGGCTTCCTTGAGCTCGGCGGGTGCGGCGAAGTCGGGAAACCCCTGGGCCAGGTTGACGCAATCGGCGCCGTGCTCGGCGACGCACAGCCGGGTCATCTCTCTGATCACCGATTCCGTAAAGGTCTTCGACTTCTGCGAGACGGTCGCGCGTGACATCTTCCATAGAATGCCAGAAGTGTCGCGCCATCCCGACCAGGTCGACGGCGTCACGGCGTTTCGCAAACAGTTCCCCATCTTCGACGAGAAGGTGTACCTGAGCAGCTGCTCGCAGGGCGCCCTCGCCCGCCCGGTGGAGGCCGGCGTCCAGGAATTTCTCGAGTCGTGGCACCGCTACGGTAATCCCTGGGAAAGCTGGGTCGGGCGGATGGAGGAGCTGCGCGCGGAGTTCGCCAGCCTGATCAACGCGCAGCCCGACGAGGTCGCGGTCACCTTCTCGGTGTCGAGCGCCCTGAATTCCCTGGCGAGCGCGCTCCGCTACGACGTCCGGCCTCGGGTCGTCACCAGCGACTTCGACTTTCCGACGGTCGGCCACATCTGGCTGGCCCAGCAGCGCCGTGGCGCCGACGTCGTGTTCGCGCAAGCCCAGGGCGATCGCCTGCCGCTCACCGCCTTCGAGGAGACGGTGGACGGGAGAACCGCCCTCCTGTCAACCACGCACGTCTGCTACAAGAACGGGTTCAAGAGCAACGTCAGCGCCCTGGCCGAGCTGGCTCACGAGCGGGGCGCCCTGCTGCTCATCGACGCCTACCAGAGCATGGGGACGCAGCCGATGGACGTCAAAGCGCTGGACCTGGACATCCTGGTGACCGGCTCGCTGAAGTACCTGCTGGGCTCGCCGGGGGTCGCCTTCATGTACATGCGCAAGGACCTGATCGAGCGCTTCGAGCCGAGCGACTCGGGATGGTTCGGCCAGGAGAACGTCTTTGCCTACGACCTGCACCACCTGCGCTACGCCGGCTCCGCCCGTCGTTTCGAGACCGGGTCGCCGCCGGTGCCCAGTGTCTATGCGACCCTGCCGGCCCTGCAGCTGATTGCCGGCGCCGGCCTCGACACCATCGAGGCCCACGTCCAGGCGCTGGCAAGTCGCCTCATCGAGGGCGCCCGCGCCCGCGGTCTCGCCCTGCTGACGCCGGAAGAACCGGCGTTACGCGGGCCGCTGGTGATGGTCCGGTGCACCGATGCGGTTCGGCTGGTCGACGCCCTGGCCCGGGATGGCATCCTGTGCTCGACGCGTGACGGGGCGCTTCGGGTCTCCCTCCATTACTACAACACGGGTGACGACGTCGACGCCGTGCTGGCGGCGCTCGACCGGCACCCTGAGCTCGTGCTCCATGCCGCTGATTAGAAAGGGTTAGGAACCGGCGTCCGGCGGTTGCTCTCCGTACTCCAACCGTGTATAAAGAGCGCACCGAATTTAGGTCTTCAACAAAGGAAGAGGAGGTCGACAGGGAGGATGACACAGCCAAAGATTCTCGTCGTGGTCGCCTTGGCCAGCGTGGGGCTGGCCGCGTGCGGCGGAAGCAGTGGTGCGGGTGGCACTGCGAACGCGCCCACCAAGGTCCAGATCGCGGCCGAGGGACCGTTTACCGGCGACCAGGCGTCGATTGGCGCCGGCGCGTTGCAGGCGATCAAGCTGGCGGTCAAAGACTTCAACAAAGCGGGCGGCGTCAACGGTACGCAGGTCAAATTGCTGGTCTGGGATGACCAGCACAATGCGCAGACCGCCCAGACGCTCCAGGCGCAAGGCACCTCGGATCCAACCGTGCTCGGCATCGTGGGCCCGATGAACTCTGGCGTCGTCCTGGGCTCGGTCCAGGGTCTGCAGAGCGCCACCCCGCCGCTGCCCTTCGTCAGTGAGTCGGCATCGAACGTCAAAGTCACCGATTCGAACAACAGCGTGGCGCACCGCGTCAACGCTCGCGACGACGCGCAGGGCCCTGCCGACGGCCGGTTCATGATCGACCAGGGCGCTCACAAGGTCTTCGTCATGGACGCCAAATCCGATTACTCGACCGGACTGGCGGACCAGACGCAGGCTTACCTCAAGTCGCACAACATCACCACCCAGCGCGACAGCGTAAAGGCTGGGACCAAAGACTTCACCACGATCATCACCAAGATCAAGGCGTTCAACGCCGACTGGGTCTACTTCGCCGACGAGGGGCCTGAGGCCGCGCCGCTCGTGACCGGGATGAAGGCCGCCGGGCTGACCATCGGCAACAACATTCAGTTCCTCGGGACCGACGGCGAGGAAGACGCCTCGATCATCACCAGCTCGCAGGGCGCCTATGACGGTGCCTACGCGACCAACATTACCGCGGACCCGGCGGGCGTCTCGGGCAGCGCGGCCGCCAACTATGTCACCGAGTTCAAGGCGGAGTACGGCGCGGACGCCGTCAGCAAAGCCGGACCCTTCTATGGATCCGCCTATGAGGCGGCGCAGGCGCTGCTCCAGGCGATCAAGAATTCGCCGGTGAACAACGGCAAGATTTCGCGCACCGACGTGCTCAGCCATCTGGGCAGCGACACCTTCACCACGATCTTCGGTTCGGTCAAGTTCGACTCGAAAGGCGATGTCCAGGGCGGCGGCATCTATGTCTACAAGGCCACCGGCAACGCGATGGTGGTGCTCAAGCAAGTCTCCGGATAAAGGAGTAAGAAGAAAGGGGACGGGTCTCGTCCCGTCCCCTTTTTCATTGCCGTGGGCATCTTCCTGCAGCAACTCGTCAACGGGCTCGAGCTCGGAAGCCTTTATGCCCTGATCGCCCTTGGCTACACGCTGATCTACGGCATCCTCGAGTTGCTGAATTTCGCCCACGGGGACGTGTTCATGGTGGGGGCCTTCCTGGCCGCGGGGGTCGCTGCCCTGTTGGTCCACAACGAGGTGGCCGCGGTCCCAGCTGGTATCGCCGTGGGCCTGATGCTGCTGGTCGCCATGGGGGGCGCCGGGCTGCTCGGCGTCGGCATCGAGCGGGTCGCCTACCGGCCACTGCGCAACGCCAGCCGCCTGGCGCCGCTGATCACCGCCATCGGCGTCTCGCTACTGCTGGAGAGTGCCGTCCAGGTGGGTGTCAGCCCGGCGCCGGTGCTGGTCCCCAGCAATGCCCTGGTGCCGCAGGCCACCATCCACCTCGGCAGCATCGAATCGCCATTGACGGGGGTCCTGCTGTTTGCCGCCTCGCTGGCGCTGATGATTGGGCTCGATGTCTTTGTCTTCCGCACCCGTTTCGGTAGCGCAATGCGGGCGACCGCGCAGGACCGGGAGGCCGCCACCTTCATGGGCATCGACGTCGACCGGGTGATCATGGTGACGTTCTTCGTCGCCTCGGCGCTGGCCGGGCTGGGCGGGGTCTTGTTCGGTCTTCGATACGCCAGCATCGACTTCTTCATGGGCTACTTGCTGGGGATCAAGGCGTTCACGGCGGCCGTCATCGGCGGCATCGGGAACATCCGGGGGGCGATGGTCGGCGGTCTGTTGCTCGGCGTGCTGGAAAGCCTGAGCGGAGGATTCATCAGCACCCAGTTCCAGGACACGTTCGTCTTCCTGACGTTGATTCTCGTCCTCCTGGTGCGTCCTCAGGGGCTGTTCGGACAGCCGCTGGCGGATCGCGCATGATCACCCAGCCGGCGGCAATCGACGACGCCGGATCGGGCCATCGCCTGAGGCGGTTCTGGGAGTCGGGGCCGGCAGGTTGGAACCGCACGCTTACCACCCCGCAGGTGCTGATCCCGTTCTTTTTGGCGGCGGCGGTGGTGCCGTACGCGCTGCAGTACGTCGAGGACAATTCCAGTTGGATCGGCGCCCAGTACTGGACCCTGATTCTGACCACCTGCGCGATGTACGCCTGCCTCGCGGTCGCCCTGAACCTCGTGGTCGGCTATGCGGGACTGCTCAATCTGGGCTTCATCGCCTTCTTCGGCATCGGCTCATACGCCTACGCCCTGGTCGCCAGCGACCAGATCCACCAGCACTACCCGCTCTGGGGAGCCCTGCTGGTGGTGATCATCATCACCCTGGCTTTTGCGCTCCTGGTGGGCGTCCCGGCGCTAAGACTGCGCGGAGACTACCTGGCGATCGTCACGCTCGGCTTCGGCCTGATCATGCGGGACCTGATCCTCGACCTGGACCGGCCGCCGGTGCTGGCCGGCCACCAGTTCGGTCCCGACACGCTCAACCTGACCGGCGGCACGAACGGTATTCACCAGGTTGCCCCGTTCGATCTGCCGACCACCGTGCCGTTGATCGGCTTCGTTCCCCACTACCGCATGTACTACTGGATCTTCCTTGGGTTCCTGGCGCTGAGCGTCTATTGCATGCTTCGCTGGCGGCATAGCCGTACCGGCCGCGCCTGGGTGGCGATCCGCGACGATGAGCTGGCCGCGCGCACGATGGGTGTGAACACCTTCAAGTACCGGCTGCTCGCCTTTTCCATGAGCGCGGTGATGGCCGGGATCGTCGGCATGATCAACGCCGCCCAGATCTTCAATGCCTTCCCCAGTCCGAACTTCGATGTGCAAACCACGGTGGTGGTGTTCATCATGGTGATTCTCGGCGGCCTCGGCAGCATTCCCGGGGCGATCCTGGGGGCGGTCGCCTTCACCGTGCCGCCATTCCTGCTGCAGCAGTTCGTCTTCATCAAGTACCTGATCATCAGCATCATCTTGATCCTGATCATGATCTACCGGCCGGAGGGCCTGCTCGGAACCGTGTCGATCCGGCCGCGGCCGGTCATGGGTGGCACGCTCGAGTTGATCACGGCCGAGTCGGCGGTCGAGGCCTCCGAGCTCCCACCGGTAACCGACACAGAGGCTGCCGATCTGGAAGAGACCGCCGGCGCCATCGTCGAGGATCCCGAGTGGAAACCATGAGCCAGGTCCGGCCCAACGTGCTGCAAATCAGGGGATTGACCCGCCGCTTCGGCGGCTTGACGGCGGTAGACCGCTTCGAGGTCGACGTCAACGAGGGAGAGATCGTCAGCCTGGTCGGCCCGAACGGAGCCGGCAAGACCACCGTCTTCAACCTGATCTCCGGCGTCCTGCGACCGACGGCGGGATCCGTGCGGCTGCTTGGACGTGAGCTGGTCGGCCGGCCCGCTCACCGCATCACCCATTACGGGGTTGCTCGCACCTTCCAGAACATCCGGGTGTTCCCCCAGTTGACGGTCCGCGAAAACGTCCTGCTCGGCACTCATCACTGGACCCGCAGCGGAATGCTCGGGTCCGTCACCTTCTGGCCGGCCACCATCCGCGCCGAGCGAGTGGCTCAGGCCGAAGTCGGTTCGGCCATCGACCTCTTCCGTGAGCGGCTCGGGCCCCGGCTGGACGATCCCGCCTTCACGCTCTCCTATGCGAACCGGCGGCGCACCGAAATCGCCCGAGCGCTGGCAGCGCGGCCGAAACTCCTGCTGCTCGATGAGCCGGCCGCCGGAATGAACCCCTACGAACGAATCGAAATCGCCGGCCTGATCCGATCGATGCGCGACCGCGGCCTGACGATTTTCCTGATCGAGCACCACATGCCGTTGGTGATGGAGATTTCGGACCGGGTCGTGGTAATGGATCACGGCGTCAAGATCGCCGAAGGTTTGCCCAAGGAGGTTCGCAGCAATCCCAGAGTCGTCGAAGCCTATCTCGGCCGACGGGCAGCGTCCGCCTAGCCCCGCGCCGGCAAAGCCGGAGGCCGTCCTGCGCTTGCAGGAGGTCGAGGTGCGCTACGGGCCGGTGCCCGCCTTGCGCGAGGTCAGCATGGAGATCCGGCGCGGGGAGATCGTCTGCCTGCTCGGCGGCAATGCCTCCGGTAAATCGACCACGATGAAGACCGTCATCGGCTCGGTCCGCCCGGCAAAGGGATCGGTCTGGTACGAGGGCCAGGACATCACGGGCTGGAACACCTCGCGGCGGGTCGCCAACGGGATCGCCATCGTCCCGGAGGCGCGGCGGATCTTTCCCCGGCTCACGGTCCGGGAAAACCTCATGATGGGCGCCTTCATCCGGCAGGACAGGGACGAGATCGACGCCGACCTGGAGCGGGTGATGGTGATGTTCCCGCGGCTCAAGGAGCGTCACAGCCAACGGGGCGGGACCATGTCCGGAGGCGAGCAGCAGATGCTCGCCATGGGGAGGGCGTTGATGGCGCGGCCGCGTTTCCTCTGCATGGATGAGCCATCGATGGGTCTGGCGCCGGTGCTGGTGGAGCAGCAGTTCGAGACGATCCAGCGGCTGAACGCCAGCGGGATCACCATCTTCGTCGTGGAGCAGAACGCGCGGATGGCCCTCGCGATCGCCAACCGCGGTTATGTGCTGCAGAGTGGCCGCGTCGTGCTCACTGGCACGGCGGCGAGCCTGCTCGAGAACCCACAGATGCAGCGGGCCTACCTCGGGATCTAAGAGCGGCTCAGCCGGCCGGAGCGAGCTTCGCTTCCGGTGAGCCCGCCGGCGAGAAGGCGCCGAGCACCTTCATGTCTTCCCGCCCGGTGTTCTCGAGCGTATGCCGGACACCGATCGGGAAGAAGACGACCGAACCCGGGCGCAGCTCACCCACCGGCTCGTCCTCGATCCACAGGCGGCCACTGCCGGCCAGAATGTAGACCGCCTCCTCGTGCGGATGCGCATGCACTGGGGCGCGGCCGGTGGGGATGACCCCGCTGAACTGGGTCATGCGCTGGCAACCGACCGCGGGATTGACCAGCACGCGAAAGCTCCGCTCGCCCATCAGAGTCGGCGTCACCTGGAGTTCGTCCATCATGGTGGGCGCGACACCGCGCTCATCGAGTGCCGCCGAGCGCAGCCCGCTCAGGTCGAGCCGTGGAATCGCCGGACGGATCTGAGCCGGATCCACGGGAGGGGCCATCGCCCCCACCACCACCAGCGGGTCCGCGCCGGTGTTGACGTAACTGTGCTCGGCGCCGTCGGGCACGAAGACGGCCTGACCGGGGCCGACGACATGGTTGGCCGCCTCGACGCGGATCTCGCCGCTTCCCTCGAGGACGTACATGACCTCCTCAGCGCCCGGATGGGCGTGGCTCGCCGTCGAGTCGGGGTTGACCGTCAGCCGGTAAGCCATCACGTGCTCGGCCCCGAGCTGCTGATCGACCAACCACTGCATGACGCCGGCATCGAAGGCGCGCCCGGGAATGTCGCGCTGGTGACGCAGGCGGGCGCGCTGTTGCACGGACATGGGCGTGCTGCCGATGATAGCAACGGCAAACCTTTACCATCACCTCGACGAGGGATGGAGTATCGGCACTTCGGTCGGACCGGGATGCGGGTCTCAGTCCTGGGGCTGGGCTGTGGAGGATTTGGCGGCGTCGGCTCGGCTCCGGAGCTGTTTGGCAGGGGAGAGGACAAGCAAACCGCCTTTGCCCTGATGAACCGCGCCTGGGAGGCCGGCATCACCTACTTCGACACCGCCGATAGTTACGGCGGGGGCGTCTCAGAGACGATCATCGGTGCCTGGCTCAAGGAGCGAAAGGTGCGCGACCAGCTGATCCTTTCGACCAAGGTCGGCTACGCGCTGGCGGAGGGCCCTACCGACCAGGGTCTGTCGCGCCGGCACCTCATCCAGGCGATCGACGGCAGCCTGCGCCGCCTCCAGACCGACTACATCGACCTCTACGTGACCATGGAGCCGGATCCGAACACGCCGATCGGGGAGACCCTGCAAACGATGAACGACCTGATGCATGCCGGCAAGGTGCGCCACATCGGCGCCAGCAACGTTAGCCTGCCGCAGCTGCGCGAATCGCTTGCGGCTAGCGACCGCCTCGGGGTCCACCGCTACCAGTCGGTGCAGAACGGCTACAGCCTGCTCGACCGCGGCATCGAAGCCGACGTCTTCCCGCTGGCGGCCGAAGAGCGGCTCGCGGTCACCCCCTTTGGTCCGACTGCGGGTGGTCTGCTCACCGGCAAATACCGGTTTGGCGAGCCGCCGGCGAGTGACTCCCGGTTGGGACTGCGCCCACAGCCGTACCGGCACCTCCTCACCGAGCGGACCTTCAGGTCGATCGATGCCCTGCGAGAGGCTGCGAAGGAGCGCGGCGTCGCGTTGGGGACGCTTGCGCTGGCCTGGGTGCTCAGTCACCCGGCGGTCACCGCTGCCCTGATCGGCCCGCGCCGGGTCGAACACTTCGAACCGTCGCTCGCCGCGGTCGCGGTCCATCTTTCAATGGTTGAGCGGGAAGCGATCGCTTCCCGGATCGAGGCGGTGGCCGCCTGATGGACGTGACGGTGCTGTCCGCCGAGGATGTGGCGAGGCTGCTGCCGATGCGGGACTGCATCCAGGTGATGCGCGACGCCCTGGGGTCGCTGGCGCGAGGGAAGGCCCTGGTGCCGCTTCGCATGGTGATGCGAATGCCCGATGCCAGCGGCTTTCTGGGGCTGATGCCGGGCCACATCGGGCCGGACGATGGTCGTGCTGGGGCGCTCGGGATGAAGGCCGTCTCCGTGTTCCCGGGCAACGCGCGCCGCGGCATCGACACCCACCAGGGCGCGGTTCTCCTGTTCGAGGAAGATACCGGGCGGTTGTCGGCGCTGATGGACGGCGCGACCATCACCGCGATTCGCACCGCGGCCGTCTCCGGTGTGGCGACCGACCTGCTGGCCCGCCGCGATGCGGCCGAGCTGGCCATCCTGGGGGCTGGTGTCCAGGCCCGCACCCACCTCGAGGCGATTGCCGCGGTTCGGCCGCTCCGGCGCGTCCGCGTCTGGAGTCGTAATCCGCAGCACGCCGCCGACCTGGTCAAGGCGTCGGCCGCCCGCTACGGCGCCTCGATTGAAGCGGTGCCCACCGCCGAAGCCGCCGTTCGAGCGGCCGACGTGGTGGCGACCGTCACCGCCAGCCCCCAACCGGTGCTGCAGCGCCCCTGGGTGAAGGACGGCGCCCACATCAACGCCGTGGGCTCCTCGATCCCCACCACCCGCGAGATCGATACGGCCACCATGGCGGCGGTGCGGCTCTTCGTCGACCGGCGGGAGTCGGCGCTCAATGAGGCCGGCGACCTTCTGATCCCGATGCGCGAAGGCGCCTTCACGGCGGATCACATCCAGGCCGAGCTCGGCGAGGTCATCATCGGCACGGACCTGGGCCGCCAGTCCCCGGACGAGTTGACCCTCTTCAAGTCGCTCGGGCTGGCGGTCGAGGACGTGGCATCGGCGGCGTTCATCCTCGAGCGTGCCCGGGAGATGGGGATTGGTCAGACGGTGCGGATGTGAGGGCCACCCGGCTCGGCATCGAGGACATTCGCCGCGCTCAGCCGGCGGTCGCCAGCGCGGCCGTCCGCACGCCGCTGGTGCGACTCAATGTCTGGGACGCCCCAGCCCAGATCTATCTCAAGCTCGAGAACCTGCAGCCGATCGGCTCATTCAAGATTCGTGGGGCGGC
>VBDZ01000163.1 GCA_005881215.1 Chloroflexota bacterium | reverse complement strand
CCGGGTCGCCTACATTGCTCCCAATGTGCACCAGCAACTCGAGTCGTTCTATGCCGTGCCCCAGATTGGCGCGGTGCTGGTGCCGATCAACTTCCGGCTGACGCCCGACGACTTCGGGTACATCATCGAGCACTCGGGAGCCACCGTCGTCTGTGCCACCGCGGAGTATCTCGACGCCGTGGACGGCATTCGGGATCGCATCCCAGGGGTCGAGCACCTCGTGGCCCTCACCGGCTCAAAACCCGGTTGGCGTGATTACGAGACGGCGGTCAAGCGGCAGGCGCCGGAGTTCACCCGGCCCGAAATTGCCGAGGGCGACCTGCTCACCATCAACTACACGAGCGGCACGACAGCGCGGCCGAAAGGCGTGATGATCACCCACCGCAACGCCTACCTCAACGCGATCGGCACCATCATCCACCTGCGGTTGGGGATCGGCGACCGATACCTGTGGACCCTGCCCATGTTCCACGCGAACGGCTGGACCTTCGTCTGGGTGGTCACCGCCGTCGGCGCCACTCATATCTGCCTGCCGAAGCCGGATCCGGGCGTCGTCTTCCGGTTGATCCGGGAGGAGCACGTCAGCTGGCTGTGCGCGGCTCCCACGGTGCTGATCGGCCTCGCGAACGCGCCCGCCGAACTCCGCCGGGATGTCCCCCGCGGCGTACACGTGGTCACCGCCGGTGCTCCGCCGGCGGCGGCCACCATCGAGCGGCTGGAGAGTGACCTGGGCTGGGAGGTGATCCAGGTCTACGGCCTGACCGAGACCTCCCCCTTTATCACCATCTGCGATCCACTTCCCGAGCACGCCACCTTGTCGGCGGCCGAGCGTGCCGTCGTGAAGGCCCGCCAGGGAGTGGAGTTGATCACCTCCGGCGACCTCCGGGTGGTTGACACCGAGACCGGTGAGGAGGTGCCCCACGATGGAATGACAATCGGCGAGATCGTGGTGCGCGGCAACGTCGTACTGAAGGGGTACTACCACGACCCGGAGGCGACCGACAAGGCGATCCGCAATGGCTGGTTCCATTCCGGCGACGCGGCCGTGGTGCACCCGGATGGCTACGCCGAAATTCGTGATCGCATCAAGGACGTCATCATCAGCGGCGGCGAGAACATCTCATCGGTCGAGGTCGAGGGCTGCTTGCTCCGCCACCCGGCGGTTCAGGAGGTCGCGGTCGTCGGCGTGCCGCACGAGCGCTGGGGCGAGGCGCCCTGCGCCTTTGTGGTCCTGAAGGCGGGCCAGAGCGCCACCGACCAGGAGATCAAGGACTTCGCCCGGTCGCGGCTGGCGCACTTCAAGGCCCCGCAATCCGTGACGTTCGTCGACGAGCTGCCCAAGACCGCGACCGGAAAGATCCAGAAGTACATCCTGCGTGGACGCGCCCCGGCGATTGTGCGCCAGTAGCGTCAGCTCAGCGGTCCCAGCGTCCCTCCCGCACCACGGACGGTCGCGCTACGGCTTGACGAGACTCCAGCCGGTGTAGTTACCCCGGGTGTCGCCGGGCTTGGTGTCCGAATGGAAGAAGTACAGCGGCATGCCCTTGTAGGTCACCTGCAACGTGCCGTCGCTCCGGGTGATCGTGCTGAGCGCCCCCGTCACGCCTGGACCGCCGGTCGGGATCTGCCCGCTCGCGATGCTAAACGCCGGCCAGATCGCGATACAGCCGCCCGTGCAACGACTGACGCCCGGGCTGTCGCTGTCGAAGGTGTAGAGCGTGTGGCTATTGGAGGCGGCCACCAGGATCGTGCCCATCGCGCCGACATTCTGGGCCAGCACCACGGGGGCCGCCGAGGGGGATGGCGTTGGCGCAGGGGTCGGCGTTGCCGAGGGTGATGGCGTTGGTGTCGCCGTGGTGGCGGGAGCATTGGCCTGGCCGCCGCAGGCGGCGAGCAGCAAGGCCGAAAAAACTAGAACCAGCGTGGCACGCACGGCTAGTACTACGGCGACGCGTTACTAGACGGAGTAGACCTCGACCTGGCCGCGCTGGATCCGCACGTTCAACGAGGGCAGCCGCGGCAGCAGCGTATCGTACTGATCCGACGTGGGGAGACCGTTGACGTCAAAGGTCGCGCCGTGGCAGGGACACTCGAACTTGTTGCGGAACTTGCTGTAGTTGAGGATGCAGCCCATGTGGGTGCAGACGGCAGAGAGGCCCTTGACCTCATCGCCGCTGCGGACCAGGAAGCCCTCGATGGCGCCTGAGCGAAAGGCGATCGGGGTGCCCTCCGGAAGATCGGCCAGCGCCTTGACCGTTTTCCACGAGCCTTTCTCGACCAGCGCCTGCCCAATCGACGGGGCGGGCGGTTTCGGGAGCCGGTCGAGGCCGATGGCGGCGGCCACCCCGGCGGCGATGCCGGCGGCGACGCCCGCTCCACCGGTCAGCAGGAGCGCGCGGCGGCTGGGCCGGGCGGTGGGCTGCGGCCGAGCGGATTGCTCGTCGACCCAATCATGGATCGACCCCTGCATCCGTTCCAGGAATTCTTTCGACGGCAGGCCGGCTCCGGGTTTCGCCGCCCGCAGCATGGCCGCCGTTTGCCGGGCCCGCAGCGCGTCTTCGTCCGGCAGGGGGGTCCGCTCCGGCTTACGGTCCTGGAGCAGGTCCTCCACGTGCTTGTCGAGCTGCTCGGGATCGTCGTTCACGACGGCCTCCCTCGTTCGCGGCCGGCTCGGTTCAATGCCCGGAACTGGAGCACCTTGACGTTCGTCTCGCTGAGGTCCAGCGCTTGCGCGGTCTCCCGCACCGAATATCCCCGCAGGAAGCGAAGTTCCAGCACCCGGCGGTAACTCTCCGGCAGCGTGGCCAGCAGGGCGTCGACCCGCTGAATCGCCTCCGGATTCTCCCGAGGCGCCGGCGGACGGGTCACGTCGTCGTCCAGCTCGCCGGTGTCCTCCGCGTAGTACTCGCGCCAGTGGTCGGCCAGGGTCGTCTGCGCCACCCGGTACAGCCAGCTGCGAAGCTCGGGCACCGACACATCGTTCCGCATACCGTTGATCGCCTTCATGAACACCTGGGCGGTGAGATCTTCGGCGTCCGGGCGGTTGCCGACTCGGTTGTAGATGTACTGGTAGATGGCAGTGACATGTGTCTGGTAGGCCCAGGTCAGGTGGTTCTGGTCCTGGGGCGCGTCGGCGCGAGGGAGCGAAACGACCTTCCCGCGGGAAGCGAACGCCGCGGCGTCAATCGACTCGTCCTCACGCATCCGCTTCCGCAGTTATATACCGGCCGGGGTTACGATGCGCGACCGGTGCGGGCCCCGGCCGTATTCGGATCGGGCCAATTTGGGAATACTAAGGAGGCGAAGGGGCTTAGTTAACATGGGAGTTTCGCAACTGATGGACAAGGATCGCCGCTACGACGTAATCATCATCGGCGGGGGTCCGGCCGGGCTCACCGCCGCGCTTTACGCTGGCCGCGCCAGGGTGAAAACGGTCCTGCTCGAGCGAGGGGCGCCGGGTGGCCAGTTGCTGAACACCGAGGCGATCGAGGACTATCCCGGCTTTGACCACATCACCGGGCCCGAGCTTGCCCAGCGGATGGCCGACCAGGCGGTCAAGTTCGGGGTGGACCTGGAGACGGCCCGCGTCACCGCCATCCATCGGCGAGGCGACCGGCAGGTGGTCGAAACAGAGGACGGCGAGTACACCGGCGACTTCGTCATCCTGACCGCGGGCGGCGAGCCCAAGAAGCTCGGCATTCCGGGCGAAGGTGAGTTCCAGGGACGCGGTGTGTCGCAATGCGCGGTCTGTGACGGCGCCTTCTTCAAGGAGGAGGTGGTCGCCGTGATCGGCGGCGGCGATGCCGCGCTCGAGGAAGGCGTCTTTTTGACCCGCTATGCCAAGAAGGTCTACATCATTCACCGCCGGGAGCAGTTCCGCGCCCAGGCGATTCTGGTCGAAGCGGCCCGCAAGAACCCGAAAATCGAGCTGCTGACGAACACCATCGTCACGGAAATCAAGGGCGAGGATGGCCAGGTTACGGAGATCACCCTCGAGGATGTGCCGACCCAGAAGACTCGGCCGTTGACGGTGACCGGGGTCTTCGTCTTCATCGGCTTCCAGCCGAACGTCGAGTTCTTCGATCACCGCGACCACGTGGAGCACGATCCGCTCGGCTTCCTGGTGACGGATTCGACGATGCAGACCAGCCTTCCCGGCCTGTATGCGGCGGGCGACGTCCGTTCGCAGTTGACGCGCCAGATCACAACCGCGGTCGGCGACGCCACCACCGCGGTCATCGACGCGGTCAAGAAGCTCGAGGCGAAGAAGCACGCGCCCACGCCGGTTCCGGTCGACCTCTACGGGCCGACCCGTCCAGACCTCGTCGGCAGCTAACGCCGCCCGCCGGTCGCCGCGCGCCCTTGGGCCCGTGGCTGGGGTTTTCGTCATCGCCCTTGGGCTTCGGCTGTGGGGCATCAACTTCGGCTTGCCGGCGCTGTACCGGCCGGACGAGGACGTGGCGGTGGGCCGCGCGATGGGCATTCTTCACGGCATCCTCAATCCGCACTTCGCCGATTGGCCCCACCTCTATTTCTATGTGGCGGCCGCCTGGCTGGCGCCCCTCCGCCTGCTCGGGCTCGTTTCCGACCAGGCGTCGGGGTACCTCGGGGTGCGCATCCTCGACGCCCTCCTGGGCAGTCTGACAGTTCTCCTGCTTTTCGAGTTCGGTCGGCGCGCCTACTCGTGGCTAGCCGGCTGGCTGGGGGCGGCGGCGCTCGCGGTCGCGTTCCTGCATGTGCGGGATAGTCATTTCGGCACGCTCGACGTCCCGCTGACCCTGGCCTGCATGGGCACGCTCTACGTCGCCTATCGCACCATCGGATCGCGCGGCCTGCGGCCCTTGCTGGCCAACGGCATCAGCCTGGGCATCGCGGCGAGCTTGAAGTACAACGGCGCGCTCGTCTTCGCCGGTATCGCGGCGGCGCAGTGGCTGCGCGGCCGCGCCGCGCAGCGCACCGTGACGCAGGTTCTCGGCCGGCTGGCGGTGATCGCGCTGGTCGGGATCGCGACGCTGGCGCTGACGTCGCCGTTCCTGGTGCTCGACCCGGCGATGACGCAGCACGGGATCGGCTACATCTTCCAGCACCTTGGAAAGACGACCGCGCCGGCGATCGGGTTCGTGCAGCTGAGCCTGGCCCTCTGGTATGGGATCGATCCGGTGTTGGTCCTGCTCGGCGTGATTGGCATCGCCTACGCGTTGTGGCGCCGGACCCAGGCGGATTGGATCCTGCTCGCGTTCCTGATCGTCTACTTCGTCCTGATCGGCGCCGGCGGTTCCGTCTTTTTTCGGTATGCAGATCCACTGATCCCTCCCCTGCTCCTGCTGGCCGGCCGAGCGCTGGCGGCGTTGGTCGACCTCGCCACCGATCGTCGCGTCCGCGCCCTGGCCACGATCGCGGCCATCACCCTGGTCGCGGCGCCGCCGCTGGTTCACGACCTTCGCTACGACACGCTGATCCAGCAAACCGACACTCGCACGCTGGCCTTCGACTGGTTGGCGGAGCATGTCCCGGCGGGCTCGCTGGCGGTCGTGCCCTACATGGCCGGACCCGCGCACGACCAGGCGATGGTCAACAGCGGCGAGCACAGTCACGGCGCCACCGATCCCTACGTCGCCGCCTTCCTCGACGGCCGGCTCGAGACCCAGTACCGCATCCTGGAGCTGACCCGCGACGACCTGAACCTGACGTCGCTGGACACGTTTCGCCAGCAGGGCATCCAGTACATCGTGATTGGCTATGAGACGCCCGGCACCGGCTGCCGGCCGGACAGCCCGTTGGAGCGGGCGCTGCTGGCACACGGCCCACCGATCGCCGCCTACTCGCCCACGATCGGCTGTCCGTCGAGCGTGTTCGACCCGATCGATACCTACTACGTCCCGCTGGCGGGCTATGCGGATTGGGTTCGGCCGGGACCGCAGATCCGAATCTACCGGCTCACGAACTGATCGCGCTTTTGGATTCGAGCGCTTGGCCACGCGGCGAGCGCCGTCTATAGTGGAAAGCAATGAATTTGATCGCGCTGATCAAGGAGCGGGCCAAGTATTACAAGTGCCTCGCCTGCTCGCAGGCGCTCGCCGATTGCCAGGTCAAGCTGCTCAATGAGGCGGACGGCCACTGTACGGTCGAGGTCACCTGCGCGAACTGTGGCGTCAGCTTCGTTGCGGTGCTGCTGCTCAAGAAAGCGAAGCACCCGGACGGCCTGCCCAAGGCCGCCAGCGAAGGCCCCATCAGCTCGGATGAGATGCTCGACGTTCACGAGCACATGAAGGCGTTTACCGGATCGATGAGGGAGCTCGTCCGCTGGCGCCCATCGCGCCAGCAATCCGTCTAGCACCGGCAGCACCCGACGTCGTTTGGTTGCGGCCATAGAATGAGTGGCGATGGTGTATCTCGACCATTCCGCCACTACGCCGCTGGATCCAGAAGTGCTGCAGGCGATGATGCCCTACCTCAGCGAAGAGTTCGGCAACGCCTCGAGCGTCTATGGCCTGGGCCAGCGCGCCCGGCAGGCGATCGACCAGGCACGCGATGACGTGGCCGCCTTCTACGGAGTGGCCGCGAAGGAAGTGATCTTCACCTCGGGAGGCACCGAGGGCGACAACTTCGCCTTGCAGGGGATCGCCCGGCGGAACGGCAACCGTGGCCGGCACGTCATCACGTCCGCCGTCGAGCACGATGCCGTGCTGCGCTCAGCGGAGGCGCTCGAACGTGATGGCTTCGAGGTCACCCGGCTGCCGGTGGATCGCTTGGGGGTGGTTGACCCGCAGGCGCTTCGCCAGGCGCTTCGACCGGACACCATCCTGGTCAGCATCATGCACGCGAACAACGAGATTGGCACCATCCAGCCGATCCGTGATCTGGTCGGCGTGACCCGCGAGGCCAGCGATGCCTACTTTCACACCGACGCGGTGCAATCGACCGGAAAGATTCCCATCGCGATCGAGGACCTGGGCGTGGACCTGCTTTCGATGTCGGCCCACAAGCTGCACGGTCCCAAGGGTGTCGGCTGCCTGGTGGTTCGATCCGGGGTCCGGCTGGAGCCGCAGATGCTCGGCGGCGGCCATGAGCGCAATCGACGGGCCGGGACCGAGAATGTGGCGGGCATCGTGGGCCTGGCCAAAGCGGTGAGCATCGCCCGCCGCGATATGGACGCGAATACCGCCCACCTCATCCGACTGCGTGACCGCCTGATCGCGGGCGTGCTGGCTCAGATCCCACGCGCCGAATTGACCGGGCACCCGCAGCGGCGGCTCCCGCACCATGCCAGCTTCCTCTTCGAGGGAGTGGAAGGCGAGTCGTTGCTGTTGCAGCTCGACATGAACGGCATCGCCGCGTCCTCCGGATCGGCCTGCACCTCCGGCTCACTGGAGCCGAGCCACGTGATCCTGTCGCTGGGCTATGCCCGCGACCGCGCGCTGGGCAGCCTGCGGCTCTCGGTCGGCAAGGGCAACACCGATGCCGACATCGACTTCGTCCTCGAGTGCCTGCCGCAGATGGTGGCGCGGCTCCGCGTCATGACGCCCATCTCCGCCGCTTGAGGCAACGGGATGCCGGAAACGTTCTACAGCGTCGACGAAGCGAATGCGCTGGTCCTGAAGCTCAAACCGTTGCTCGAGCGAATCCGCGACACGCAACAAGCGCTGGCGGAGGACAAGACCGTCGCCGCCGTCCGGGAGAAGGCCTCGCACAACGGTGGCGGTCTCCCCGGCCGTCACCTGTCGGAGTTGACCCGGACGCTGGAACGTGACCTGCACCAGCTGCAGGAGTGGGGGATCGTGCTGCGTGACCCCAGCATCGGCTTGATTGATTTCTTCCACCAGCGGCAGGGTGAAACGGTCTTTCTCTGCTGGAAGCTGGGCGAGTCCAGAGTCGAATGGTGGCATCCGGTCGACACCGGAATCGCTGGGCGAGAACGCCTCTAGCCGCGCAAGAACAATCCGACCAAGAAGAGCGCGAGCAGTACGGACGTGATGGCCAGGCCGATGATGCCGAGCAGGCGCCCGGTCCGAGCGCGATCATCGCCCTGGTAGCGGCTCGGCTCGGCGCGGATGGCGCGGATGGCGCGGGTTCCGAAGACAATCGAGAGGATGCCGGTGGGGAGAGCGATCGGCGGCATCCAGAAAAAGATGAGCGTCATCAACCCCAGGGTCCAGGCGCGCGACGCGCTTCGGTTCGTCGCCCGGTGTGGCGTGATGCCTTCGCGCTCAGCCAGCTGGTCGAGCGCGGCCAGTGGTCCGTCGCTGGCGACGACCTCGGGAAGCACCCGGCGCAGCGCCGGCTCGGCACTCTGTGCCAGGGCCTGGCGGCGGGCCAATGGCAGCTCCTCGCGCCGCCCCGCGTAAGCCACCACCAGCCGGCGAAGCCCCGGGTCGAGCGTCAGGGGCTGCGTCGGCGCCGGTCCGGTCGGTAACGCCGGCGCACCCGACGTCGAGGGCGTGGACCAGATCGATGCCACCGGCGCGGACGCGGGCGCCGGGCCCGGCTTGACGCTGGCCAGGTCGTAGAGGTTGATCCGTTGCTTGTCGCGCACCACCAGCGTGCCGGCGGCGAAATCCCCGAGTCGCTTGCCCCGGCCGCTGATGAACAGGGTCAGCATGCCGATGGCGTAGAAGACCGGCAGGAAGTCGACGATCCGCACCAGGTTGCGGATGGTGGCCTGCCCGAGGCTCAACGGTTCCCCGTGATCGCCGACCACCCGCAGCCGCGCCGATCGTTTGCCAACCGTCTGGCCGTTCCAGACCGCCTCACTGACGAGAAAGTAGCCGGCAAGCAGGATGAAGCCGAGGATGATCTCCACCAGCAGCGCCAGCTCGCCCGAGTTGAAGATGCCGCCCAGGGTGCCGGCCAGGATCGTGATCGCAATCAACACCACGAGGATGATCAGCGAGTCGATGATCTGCGCCAGGAACCGGCTGCCGATGCCGGCGATCTCGTACTGGAAGGAGACGCGCTCCGGCGTGGAAATGATCAGGTCGTCGGAGGCGTCCGGCGGCTGCATGCCTGCAGTCTAGCCTTCACTTTTGCGACCGCCGGTCGCGGTTCTGCTACAACCGCTGGAGTGACGGATGGCGTCAGTCATCATTGATGACGTGCGCGCCGATGAATTCGTGACCCGGCGGCGGCCCGAGTGGGATCGACTGGAGAAACTACTGCAGCGAGCCGGCACCAGCCGGGTCGGTGGGCTGCGCCCCACCGAAGTGCTCTCGCTGGCCGCGCTCTATCGCCGGGCCACGGCGGATTTCGCCCGGGCCCAGCGCGACTGGCCGACGGAGCCGGTCGCCGCCTACCTGAATGGCCTGGTCGCGCGCGGACACGCCGCCGTCTATCGACAGGGCGGCAACCTCGGCCAGCGGATCGCCATTTTCTATCGGCAAACGCTGCCTCAGACCTACCGCCAGGCCGCGCCTTTTTTGATCGCGGCGGCATTGTTGTTGTTCGGGCCGGCGGTGATCGCGTTCATCGCGGTCAGCCTCGATCCGCGGCTCGCCTACGCGCTGGTGCCAGCCGAACTGGTGCAGCTGGTCCACAGTCATCAGCTCTGGACCCAGATCCCGGAAAACAAGCGGGCGCTGGCGTCGGGCGTGATCATGGCGAACAACATCAGGGTCGCCATCATGGCCTATGCCTTTGGCGCGCTGCTGGCATTGCCGACGGTGTACGTACTGATGACGAACGGTATCCAGCTCGGCGGTCTGCTCGGCCTGACCAACGCCTATGGCATCGCCCCGGGGCTGCTCGATTTCATCGTCGGCCACGGCGTGCTCGAGCTGTCGGTGGTGGTCGCGGCGGGCGCGGGCGGGTTGATGATGGGTTGGGCGGTACTGTTGCCCGGCGCCTACCGGCGGCGAGACGCCTTCGTCCTGGCCTCCCGTAAAGCCGCCATCATCCTGGTGGGAATCGCCCCGCTGCTGGTGATCGCCGGCATCATCGAGGGGAACCTGAGTCCATCAGCGGCGCCGACGGGCGTCAAGGTGGCCGTGGGCGTGACAACCGGTGTGCTCCTTTACGGATACCTGCTCCTTACCGGCCGATCGGGTCAGAAGCCTTCCTGAAAACTGGGGAAGATGGGACCTTTCGCGACTGAGGTCGCGGCGCCGTCAGCATGAACCAGCCAGAGTTGATCGACTGGCGACTGCCCCGTCGAGTTCGCGGCAACTCCGACGATGAGGTCCGTACCGCCCGGCCGGCCGAGGCTGAAGACGTAAGCGAAACCGGGAGCAATGCCGGGTGGCTCCGCCAGACGCCATAGAGTCTGTCCGCGCTGCCAGTCGACCAATCGCACCTCATGGCTCTCGGGCGAACCAAGGGCGGGCATCGTGATCACCCGCGACCCGTCCCAGGAAAAAGCGTTCACGGTCTGGCCGGACAACCGCGCGACCACCGCGCCGTCCGACGTCCGCCGGATGATCGTGTCGGCATAGATCTGGTGCCCCTGGGCATCGGTGGACGTCGTCTGTTCCGCCAGGTATCGGCCGTCGCGCGACGCCATCACCGAGGATGCCACCGCGCCGCTGGTGTACTGGTGGTGATAGAGCAGCGCTCCAGTTGACAGGCGATAGACCCAAACCTCGGAGGTCCACATGATGACGTCCTCAACGACCACGGCGCGATCATTCTGGTAGCTGCAGGCAACGATTCGCGGGCCAGATTGGCCACCGACGCTGCCCGCCTGGGCGATGCGATGCAGCGGCCCACCGATTGGCCCGGCGAAGATCCAGCCGGGCTCGGGCTCGGGGCCCCCGAAATCGCCCCCGGCCGCGTTGCGCATGGCGCACATGTGTCGGCTGTCGTCGGCGAAGCCTGGTCCGCCCTTCGTGCTCGTGCTCGTCGCCACCTGCCTTCCGGCTTGGTCGATCGTGCCTGCGCCGAAATCGAGGCGAGTCCCATCGGGCGCCTGCAACGCTGGACCGCTCAGGTAGAGCGAACCAACCACCGCCCCGCTCCAATCGAGCGCAACCATCCGATAGGGCGTCGTGGCGTTCGGCGCATTCGAGGCCTGCGGGGTGGGGGTCGGCATTGGGCTCGCAAATCGACTCGAGGTCGCGTACCAGATAAGCGCGATGTTGCCGGGAGGCGTGCCGGGCTCACTGATAAACGACCACGCACGATGGAAGTCGGCGCCCGGACTGCCGAAGCTGAGGTCTAGGGTGGCCTGGTAGGTACGCAAAGGCTGAAGCCCGCTGTACGGAACGGTCCAGGTCGTGTCCGTCCATGAGCCGGGCATAAGCGTCCCGTCCGCTGGCTCGATCCGGACGACCGGGTCGACGACCGGACGCCGGGCGAATTGCACCGTGATCTGGCCGTTACGGGCGGCGTTCCTCTCCCCAGCCGCGGGAACCAACGCCGTGATCTGTGCGGGTCCCTCCGCGGTGAAGGTCCAGCGTTTTTCAAAGTGCCCTCGGTCGCCCAGGTGGTCGCGGTAGTCGGCGGAAAGGATCAATTCATACTGGGCGCTCGGGTGCAGTCCGGCATAAGCCACGATCATCGTGGTATCTACCCAGCGCGCGGGCTGCAGAACAGCGTCTGCCGGCGAAACGCGCAAGACAGCCAAGCCGGAAGGACGGGCGCTGAAGCTTACGCGAAATTCGCCCTTCAAGGGCACGTGTGTTGCGCCGGCAGCCGGGAACACGGAGGTCACGTGCGGCGAGGCCTTGGCGAGCTCATCGGCACGGAGCTTGAGAACGACCCCCATCGCGCCCAGGGCCACCAGGACCATGGCCGCCGCCGCGGCCAGCTGAACCAGCATGCGGTAGGGTCGGGCCGGCGCATGATGACCGACTCGCGCGATGATCCGGGCGTGCAGCTCCGGGCTGACCCGCGCCTCTTGCCGAACGGTGGAGCCGTAGTGGCGCAAGCGCATTTCGAGCTGCGGGTCTTCGGTAATCATGCCTCGACTCCTTGCACCGCTTCTGGCGGCAGCATCATCCGGCGCATCTTTGCCAGCGCCCGATGCACGAGGACACGGGCGTTTTCTTCCGTCACGCCCAGAGTCGCCGCGGTTTCGGCAAATGACCGATCTTCGAAGTAACGGAGGTGCACGGCCGCTCGGTCACGCGCGTTCAGGCGGCGTAGCGCGTCCACGAGAGCCGCGTCATCGACCCGGCGCTCGACCTCGTCGAATGGGTCAGGCGGGGGCGGCGCCCAGAAGCGGAGCAGCGACCAGCGCTTGCGCTGCCGGGCCTGGTCGCGGGCGAGATTCAGGATGGCCCGATACAGCCAGCGCTTGAACTCACTGCGTTCCTGCGGCGTGTTCCGGGCTGCCCAGACGTTCGCAAATGCTTGCTGCACGATCTCCTCCGCCTGCTCGCGGTCATGAACGAGCGTGATGGCGAAACCGAGGGCGTTGTTCTCCAGCTCCCGAACGAGGGCTTCGAACCACGGCCGATCGTCCGATCTCAGAGCGTCCTCCCGTTTGGGAAATCCTGAGGTACAACGCCCGAGGCGCACGGACGTTACAGGCCGATCAGAGCAGGGCCCGCTCCTTCAATTCGAGATAGCGCTCGACCAGTGAGGGGCTGAGCTGCCCGGCTTCGACATCGAGGCCGAGGACGCCGCCCTGCCGGAGTTGTTCGAAACTGGCCCGCCGCGCCGCCAGCAACTCTTCCGCGGCGGCCCACTCGTAGGCGCGTGACACCCGCTCGATCGGCGCGCTGCGGGCCGCCAGGACCTCCGGGTCGGCCATGGCCACCACCATCACGAGGTGCCGCTGCCTCAGCCGGATGGCGTGCGCGACCAGGTCGCGTGACGCTTCCGGGTCCAGCACGTCGGTCAGGACGACGACCAGGGAGCGACGGCTGACGCGGAGCGCCAGGTGGGAGAAGGCTTCAGAGAAATCCGGCTCGGTGTATTCCGGCTGGACGTCGTAGAGCACCCGGTTGAGCTGCGCCACCTGTCCTGGACCACGTTGCGGCGCGACGAAGCGGCGCACCCCGTCGCTGAAGGTGAGCATGCCGACTTTGTCGCCGTGGCTCTGCGCCACCCAGGCCAGCAGCAACGCGGCGTTCACCGCGTGGTCGAGCTTGGTGAGCAGCCCGGCGGGCGCCGTCATCAACCGGCCGCAGTCGAGCGCGATAATGGCCTGCTGCCCGCGCTCGGCTTCCACCTCCATCACCATCGGGCTGTCGCGGCGGGCGGTGGCTTTCCAGTTGATCCGGCGCACCTCGTCGCCAGGCAGGTAGTCGCGCAAGCCGGCGAAAGCCGTGGTGGCACCCGGCGGGCGGGCTCGCCGGAGCCCGGCCATGAAGCGCATCCCGCGTCGCAGCATCAACTCATAGCGCTTGATGGCGAGCACGTCCGGATAAACGGCCGAGGACTCGTCGGCCTTGATCCGCACCTGGCGGATCAGCCAGCCGCCCGGGCGCCAGCAGCGCAGGTCGACCGGCCCGAAGCGATAGGCACCGCGGTGCGGCGGCTGGACGTTGTACTCGACGGTGAGGAGACCATCCCCATCAAAGACCCCGGAGCCGACGCGTCGGTCCGGACGCAGCTCCGCCGGGACGTGGTCCGCGACCTCTGCCGGAAGACCGGCGGCACCGGCATGGGCGACCAGTAACTGGACCGCCTGCACCTCGCCGAGGGAGAGTGGCTCGGGCAGGACCCGGCTCGCCATGAACCCGGATTTCGCCGGCAGGCGCCCAGCCTCGACCACGATCAACCCCGCCATTGCGAGGTAAAAGATCAGGGGGGCAATGATGAACAGCGGGCTCAGCAGGAGCAGCAGGAACAACACCGATCCGGCGAGCAAGGTGCCCAGCAGTCGCGGCTGGGGGCTGAGCGTCACCAGTGCCGACGCCCTAGCGCGGCGGAGTCACCCTGGCAATCACGCCGTCCAGCAAGCTGTCGGCGGTTTGCCCGGCGACTTCGGCCTCGGGTCGCAACAGCAGCCGATGACGGAAGGCGGGACGCAGCAGGCCCTTGATGTCGTCCGGAACGACGTAGTCGCGGCCCTCGAACGCCGCCGCGGCCTTCGCCGCCAGCAGCAGCAGCACCTCGGCGCGAGGGCTGGCGCCCAGCACCAGCTCGGCGGCCTGCCGAGTGGAGACGGCCAACTCGATGATGTACCGACGAAGCCGCTCGTCAACGGTCACCTTGCGGGCTTCTTCGCGGCACTCATTGACGGCCACCGCGTCGAGGATCGGTTCCACCCCGGCGCGCGCCGGGTCACGCAGCTCGATCCCGGTATCCCAGCGGCGGAGCATCTCGAGCTCTTGCTCGGGCGTCGGATAATTCATGAACGCCTTGAAGAGGAAACGGTCCTGCTGCGCCTCCGGCAAGGGATACGTGCCCTCGTACTCGATCGGGTTCTGGGTCGCCAGCACCATGAACGGGTCGGGCAAGGGCAGCTGCTGCCCCTCGAGGCTCACGCCGCGCTCCTCCATCGCCTCCAGCAGTGCGGCCTGCACCTTCGCCGGCGCCCGGTTGATCTCATCGGCGAGCAGGATATTGGTGAAGACGGGTCCCTGGCGGACCCGGAACGACCGCGACTGCAGGTCATAGACCGAGGTTCCCACGATGTCGGCGGGCATCAGGTCGGGCGTGAACTGCACCCGGCCGTACTGTAACGAGAGCAGGCGAGCGATGGTCTTGGCCAGCAGGGTCTTGCCCACCCCAGGGACCCCTTCCAGCAGCACGTGGCCGTTGGCGATCAACGCGATGGCGCAGAGGCGAACCGCATCGTCCTGGCCCACGACCGCCTTTGCGGCTTCCGAGCGAAGACGGTTGTAGAAGTCGCGTGCGTTCATGCGCTCTCCTTGTTGCGCGCGATCGTCGATGCCGGGTAGGCGAGGTCGTGCAAGCGGCGAGCGGTGACCAGCACCTCCGACTCGCTCATGCTCGCCCGATCGAGCTCGCGCTCGGCGCTCGCGAGTTCGGCGGCCGCGGCGGGTGCACGCTGCGCAATCGTCGACGTCAGGCGGTCGCTGGGAATGCCACTGCCGAGGCCGATCCGTTCGGCCACGGCACGGCGGCTGGCAAAGAGCAAGGTCTCCAGCGTAACCCGCCGGGCGCCGGTGCGATGCAGCAGGCTCCCAACCGCGCTGGCGTATTCCGCGGTCGACCGATCAGCGCGGGGGCGCAGGGGAATCGGCGGCCCGAACCCGCGGCCGCGTAACGCCAGTCCCACGAAAATGATGAGGACCGCGCCGACCAGGGCCAGACCCCAGGGGGTCGTCATCCAGGCGGTCTCGGCCGGCCCGGTTGCCGAGGCCCCGTGATGAAATTCATCGAACCACACCCGACCGCCGGACGGGGTCATGGCCATCAAGTCGGCGGCGAACCGACCGTTGTCTGCCTTCTCCAGGTATCCATTGCAAAGGATCAGCGGATCAGTCAGTGCCACGAGCAAACCGTGGCCAACCGCTTCACGTACCGCCAACACATCCCCCGATCGATTGCGGAGCAACGGCACCTGGGACGAAACAGGGTTGAAGGCGTACGCCGCGTCGGCCCCGCTGACGGACGCCGTCCCACCGAAGACCGGCGCCGGGGCTTGCGCACTCGCCGCCACCTGACGGCTGGACCGGCGCAGCCCGAACTGGGCGTCGAGCTGAGGATCGCCGGTCTCGGCGGCATAGACGAGGACGCCGCCCGACGTAACCCAGGCGTTGACCTGCTTGACCTGGTCGGCCGTGAAGGGGCCCGGCGTGAAGATGAATAGCAGGCCGGCGGTCGACGGCAACGTGAAGTCGCCCTCGACCAGGCCGCTCGAATGGCCGAGCGCATCGGCGTAAAGCCGCAGGGCCGAGGTTCCGTCCGGGGCGTCACTGGCCGAGGCATGGTTCGGCGACCCGTTGGCGTTGCCATTGCCGCGCAGCAGGACGAGCACGAACACTGCCAGGACCATCAGCCCGAGCGCGATCCACCCCCGGCCTTTCATGCGGCGGGCTGTCGAAACGGCTCCGCCGCTTCCGCCGCCCGGGCGTAGGTGCTGGCATCCGGTGGCCGGTGGCCGTAGCTCGCCTCTTCAAAGGAGTGGAGCAATGGGCGCAGGGCGTCGGCCCGCTCCGATTGCTGGAACAACTCGCGGACCGTGAGCGGGCTGCGCTCCCAGATGTGTTCGCCGCGCAGCCGAATCGCCACTCCGCCCGCGAGGGCTTTGATCGCGCCGACGTAGTCTTTCTTCGCCGCCAGCCGATCGGCATCGGCAAAGAAATCGAGGCGCGCACGTGCCGCCGGCCGTGCTGTCCGCAGCCGCGCTTCCCGCCCTCCACGACTGAACCCTCCCCGGATGGTCCAGATGATGATCGCGAGGAGAACGACGACCACCACGATCAGCCAGATCCAGATCGGGAGCCTGGCCAGCCCCGATTGGCCGAGCCAGCTGAGCGCCTCGCCAATCAGGTTGTAGATGAACGACATGATCTGATCGAACAGCGATGGGCCGGCGCGGAGCCCCGCGAATCGGGGCTGCGAAAGGATCGAATGAAGCTGGGTGCTTGCCTGGGCTGGGTCCGGGGTATCGACCCGTGATTGGAGCGCGTCGTAGAGCGCCTGCAACCGCTGATCGGCGTCGCGGAGATCCGGCGGGCTGCTCTCAAGGTCGCGTAAGACCTCCGGCTGCGTGTTACCGGTTCCCTGGACCAGCACATCGATGGCCTGCTGGATCGACGGGACGTCCCCACGCTCCGCGAACTGGACCAGGGTGAGTCCCCGATGGACCGCGTTGGTGTAGTCATCGGCGGAGCTCGCCGTCGCCGGCACAGCTCCGGACGCGAGCAGCAAGGCAAGAGTCGAGACCAGAAGAACTGGCGCGATAACCCCCCGCCGCAAGCGATTAGGCCGGTGCAGTGCCTGGCAGGGCCTGGCGGGCAAGCTGGTCGAGATCGAGACCTTCCTTGCGCACCCGCAGGTCGAGATACAGCATCGTGAAGACTATCGGCGAGACCGCACCAACCAGCGCACTCACAATGCTCGTCACCGTCGAGACCAGAGCAGCGCGAAGATCGTCGCCCAGACCCGGGATCAGGGCAGCGATTCCTCCAAAAAGGGCCAGCATGGCGTACTGAAGGATCACGACAAGGATGTAGACGACGAGCCAGAGGCCAAACGTTCGCCACCAGTTGCCGCGTGTGAGATTCCAGCTGCGGCCCAGCGCCCGAACGGGACCGATATCCTCGGCGAACATCGCGGGCAGGGCCACCGTCCATCGGATCAGCACCCAGATGCCGACGATCACAAGGACGCTGGGCGCGACAAGGCCCGTGAGGATGATCACGCCCCATATCGCAAAGTAGCGCCGCGCGGTCCCCCGCAGCACGGACCCGATCGTTTCAAGGTTACCGGCGGCCATGGAGGTCGCCGCGCGAAAGATGACTCCCTGGGTGAATGGAAAAAGAAGAATGCCGATCGGAATGCTCAAGAGGAAAAGGGGCGAGGACGTGAACTGCGCATTGCGATTCTGGATCACCTGCAGCTGTTCGGGGTTACTCGCATTTTGGATTACCTGCTGAATGGTCGTGAAGGGATTGGCACGGTACGACCCGGAAATCAGCGTAAGGAGCAGGCCCGGCAGGATGACGATGAGCGAGGCGCCTGCAATGACGGTGAAATGGGCTCGATACAGTTTGAAGGTCTCGTCGAGCAGCTCGCCGAGCGGCATCGGCCGGAGACGGACGGGTGTGCCTGCGGTGGCCACGGCGCAATCATGCGGGATAGGCCGCCCGCCTGTCCAGCGTCGGGCGCTACTGGGTCAGTTCGAGCAGGAGCAGCTGCCGCCACATGCGCAGCCGCCCGCGCTCGATGTGCTCGAGGCCTCGCCGCTCGCCAGCACGGCGAAGGTAGAGAACATCGCCTTCGTGTTGCTGCCTTCGCACTGCGGACACACCTGGCGCGCGTCGCGGCTGGCATAACCGCCAAAGACATCGAAGGTATGACGACAGCTGAGGCAGGAGAACTCGTAGATCGGCACGACCATATTGTAAGGATGATGAGCCCGCCACTCAAGCAATACGCCGAACTACTCCTCGACTGGAATCGCCGCGTCAACCTGACCGGGGCGCGGACCCTGGAGCAGGTCGAGGCGCAGATCGCCGACGCCGACGTCCTGCTGGCCGCGTCCTGGGTGGCAGTCCAGCGCGTGATCGATATCGGGAGCGGCGGCGGCCTCCCGGCGGTGCCGCTGGCGTTGGCCCGGCCCGCAGTTCACTTCACCCTGCTGGAGGCGAACGCCCGCAAGTGCGCCTTCCTGGAGCACGTGGCCGGCAGCCTGGGGCTGGGCAACGTCGCCGTCCTGGGGGGGCGCGCCGAGGAGTTCGGCCACCGTCCGGCGCTTCGGGAGCAATTCGACCGGGCGATCTCGCGAGCCGCCGCCAGGCCAGCGGTGCTGCTGGAGCTTGCCCTCCCCTTCGTTACAACCGGCGGAGACCTCATTGCCCAGGTCAAGCGCTTCGACCCGCAGCTGCTGGAGCCCGCGGCCCGCCTCCTTGGCGGCGGCCGGCCACGCTTGGAGCGCCCTCTGGCCGGTGGCAGCGCGTTGCTGGTCGTGGACAAGCTGGCCCACACCCCGCCTGATTTTCCGCGCAGGGTCGGGCTGCCAAACCGCAAACCGCTGGCGTAACTCCACCGCGTTGGAGGGCGTTGGATGAATATGAGGTCGGCTCTCCGCCTAATTCCCCTGATGGCTATCGGCGCTGTCGCGGCCTTCCTGCTGGCTGGGCCGCTGACGTCCCTGTACAAGTCCAACGCCGTGGCGAGTCGGCCTCACCCAACCGCCACCCCCACCATCGACCCGCACGCGTCGCCGACGTCCTGTCCCGCGTCGCTCCCAACACCGAAGTCGCCCGGAACCGCTCCTGCGGTCGCCGTCCCCGCCCTGCCGTTTCCCATCTGGGTGAACGATCCGCTCGGGGTCAACCTCCGGTCGGCGGCGAGCGCCTCGAGCGCCCGCCTCGCCACGCTGACCCAGGGAACCCAGGCCACCGCCGATCAGCGAGCGCCTGACGCCGCGGGCAAGGTCTGGTACCACGTCAGGCTGGGCAGCCAGGCCGGCTGGGTCCGATCGGATTTCGTCTCCAACACGCCGCTGCATGCCGCCAGCGGCTTCGGCTGGAGCTTGATGCTACCGCAGGGGTACCTGGTGGGGCCCAGCTCGGACGCGTCGACAACCACCATCACCAGGACCGGTGACGACGTCCCATTCCTGGTGGTGCAGACGTCGACGACGAACACCCTGACCGTGCAGTTGCCGGCGTCGGTGCGCGCCGACCTCGCGCCGCTCGCCGATCACAGCGCAACGATCCAGGTCTGGAGCTACACCGTCAACGAGCAGGTGGCGCGGGTCGCGCTCGACAGTTGCAAGGTCACGTCGGCCTGGGCGCGCCCGGATCAGGGCTGGCCCTACACGACATCGGTCTACGTCCACACCGGCGGCCGCAACTACGAGTTCACCTTCCTGACCCCCGATGCGAACAGCGCGGTCGTGACCCAGGTCCTCAACAGCGTCGCCTTAAGCTGACCGGGTGAGCGTTCTTAAGGGACGCTGGGAGAAAGCGGCAGAGGCGTACGCCACCGGCGAGCACAAGTCCGGCCGGGACCTCGAGCTGGTGGTGACCTTCGCAGACCCGGCCGGGTATGAGCGCGTCCTCGATATCGGTGCCGGCGCCGGCCATACTGCTCTTGCCCTGGCTCCGTACGTGCAGTCGGTGATCGTGACGGACCCGGTCGAGGAAATGCTGGCCGCGGCCCGGCGGGTCTTCGCAAAGGTCGGAATTCGCAATGCCGAGTTTCTCCAGACATCGGCCGAGCGCCTGCCATTCAGCGATGCAAGCTTCGAGATCGTCACCTCGCGATTGGCGGCCCACCATTTCGACGATGTTGCACTGGCGTTCCGCGAGGTGGCGCGAGTGCTCCGTCACGGAGGGAGGTATGTCTTCGTGGATACGTTGGCGCCTCAAGACGCCGAGAGTGCGCAATTTCAGCAAGAGATCGAGGGACTGAGAGACCCGACCCATCGCCGCATTCACTCGCAGGAGGAATGGATCGCCATCTGCGAAGTTGCCGGCCTTCACGTTGAACAGGTCGATGTCGTTGAGAAGGCTCATCCTTTCGATGATTGGCTGGACCGCGGCGGTGAGGACGAGTCGACCCGGCAGCGCGTCCGCGAGCGGTTTTTGACGGCGCCAGCCACGGCAGTTCGTGACCTGGGAATCGTCGTCGCCGATGGCCGGGTCGCCTCATTTACCGACAGAAAGGTCGTGTTGCGGGCTCGCCGCCGACTGGTCGCCGAGCACTTCTCGGCTCCCCGGCCGAACCTGATCGAAAGCGACACGGGATTTTCTGCCGAGGTGATGGGCCGGACGGGGATCCGCTACAGGGAAGGCGCGCGATCGGTCCTGGTCGACGCTGAAGTCCTGACAAAACGCGGCATCGCCCTGTGGAGCCGATCCATAAAGCAATGGGAGCCTCCGCATCAGGCGGATCGCCTGGAGGCCGCCGACCGCGTCCGGATTCTCGAAAACCTGCGGCGGGCGTTCGCATCGCAAGGAGAGTTGCTGGATATCAGTTAGACCTGGCCGAAACGCTACTGCGGCAAGCCCCGGATTGCCGCCTCGGCCACAGCGCGTTCGTCCCAGGGCTCCTTGCCCCGGCCGATCAGGATGCTCCGTTCGTGGCCCTTGCCGGCAAGCAGGATGGTATCGCCGGGACGAGCGCGACGGACAGCTTGCGCGATGCCCTGGCGCCGGTCTTCGATGCGGGCGTAGTTTTCCCCTTCCTTCCAGCCGACTTCATCGGCACCGGCGGCGATCTCGCCCAGGATGGTCATCGCGTCTTCTTCGCGAGGATCTTCGTTGGTGAAGACCGCGTAGTCGCTCAGCCGGGCCGCGATCTCGCCCATCCAGGGACGCTTTTCGCGATCGCGGTCGCCGGCGCTCCCGAAGACGGCGATCAGCTTGCCCTTCGTGATCGGCCGGAGTTCCCGCAAGACCTTCTCGAGGCTCTGCGGCGTGTGGGCGTAATCGATGATCACGGCGAACGGCTGGCCAAGGTCGACCCGCTCCATGCGCCCGCTGACGCCGCTGAACCTCTCGAGACCGTCGCGAATCTGATCAAGCGTCAGGCCCACCGCCACCCCCGCCGCAGCCGCCGCCAGCGCATTGGCCGCGTTCCACCGCCCACTCAGCTTGAGCCGCACCGCCAGCGGACCGAGCGGTGTCGAAGCCTCGAGTCGAAGGCCCTCGGGAATCAGGTCGACCCGGTCCGCTTTGAAATCCGCGTCCATCTGGATCCCATAGGTGAGCTGGCGAGCGATCGGGCGATCGACCAGGTAGGCAAAGCTTGGGTCGTCTCGATTCAAGACGGTGGTCTTCACGATTCCTTTGTCCCGACTCGCGGCGGTCAGGTCGATCAGCGACGCCTTGGCCTCCCGATCGGCCTCGATCGTCTTGTGGAAATCCAGGTGCTCGTGGGCGATGTTGGTGAAGACGGCCACGTCGAAGTCCACCCCCACGACCCGCTGCAGGGCCAGCCCGTGGGAGCTGCTTTCGATGACGACGACCTTCAGCCCGCGGTCACGCATCCTGGCCAGCTGTTCCTGGACCTCGAGGGCCTCGAGGGTGGTCTGGCGGGTCTCGTTCACATCGACGCTGTCGCCGACCCGAATGTCCACGGTACTCATCGAGCCTGCCGGCCGGCCTGCGCTCAGCAGCATCTGCTGGATCATCGTTGTGGTCGTCGTCTTGCCATCGGTGCCGGTGACCCCGATCACGACCAGGTCGCGGCTGGGGTGGTCGTACAGCGTGCTCGCCATCAGGGCCAGCGCCCGGCGCGTGTCGGGCACCACGACCTGCGGCCAGCCGCTGCCGGTCCGCCGCTGGACCACCGCGGCCACTGCCCCGTCCCGAAGCGCCGTCTCGACATAGCGATGCCCATCGGTATGCGTCCCCGGAATCGCGACGAAACAATCGCCCGCTTTCAGCCGGCGGGAGTCATAGCAAAGGCCGGTCACCTCGGGGTCGGTCGGCGGCACTTCGAGCACCTTGACGCCCTCGAGAAGGCGGCTCAACTTGAGGCCAGTCACCGAAACGACATGATGCTACGCTCAGGCCGATGGCGGCCACCATGAGGTCGCTCCAGATTGGCGCGCACGAGTTCCGCTGGGGCTCGCGCACCTACGTGATGGGGATCGTCAACGTGACGCCCGACTCCTTCTCGGGTGACGGCGTGACCGATCTCCAGGCCGCCGTCGCCCAGGCGCGGCAGATGGAACAGGACGGCGCCGACCTGATCGATATCGGCGGCGAGTCCACTCGTCCGGAGACCTGGGCCGGTCCGGGCCTCGAGGTCGACGCCGAGCTTCAGCGCGTGCTTCCAGTCGTTGAGCGAGTGGCGGCAGCGGTGACGGTGCCGGTTTCGATCGATACCTACAAGGCGACCGTGGCGCAACGCGCCGTGGCCGCCGGCGCCGGCCTGGTCAACGACGTCTGGGGATTGCAGCGAGATGCCGCGATGGCGAGCACGGTAGCCGGACTCGCGGTGCCGGTGGTGCTGATGCACAACCGTCCGGGCGGCGGATACCGGGATCTGATCGGCGACATCATCGCCAGCCTTCGGCAAAGCGTTGCGCTGGCCCGCTCGGCCGGCATCGGCGACGAGCGGATCATCCTCGATCCCGGCATCGGATTTGGAAAAACGCGTGAGGAAAACCTCGAAATCATTCGCCGACTGCCCGAGCTGCACAGCCTTGGGTTTCCGCTGCTGATCGGCCCGTCGCGCAAGTCCTTCATCGGCAAGACGCTCGATCTGCCGGTCAACGAGCGGCTGGAAGGCACCGCCGCGGCGGTGGCGCTGAGCGTCGCCGGCGGGGCCGACATCGTCCGGGTCCACGATCTAAAGGCCATGGTTCGGGTGGCACGGATGGCGGACGCCATCAGCCGCAGATGACGCGGGTGTGGTTGGCGCTAGGCAGTAACCTGGGTGACCGCGATCGATACCTCGAATCGGCGCGAGCCGCCTTGTCGGACGCCGGCGTCAGGCTGGTCCGCGAATCGCGGGTGAGCGAGACGGAGCCGGTCGGCATCACCGACCAGCCCCGATTCCTCAACCAGGTGCTCGAGGTGGAAACCTCCCTCGAACCGCGTCCCCTGCTGGAGACGGTCAAGCGCATCGAGGAGCAGGTCGGCCGGATCCAGCGGCAACGCTGGGGTCCGCGCGAGATCGATATCGACATCCTCCGCTACGACGGGCGTCGAGTCGACGAAACCGGGCTGCGCATCCCGCATCGCGAGTTGTCGAATCGTCCGTTTCTGTTGGACCTGCTGCGCGAGCTGGACGCACCATGAGCGAGACCTTGCGGGTGGCGTGGCTGGGTCATCAGAGCGGGCGCGCCGGCGATGGGCTGCTGACCTACTCCAGAGAAACCGTTGCCGGCCTGCGGGCTCGGGGCATCAAGGTCTTCTTTGTCCATCACGGCAGCCTGCCGGCCCTCACCGATGACACGCTGACGCTTCGATCCCTCACCGGCAGCCACCGCTACATCATTTCCTCACCACGAACCAAACGGGTCATCACCGACCTGCTCCGTCGAGAGCAGGTTGACCTGGTGCACGTTTCGCTCAGCTTCTCGACGCTGATCGATTTCGGGCTTCCGGATCTCTGTCACGAGCTGGGGCTGCCGGTGGTCGCCACCTTCCATGTGCCCTACGACTCGCGCTTCTCCCTCTGGCAAGGCATTAGCACGGCGGTCTACCGGCTGTACGCCCAGTCGCTGGCGAGCTTCGACCGGGTGATCATCTTCTCGGAGCAACAGAAGGGCCTGCTGGAGCACTACGGGGTGCCGGCGATCAACGTGGCGGTGATTCCGAACGGGGTCGACGTCGAGAAATACGCGCCGGGGCCGTCGACATTCAAGCAGACACTGGAGGCCACCGCCGTAGTGGGCTACCTGGGGCGGGTAGACCCGGAAAAGAACGTCGACCTGCTGGTGCGCGCCTTCCAGGATGTCGATAGCGGGGATGACGTCAAGCTGGTCGTGGTCGGCAGTGGCAGCGAGCGCCGCCGGCTGGAGCGCCGCTACGCGAACCGCCGGATCGTCTTCACCGGCCAGGTCCTCGACGAGACCGAACGGATCGCGATGCTGCGCGCCATGGACATCTTTGTCTTGCCCTCGATGGTCGAGGGCCTCTCACTCTCGCTGCTGGAAGCGATGGCGTGCGGCGTGGCACCGGTCGCCACCGACGTCGGCTCCGACGGGGAGGCGTTACGCGGCGCCGGTGTGGTGCTCGACCCCAAGGATCTCGATGGACAGCTCCGGCTGGCGATGCGGACGTTGCTCGAGTTTCCGGAATTCCGCGCCGAGCTTGGCCGCCGGGCACGCGCCCGGGCGGTCGAGCGCTACAGCCTGTCGGACAACCTCGACCGGCTGCTGGCGGTTTATCGGGAGCTGCGACCTGCTGCGGGCGCCGCCGCTTCCTGACGGTCGGGCGCCGCTAACCGAGTTTGCCGGCGCTGGTGAAGCGATAGCCGATGCCGGGCACCGCCAGGATGAAGAACGGATGCGAGGGATCCTGCTCGATCTTCCGGCGCAGGTTGCGGATATGGACGTCGATCACGCGAGTCTCGATCGGGTACTCGTAACCCCACACGTGGTTGAGGATCTTTTCACGGGATAGCACCTTGCCGGCGTTCGACGCCAGGAACGCCAGCAGGTCGAATTCGGTGTGGGTCAGCATCACCTCGCTCGAGTCGTGAAAGACGCGACGCTCATTCAGGTCGATGACGAGGTCCTTGAACTCGAGCCGGCCCTGGTTGACCGCCTCTTCCTCCTGGCGCGCCTTGCGCAGGTGGGCAGCGATCCGGGCGAGCAGCTCGCGAGTCCGAAACGGCTTGGTGATGTAGTCGTCGGCGCCGATTTCCAGGCCGACGACGACGTCGATCTCCTCGGTTTTCGCGCTCAGAATGATGATCGGGACCCGCAGCCCCGCCTTCCGGATGTCGCGGCAGACATCAAACCCGGACACGTCGGGCAACATGATGTCGAGCAGGATCAGGTCCGGCTTGCTCAACTCGATCCGGCGCATCGCCTCGCCTCCGGTCTCGGCCTCGACCACTTCGTAGCCCTCCTTCTCCAGGGCGAGCCGGATCGCCTTGCGAATCATGGCTTCGTCGTCGACGATCAGGATCTTCTTCGCCGGTGGCATGGGCGACCGCTAGGCGCCGACGGCGACGCGCGGCCGGGGACGGGCCGTCGCTTCTGCCCGTGGCAGCGTGACGATGAACATGCTTCCCTTGCCGGGGCGGCTGCGAACGTGCACCTGGCCGCCGAGCATGGTGACCAGGCTGCGCACGATGTACAGGCCGAGTCCGGTGCCGGACGTTCGCCGGACTGCCGGATCATCGGCACGATAGAACTTTTCGAAAAGGCGGGGCATGTGCTCCTTGCGGATTCCGACCCCCTGATCTGAGACCTCAAACCGCACTGCTGATCGATCGGCGCGCACGCTGAGCGTGATCTGGGTCCCGGGTTCGGAATATTTTATGGCATTGTTCACCAGGTTCACCAGGATCTGGTGGAGCTTGCGCGCCTCCCCCATGACCGCAGGCAGATCCTCCGGGACCCGGCATTTCAGGGTCCGCCCCTGGAGCATCGGTCGCACCTCGTCACCGACGTGCTGCACCACGGAGGCGACGTCGACCCGCGAAAAGTCGACCGAGATCCGGCCTGAGTCGATCCGGCTAACCGACAGGATGTCGCCGATCAGGCGTTCCATCCGATCAGCCTGACCGTGCAGGTCCTGCAACAGCTCGCGACGTTGGGCCTCACTCAGGTCAAAGTCGAGTAAGAGCTCGCTCAAACCCTTGAGCGTGGTCAGCGGGGTCTTCAGCTCGTGGGACGCGGCCAGCATCAGCGCGTCCCGGGCTTCGATCGTCTCCAGCTCGGGAGTCACGTCGTGAATGACGATCACCGCGCCGTCAGGGGTCTTGCCCTTGATCTGCAGCGGCGACACGGAATAGGAAACGCGGACCGGGTCGTCGCTGGTGCGCAACCGGAATAGGTACGCGAAATGCGTATTGATCCGGGTGCCCAGGCGCAACGCGCGTCGCAGCGCCCCGTTCGGGGCGCACAAGTTGACCCCGGTCTCGGTGCGCACCTCGAGGATATCGGCCGCCGGCCGGCCCACCGCATCCCCCCGTGCCCAGCCCGTGAGGCGCTCAGCGACCGGGTTCAGGGAAAGCACGGTTGCCTCGCGGTCGACGATGACCAACGCCTGGGGGAACTGCTCGAAGGCCTGGTCGGAGAGCGTTCGCTCCCTCGCCATGTCACCGCAGTATAGGCGGGCGTATGCGGGTCTTCAATTGCTGCAACCGGCGCTCGAGCCGCAAGCGTCCGGGACGGAGCACGTGCTCGTACAGGCCCACGTAGCGAACGGTCTCTCCGCCGAACCCCGTCTTGAACCGGTAGAGCCCGAACCAGGGATGATCCGGAGCCGGCTCCTCCGGGATGCCCCACCAGTCATACGTGTCGCAGCCGAGTGCCCGAAAATCGAGCATCGCCTGCCAGTGCAGCAGATAGTTGGGCATCAGCTCGCGCTTGCGCTCGGTGGAGCCCCCGAACAGGTAGTAGGCCGTCTTGCCGAAGCGA
>VBDZ01000070.1 GCA_005881215.1 Chloroflexota bacterium | reverse complement strand
GGGAGGGACTCGGCAGGCTTCTCGCCAGGTCGCCGGCGGTGCCGGCACGGAGCAATGCTCCAAACCGAGGCGACCCATTGCCCGGACGGCGCAGCAGGCCGTTGACCACCTCGTGAGCCGTGCCGTCGCCGCCAACGGCGATCACCAGGCGATCCCCCGCGGTCGCGGCGCGGTCGGCAGCATCCCCGCGACGCCGGGTCTCGAAGACTTCCAAATCCACGTTTCCCGCCACGCACCGGGCGGCACAGCGCTCCCAGAACGGGCGGGCGCGCCCGCCGCCTGCTGCCGGGTTGACGATTACGAGTGGGACCAGATCCGCTGCTCTCCCGGCTCCGCTCGCATCTGGCCGGTCTCGAGCGGACCGCCGGCGGCCCCCTTTCGATATGGCAGAAAGACCTTCAGGGCGATGCCCTCGCGGTGCTCGGCCTCGATCTGGATTGCGTCGGTCGCTTCCCCTCGAAGCCGGACGTCGGCCACGACCGCGGCGCCCCGATTCTCATCGGCCTTGGCGCGCAGACCATCGTAGAGCACGGCCAGCACGTCAGCGGATGGCGGCTGCTCCGTTCCGGTGTAGCCGGCGATCATGGCGATCTGGCCGTCCCGGTTCATGGCAACGGCATACGGGAAGAACTCCCCGTGCTTCGCCAGCATCTGCTGCGCGAAGGGCAACGCCGCGTTGAGGAGTTCATCCAGATCCGCCTGGCACTCCGCCGATGCGGTCTCTCGCCAGGAAGTCACGGGTTATTCGTGCCCGCCAAGGATCCTCCTAGCGTTTTCCACGTCTTTTGCCATCTGCTGTTGCAACGCCGGCACGGTGGCAAACCGCTTCTCCCTGCGAAGCCGCTGGACGAACCACACGGTGAGCAGCTTGTCATAAAGATCGCCGTCGAAATCGAGCACAAACACCTCGACGGTCAGCGTGTTGCCACCGAAAGTCGGGCGAAAACCAACGCTTAGCGCGCCGCCGTAGCGTTGACCGGCGAAGTCGACCCGGGCGGCGTAGACCGCGGTGGCGGGGATCAGCTTGTTGGGCGCGATCCGCAGGTTGGCGGTCGGGAACCCGAGTTGCCGGCCCCGCTGGGCGCCGTGCTCGACCGTCGACCGAAAGAAGTAGTCGCGTCCGAGCAACTGCGCGGCGGCCCGCATCTGGCCGAGCAGCACCAGGCGCCGAATCCGGGAGCTGCTGACCGGCGCTCGACCGCGGGCCAGCGTCGGAATCACCTCGACGCTGAAGCCGTGGCGGGCGCCAAACCGGCGGAGGAAAGTCGGGTCACCGCGCCGGCCGTGGCCGAAGCGATGGTCCTCGCCGATGACGAGCCGGCGGAGCTGCATCCCGCGCAGCAACCGCTGCATGAACGCCGGCGCGCTCAGGGCGGCCAGCTGCGGCGTGAAGGGGATCACCACCAGGTGGTCCAGGCCGAGCTGTTCCAGGAGCCAGGCCTTTTCATCGAGGGTGGTGAGATTGGGCGGGCAATGGTCCGGGTCGAGCACGCACCGCGGGTGAGGTTCGAAGGTCACCAGGACACTGGCGGCGCCCGCCTGCTTGGCCCCGGCGATCAAGGGCTTCAACAGCGCCAGGTGACCCCGATGGATGCCATCGAAGGTCCCCATGGTGGCGTGGGTCGGCCCCAGCAGCCCCGGTGCGGGGAAGCCGAAACTGACCGCGGTCACGAGGAAAAGACGGCGCGCGGCTGCAGGCGATGAGCCGCGTCGACTTCGGCCCACGCCAGCAAGCGACCCTGCGGATCGATCAACCGGTATCGTCCGGGGGCCGAGCTGGGCGCCGCGACCGACTGGCCCCGCCGAATCGCGGCGGCGCCCACGGCATCCAGTGCCACCGACGGCCACCCCATGAGCGGAAGCTCCATGGGGAGCAGCCAGTCCTTCCACCCCTCCCCCGCCGTCGACAGCGCCGAGAGCGCTATCGCGTCGCTCAACCGGAGGGGACCCACCGCGGTGCGGGTGAGGGCGGACAGGTACGCTCCACATCCGAGCGCCGTGCCCAGGTCATGCGCCAGACTTCGCACGTACATCCCGCGACCCGAGCTGACCTCGAGACGTGCGACGGCTTGGGTTGGGTCGTAGTCGACCAGCTGGAGGGCGTGAATTTCCACTCGGCGCGCCTGGCGCTCGGTCTCCTCGCCGCGTCGCGCCTTTCGGTACAGCGCCTCACCGCCCTGCTTCAGTGCCGAGTACATGGGTGGCACCTGTTCGATAGTGCCGAGGAAGCGCGGGAGCACGTCCGCGATCCGCTCGCGGGTGACCGCGGAGGCATCGCCAGCTGCGGTGAGCTGACCCTCACGATCGCCCGTGTCCGAGGTGAATCCGAACGTCACGGTTGCCAGGTAGGTCTTCGGCCACTCGTGCACGAAGTCCGCGAGTCGGGTGGCCGCGTTGACCAGGACGGGAAGCACGCCATCCGCAGCCGGATCGAGGGTGCCGCCGTGGCCGACCTTGGTGATGCCGGGCAGCCGGCCGACGATGCGCACGACGGCAAACGAGGAGGGGCCCGCGGGCTTGTTGACGTTCAGGATGCCGGCCGTCACGCGAGGTCGCGCATCCGCGCACGGACTTCCGCCAGCACCCTGGTCTCGGCTTCCTTCAGGGGCACGGCGAGCTCGATCCCGGCAGCTCGACGATGGCCGCCGCCGCCGAATTTCGCGGCGAGCTCCGCGGCATCGACCTGGTCACGGCTGCGAATGCTCACTTTGGTCAGCTGTGGCCCGGCCTCCTTGAAGAGGATGGCGAGCTCCTGGCCCCGCACGGTGTTCAACTGGTCGATGGCGCTATCGGCCTGATCCGTGGTCGCGCCGCTGTCGCGCAGCCCCGCCTGGCTGATCGACCCCCAGACCAGCCGGTCGCCGAACTCGAAATGCAAGCCTTGCAGGATACGCCCCTGCATCCGCAGGGATGAGGCAGGCCGGCTCTTGAACAGGCCGCGGGCGATCACCACCGGGTCGGCACCCAGCTGCACGAGCTCGGCCGCGGCGCGCAGCGCGTGCGCCGACGTGTTGTCGTGTCGGAAGCCGCCCGTGTCGGAGAGGATGGTGGCGTACAGACAGGAGGCCGCCCCTGGCGAGATGTCGACCTTCCAGGCCTTGAGAAGGTCGTAGACGAGCTCGCCCGTCGAGGCTGCCTCGGTCAGTACCAGGTTGATGGTGCCGAACCGCGCGTTCGAGACGTGGTGATCAATATTGACCACGATCGTTGCCTGCCGCACCAGCGATTCATAGGCGCCGGCGCGCGATGCATCACTGGCATCGAAGATGAAAACCGGCGTGTTCGCCGGCGGAGCCTGCCGGTTTACCCGTTCGATTCCGGGCAGGAACCACCAGGCGCCGGGCACGGGCGGCGAGGACACAACCGGGACCGTCTTTCCGATCGGCTCGAGTGCCAGCGCGAGCGCCAGCGCAGAGCCGAGCGTGTCACCGTCGGCGTCCTTGTGGGTGACCGCTGTCACCACCGGCGCGTTGTCAATCACCTGCCAGATCCGGGGCGCCAGCTCGGCCACCTCCGGGCGGGGCGGGGCGAGCTCAGCTACGGGCGTCGGACTCCCCTTGCTGGACCTCGCGCAAAAGCTGGCTGACCCGGACGCTGTAGGCCACGCCCTCATCGAGCTGGAAATGCAGGTCCGGTGCGAAGCGCAGGTTCGAGAGCCTGGCGCCAAGCTCGCGCCGGATGAAGCCTTTCGCGTGCTCGAGGCCGTCGATCGCGGCCTGCCGGCCGTCGGCGTCGGCGACGACGCTGACCTTGACGGCGGCATTCCGCAAATCGGGGGTCAGCTTGACCTCGGTGATCGTGGCCATCCCGATGCGCGGGTCTTTCAGGTCGCGAACCATGATTTCGCTGATCTCCTGGCGCAGCTGTGCGGCGACGCGTTCGACTCTGTGACTGCCCATTCCTCCATTCTATTGGTGCATCTCGATGTCGATCAGATCGGCGAGCAGCGCGAACGCCGTCTGCTCGACATGCGGCTGGTGAAGGGCGATCGCCAGCCGGCCGGCGACATCCGTGTCCAGCTCGATAGCCATCGAAAAGCCATCGACCGCGAAGAAGGGATCGTCCGGGCCCACCTCGACCGGTGCCCAGCGGGTGCCGAACGGACCGATGGCAACGAGCGGCCTGATCCGTTGGCCGCGCTGGGCCGTGGCCCGTGCCCGGCTGGCCACCTCCTCCGTGACCGGCTCGCGAACCACCTGATCGACTGTCAGCTCCAGGCCCATCACGGCGTTGGCGACGATCGTCGCCTTCAGGGCGGCATCCCACCCCTCCAGGTCATTGCTCGGGTCGCGCTCCGCAATCCCGAGCCGTTGCGCCTCCGCGAGCGCCTCTTTCCACGACACGCCGCGGGCGGCCTGGCTCAAGAGGTAGTTCGTGGTGCTGTTGAGAATGCCGCGCACCAGGCCCACCTTTGCCGTGGGCAAGCCATAGCGCAACAGATTGAACACCGGGAGATCATCGGCCACGGTTGCTTCGAACCGGATCTGCCGCTCCCGCTCCGCGGCGAGTTGCTGCAAGCCCTTGAGGCCGTAGGCGATCGGCCCTTTGTTGGCCGTCACGACGTGCATCCCAACCTGGAGCGCCTGGCGTAGGTGATCGAGCGCCGGCTGCCCGGTGCGCGGATTCAAGGTCGTGACCTCGATCAGGACGTCTGCGGCAAGGGACCCGATGGCCGGGGGTCGGCCACCCTCGGGCAGGCTGTTGGACGACAGCAGCGCACTGAGCTGGAGGCCACCGTCATTTCTCGCCCAACCGTGGCCGGCGGTGACGACCGCCGTGACGACCGGGTTCAGTCCGTGGCGTTCCCGCAGCAGGTACTGCTTCAGCAGCAGCAGCCGAGCGAACGCGCGCCCGACATGTCCAAAACCGATCAGCGCAATCCGGACGTCACGCACGGGCGCCGTCCAGCCGGATCAGCAGGCCGTTAGGCCTGCTTCACCTGGTAGCTCTCGATGACGTCGCCCTGAAGGAAGTCCTGGTAGCCATCGATCCGAATGCCGCACTCGAGCCCGGCCACGACTTCCTTGACGTCGTCCTTGAACCGCTTCAAGCCGGCGATCTGGCCTTCGTGAATCGGCTTGTTGTCGCGCAACAGCTTGGCGGTGGAACCGCTGGTGATCTTGCCGTCCTGCACCCGCGAGCCGGCGATCACGCCGAGCTTCGGGATCTTGATCGGGGTCAGCACCTCGGCCCGACCTTCCCAGACCTGTACAAAGGTCGGCTCGTAGAGGCCCTTGATCGCGCGTTCGATGTCGTTGGTGACGTTGTAGACGACGTCGTAGTTCCGGATATCGACCTTCTCCCGCTCGGCGGCCTTCTGCGCCTGCTGATCGGGCTTGACGTTGAAGGCAATCACGAGCGCGTTCGAGACCGCGGCCAGCAGGATGTCCGACTCGGTCACCGGGCCGACGCCCTCGAAGACGACCTTGATCTGGACCTGCGGGTCCTGGATCTTGAGCAGCGAGCCCTTGAGCGCCTCCACCGACCCATTGCTGTCGGCCTTGAGCACGAGGTTGAGATCCTTGACGGCCCCCTTCCCCACCTGGGCCGAAAGGTCGGCCAGGGTCACCCGGCGCGTCTGCGCCAGGGTGGCGACGCGGTACTGCTCGGCTCGCTGGCTCGCGATCGTGCGGGCCACTTTCTCGCTCGACACAACCTGGAAAACGTCGCCCGCGGTCGGGACATCGGGCAGACCGGTGACGACCGCAGGCGTGGCCGGTCCGGCCTCTTTCATCTTGCGACCTCGATCATCGAGCAGGGCCCGCACCTTTCCGAAGATGTGTCCGACCACGAGGTTGTCGCCGATCCGGAGCGTGCCGCTCTGCACCAGCACGGTGGCGACCGGGCCGCGGCCTTTCTCGAGATGCGCGTCGATCACGGTCCCGGCGGCGAGCCGCACCGGGAGATCCCGGTCTTCTGCTTGGCGGACACGGGCACCATGACGGTCTGGCCGCCCCATTCTTCGGGAACCAGGCCCTGTTCCGAAAGGCCCTGCTTCACGCGGTCCGGGTTGGCACCGTCCTTGTCGATCTTGTTGATGGCGACCACGATCGGCACCTGGGCGGCCTTGGCGTGAGAAATCGCCTCGACCGTCTGCGGCATCACGCCGTCGTCGGCGGCCACCACCAGCACGGCGACGTCGGTCACCTGCGCGCCGCGGGCCCGCATGGCGGTGAATGCCTCGTGGCCCGGCGTGTCCAGGAAGACGATGCGGCGGCCCTTCTCCTCCACGACATAGGCGCCGATGCTCTGGGTGATGCCGCCGGCCTCACCGGCCGCGACCTTGGTCTGGCGGACGGCGTCGAGCAACGAGGTCTTGCCGTGGTCGACGTGGCCCATGACGGTAACCACCGGCGGGCGCGGTTTGAGGTTTTCAGGCGCCTCCCCATCGGTACTGAAGAGCTCGGAGCGGGTGGTCAGCTTGACCTGTGTGCCCTCGCCCTCGCCGACGATCTCTTCAGCGATGGCGGAGTCCATCGCCATCGGGCTGGCCTGGACGCCAAAGCTGTCGGCGACGATCGCCGCGGTATCGAAGTCGATCTGCTGGTTGATGTTGGCCATCACGCCGTTCTTCATCAACTCTTTGATGATGTCGACGGTCTTGACGTCCAGGTATTCGGCCAGCTCCTTCACGGACAGGGTGGGCGGCAGCTCGACCTTGCCTTCGGCCGCGGCCGGCTTGGCCTCGGCGGCCTGGCCCGAGGCGGGCGCGAACTGGGTGCGTACCGACGCCTCCTGCTCCGGCGACAGCACCGCCATCGCGTGCCGAGGGGCGTGCCGCTGCGGGCGCAGGAAGTCGAGGATGTCCCGGGCCTCGACGTTGAGGTCACGGGCGAGCTGCTGAACCTTGATACCGCGAGTTGTAGTGGCTATCTGAGACCTATCCTTTTCAATTCAACTGGCAATGATAACGTGCGCGCGCGCGATTGGCGGGCGGACTCAGTTCAGTATTCCCTGCCGAAGCCGCTCCCAATCTTCCGGCGTGGTGCGCACCTGGAGCGCCCGATCGAGGGCTCGCCGCTTCTCGGCGGTCGCCCAGCAGGCCGGGTCACGGCAGAGGTAGGCGCTGCGGCCCGAGAGCCGCCTGGGATCCACGGCGATGACGCCGTCGGCGATGCCCAGCCGGTGCAGCTCGGTCCGTGGTTTGACCTGGCGGCACCCAACGCAGCTGCGCTGTGGCTCAGGGCGCTTCGCCGCCGACCTCTCCCTCCCCCTTGTGGGGAGAGTCCGCTTCAACTCCCTCCCCCTTGTGGGGAGGGTCAGGGAGGGGGTTCCCGCCTTCTGCCGTCGCCTTGATATCGATCCGCCAACCGGTCAGCTTCGCCGCCAGCCGGGCGTTCTGGCCGTCTTTGCCGATCGCCAGCGAGAGCTGGTTCTCGGGGACCTGGGCCGTCGCCGTGCGGGACTCCCGGTCGATGTCGACGCTGAGCACCTGGGCGGGGCTCAGCGCGTTCGCCACCAGCTGGTGAGGATCGTCGGACCAGGGGATGATGTCCACCCGCTCGGCACCGAGCTCGCCGACCACGCTGCGGATCCGCACGCCGCGCGGCCCAACGCAGGCGCCGACCGGGTCGATCCCTTCCTGGTTGGCGGAGACTGCCACCTTGGTGCGGACGCCCGGCTCGCGGGCCAGCGCCCGGATCACCACCGCGCCCGAGTTCAGCTCGGGAATCTCGAACTCGAGCAGGCGGCGGACCAACGCCTTGTGCGCCCGCGAGACGATCACCTGCGCCCCGCGACTGCGTTTGCGCTCCTCCAGCAGCAGGACCTTGAGGTGCTGGCCGACCCGGATGACTTCGTCCGGAATCTGCTCCTCGGGCGGCAGCACCCCCTCCGCCTTACCCAACTCGAGGTAGACGGTATGGCCGTCGGGCCGCTCGACGATCCGTTCCACGACGCCGCTCACCATCTCGCCCTTGTGCTCGAGCACGTCCTTGAGCACCTGGTCTTTCTCAGCATCGCGCAACCGCTGGAAGACGACCTGCTTGCTGATCTGCGCCGCCAGCCGGGCGAAGTCCTCGGTCGGCAAGGGTACGTCGACCAGGTCGCCGATGCCGGCCGGTCCAAGCTTGCGAGCCTCGTCCAGGCTGATCTCGGTAGCCGGGTCCCCCACGGTCTCGACGACGCGGCGCCGACCGAAGATCGCGATCTGGGCGGTTTCGGGATCGACATGCACCCGGATGCCCTCCGGTGGATTGAAGGCCCGTCGATAGGCGGTTGCGAGCGCCGTCTCCATCAAGCTGAGCAGGGACTGCTTGGAAATGCCCTTCTCTTCCTGGACCTGGTCGAGCGCCTTGATGAAATCCGACTTCAACATCAGTGACGCGAGAGATCGATGGCCAGCCGGGCGGCCAGCACATCCGCCAGGGGGATCGCCGCGGTCCGTTGATGCTTGCCCTCCCCAAGCTGCAGCTCGATCATCTGGTCGGACACGGCGGTCAGACGCCCTTCCGCGACCTGTTCGCTTTCGCCGACCCGGTAGCGGACATTGGCGCGCTGGCCGACGAAGCGCCGGTATTCATCCAGGTTTCGCAGCGGACGCTCCGCCCCCGGCGACGACACCTCGAGGTCGTAGCGGGTCGGCAGTGGATCCGCGGTGTCGAGCAAGGCGCCCAACGATTTACTGACCCGCTCGCAATCGGCGAGTGTCACCCCTTCGGGTCGGTCGATTCGCACCCGCAACGTGGTGTGCCCGCCGGTACCGGTCAGGGTGAGGTCATAGAGCTCGTAACCAAGGAAGGTGAGCGTTGGTTGAAACAGCTCACGGATGCGAGCAACCTGGGCGGTGGATGTCGACACCACTAAAAGAAAAAGGGGCGCCGGCCCCAGTCTGCAAGATTCCTATTCACTTGGCCCTGAGTATAGGCGCTATCTCGGGTCGAGTCGGCGCCAAACGACGAGCAGCGGACTGGCATTGAAAATCGAGGAGTAAGTACCGCTGACGATCCCGACTAAGAGCGCGAGGGTGAATCCCTTGATACTTTGCGGCGAGATCAAAAAGAGCGCGACCAGCACGAAGACGACCGTCATCGAGGTGTTCAACGATCGCGCCAGCGACTGGATGATGCTGAGGTTGACGTTCTGCTCGAAGGTCAGCCGGCTCGCCTGGCGGAGATTCTCCCGGATCCGGTCGAAGATGACGATCGTGTCATGGACGGAAAAGCCGATGACGGTGAGCGCCGCAGTCACGAATAAGGTGTTGATCTCGCCCAGCGGCGAATTGAAGACCCGTCCCAGGATGGAGTAAACGCCAGTCAAGAGGAAGACGTCGTGCAGCAGCGCCAGGACGGCGCAGACGGCGAACTTGTAGTTGAAGCGAAAGCTGAGATAGGCGACGATCAGGATAGAAGCGATCGCGATCAGTCCGCCGGCGCCCACCACCAACTCCTTGGCGATCGTCGGCCCGACGCTCGAGTAGCTGGACTTGCTGGTGTCGACCGGAAACTTGGCGGTGAGATCGGCCCGAATCGTCGTCTCCTGCGCGTTGCCCAACGGTTTGGTCGTGACCAAAACGCCGTTCGGCCCCGCCTGCTGCACCACCGCCTCGACGTTGAACGTGTCCATCTCCTTCTGTACAGCCGACGCCTGCACCGGCTGCTTGAAGGCCAGGTTGTACTGGTCGCCGCCCTGGAAGTCGATGCCCAGCCGGAAGCCGAACACGAGCATCGAGACGATGCCCGGCAGGATGATGGCAAGCGACAGCAGGAAGTACCAGTTGCGACGGCCGACGATGTCCACTTAGAAGCCGGGCCTCATGCCGCTTTGGGCGCCTCCACGCCATAGAAGGCCAACCGGCGGGCGGGCCGCAGGCCTGCCAGGATCTGCAGGAACTGCTGCGTGGTGACGATGGCCGAGAACATGCTGACCGCGACTCCGATCGCGAGCGTGATGGCGAAACCTTTGATCAGGGGAGCGCCGAAGAAGTAGAGAACAAAGCAGGTGATCAACGTGGAGATGTTCGAGTCGCGGATTGCCGGCCAGGCCCGGTGCACGCCGGCTTCCATCGCGGCGCCCAGGGTGCGGCCGGCGCGTAGTTCCTCCTTGACGCGCTCGAAGATCAGGACGTTGGCATCGACCGCCATCCCGACCGAGAGGATGAATCCCGCCAGGCCGGCGAGCGTCAGCGTGATGCCGAAGAGCTTGAAGATGGCAAGGGCAATGGCGGCGTACAGAATCAGGGCCAGGCTGGCGACCACACCCGGCAGCCGGTAGTAGAGGAGCATGAACAGGATGACAATCGCCAGCCCGAAGGCGCCGGCCAGCAGGCTGAGCTGCACCGTCGTCGCGCCCAGCGTGGCGCCGACCTCGCTGGCCGACGCGATGGTGATCGTACCGGGCAGCGCACCGGAGTTCAGTTGTACGGCCAGTGCCTGGGCGCTGGCCGCGGTAAAGCCGCCGGTGATGATGCCCGACCCGCCGCAGATCTCGCTCTGAACGTCGGCATCCTCAACCAGGTTCTGGTCGATGAAGATGGCGATCTTGTTTTCGGGCGTGCCGCTCGGGTGACTAACGCGATCACGCGTGAGCGTACAGAACCGATCGCTCCCGGTCGAGTTAAGGGAGAAGGAGACATCCGGGAGGTTCGTATTTGCGTCGGTAGAGCGGCTGGCACTCGTGACCATGCTGCCGTCGATGTTGGTGAATTGCGGTTTGTAGCCCTGGTATTTGTTGGCGTCAGTCGGATTCAGCTTCAGATCCTGGATGGTTTTGGCGTCGGCTGTCCCCGGTACCCACTCGAAGATCCTCAGGTAGGAGGTCTTTCCCAGGATTTGCTTCGCTTGCTCCAGGTTGACCCCTGGCAGTTCGACGATGATGCGGTTGGTGCCCTCCGGCCGGACCACCGACTCGGCGTAGCCACTGCTGTTGACGCGGCGTTCGAGGATTGCCGCCGCGACGTCGCGGGCATCCTGGATCGTGGTGCCCGACCTCACGCCCGTGATCTCCAGCTCCAGGTGGGTGCCGCCCTGCAGATCGAGACCCTTGTGCACGTAGATCTGCTGCTCGAAGCCCAGGAATGGGATGGACAGCGTCGGCACCCCACGCAGCGAGCCCGTCAGGGGCTGGTTGGTCGCCAGCCGATAGACGTAGGCGAACCCATCGATGAAAAGCGCAAGAAGGGCGATGACGCCAATCAGCAAAAGGAGTCGACGATCGACGCGCATGCGACGCCAAGTATAGGCGAGCCTCGATGAGAAACTGTTAATCCCTTACGGCAGCGGCGCCAGAGACCACTGCTCGCGAACCGAGGTCACCGCGGCACTCAATCCTCCATGGCCGATGGTGTCGCGGAGCTGCTCGACGAGTCGCACCAGCGTTCGGAGGTTGTGGATCGATGCCAGGCGGTGCCCGAGGATTTCACCCGCCATGAAGAGGTGCCGAAGGTAGGCGCGGCTGAATCGCTGGCAGGTGTAACAGTCGCAACTCTCGTCGGGCGGACCCTTGTCCTCGATGAACCGGTGGTTGCGCAGATTGATGCGGCCACCCCGGGTCAGGATGGACCCGTTGCGGGCGATCCGGGTTGGCAGCACGCAATCGAACATATCGATGCCGCGGGCGATCGCCTCGACCAGATCAGCCGGGGTTCCCACCCCCATCAGGTAGCGGGGGCGGTCGCGGGGGAGGATCGCGGTCTGCATGGATACCAGGCGGTAGGTGAGCGGCTTCGGTTCTCCGAGGCTGAGTCCA
>VBDZ01000069.1 GCA_005881215.1 Chloroflexota bacterium | reverse complement strand
GGCCGGCGGTGGCTCCAACTTCGGCGCGAACCGGGATGCCGGTGGCCAGCTGGAACTGCTGACAGAGATCGACCACCCACTCGCCGATCTGCTTTTCCTGCATGATGATCGGCCGCAATTGATAGATGAAGGTGCGCATCTCGGAGAGCACGTGATTGGTCTGCTGGATGGCGCCGGTGAGCACCGGGGCGACCCCGTCCGGTTCGGAGGCGGCGAGGTCGCGCGCATGCTCGAGCTGGAGGCCGAGCGCGTAGACGTACTGCACCAACCCGTCGTGCATATCGCGGGCGATCCGGTTCCGCTCGGCGACCACGACCATCTCGTTCTGCTGGTCCTGCACCCGCGCCTGCAGCCGCAGGCGTTCCATGCCGAGCGCCAGCTGGCGGCCGATCTCATCCAGTAACTCGAGCTCAGACGGAATCAGCCGGTCCGCGTCGGCAAAGCCCACGATCAGGGCCGCGGTCATCCGGTCCTGCCAGCGAACCGGCACCGCCGCCAGCACCTGGGCCTCGCTGCGCGACCAGAACGCGTCATCGAGCAGCGACGGCCGAGCCCCGCGCTGCACCACCAGCGGCCGGCCCGCGTCGCGAACGGCAGCCAGCAGCGGCAGCGCCGCGAGCGGCTGGCTGCGAAGGGACTCGAGGCCGAAGGCCGGCGGATCCGAGGCATCGAACGCCGCCTCGATGATCTCGCCCTCCTCGTCCGGCAGGATGACGGCGGCGGCAGTAGCACGCATGGCGAAAGCCACCTGTTTAACGGCCCGCTGCAGCAATTCCGGCGTCATTACCGCCTCGCTGCCAGCCTGCGCCGTGGCCAGCAAGGCCTCGGCGCGCCGCCGGGAGGCACGTTCCGTCTCGTAGAGCCGGGCATGGTCGATGGCGACCGCGGCCTGGCTGGCAATCGCTTCAACCAACCGCTGGTGCTCGGGGCCGAACGGCTCTTTGGCGGCGCGAACCAGCACCATCGCCCCGAGCAAGTTGTCCTGGGCGCGGAGCGGCGCGGCCAGCACGGTCTTCGCCCGCCGCTCGGGCCCGGTCACCTTGTAGCGGGCATCTTTCGATGAGTCCTGGATCAGGGCGGTCGCGCCGTGGCGTACCACCCAGCCGACCACCCCTTCGCCGACCTTGAAGCTCTTGACCTCTTTGAGCGCGACCGGGACGCCGAGGGCCGCCTTGACGTGGAGCTCGGTGCGCGAGTCATCGAGCAAGAAGACGGTCGCGGCGTCGAAGGCGACCAGGGCGTTCATCCGCTCCAGGATTTCTTTGAGCGTCCGATCGAGGTCGAGGGAGGTACTCAGCGCGGCGCTGACCTGCGTCAGCAACCGGTAGGACGGCGCCGGGGTAGGGCTGCCGCCGGTGAGAACACGGAGCCGGCTCGCGTCGACCTTGCGAGCGCGCTCCGTCATGGGCCGGAGAATATGTGACCCACGCCTCGACACGTCGTACGAGGCCGTGACAATTCGGTTACGTCGACGGCCTAACGACTTCTTAAAGTCGCCCGATAGACTGACAGCTGTGAGGCGGCGGGGCGCAGTCCTGGTTCTTTTCGCCCTGCTTGCCGCCTGCGATTCGGTCACCCCAAAGCCCAGCGGGCCGAGCGCGCAATCGGCGCTCGACCTGATGTTCAAAAACAAGTACGCCGCCGCCACCGCGCAGCTCCAGGACTTGATCCGCGCGCACCCGCAGGACGCCCGCGACCATGCGACCTACGCGCTGGTGCTCAACTACGAGACCAAACAGAAGCCCGCGCTCGACGAGGCGCAGAAGGCGCAGAAGCTAGCGCCGAACGACGGCTTTGTCCTGACGGTCCTGACCAGGGTCGAAGACTGGAACAGCGACCTCCAATCGGCGGCGCGGGACGGCGCCAGCGCCATCAAGGCCGCCCCCAGCTCGGCACTGGCCCGGGCGTTCTACGGTGAGGCGCTGGCCGACGTCGGCCGGTATAGCGACGCCCAGACCCAGCTCAAGAAAGGCGCCGACCTCGCCAAGAACGGATCCGCGTACGACCGGGCGGAGGTCGAGCGCAATTGGGCCAACCTCTACCGCGATCAGAAGAACTACACGCAGGCCCTCGATCATCTCAAGCTGGCGGCCGGCGCCCAGCCGTCCTGGGTCGAACGATTGCTGGAGCTGGCCCGGTTTTCGATTGGCCGCCAGGACCTGACCGGTGCCACCCAGTACCTGCAACGCGCCGCTACCCTCTCGCCGGACGACGCCAGCCTGCGGGAACAGCTGGGGGATGTGGCCCTCTTCGCCCAGGACTACGACGTGGCGAAGAGCGCCTATGAAGCCGCCCTGAAGTTGCAGCCGCGGAGCGCCCTGGACCTCAAGGTGCTGGGCGACATCGCGGTCGCGCTTGGCAAGGACCCGACGACGGCGGCCAAGGACGAGCGCGCGGCGATCGCCGCGCAGCCGACGGACCAGGAAGCCGGTGCCTTCCTGGTGGCCGTGCTGCGCTACCTGTCCAAGGACGAGGCCGCGGCGCTGACGGCCGCCAAGTCAACGGTCGCGCCCGGTGGCGCCAGCGCGGCGCCGGCGGCGACCTACGTCGACCTCGACAAGGCAGCCACCGACCGGCAGAGCATCGCCCTGGCGACGGTGAATCAGTACCGGCGGCTGGCCGGGCTGAGTCCGGTGACCAGCTCCTCGATCATCCACCAGTCAGCCCTGGCGCATGCCTTCTACACCTTCTTCAACGGCGCGCTCGCGAGCATTCGCGACCTCGGGATTCACAAAGAGGAAGCCGCCGGGCAGGGCTACGTGGGCGACAACGTGCTGTCCCGGGCCCAGCACTACGGCTACCCGCAGCGCTCGATGGCCGAGGTCATCACCCACCGCCTCGATCCGGCGGCCGCGGTCACCGACTGGATCGATTCGGTGTACCACCGGATCCCACTGTTGCGCGCCGATCTGCTCGAGCTGGGGTACGGGGACGCCTACCTGGGGCCGATGACGGTGCAGGTGATGGACATGGCGTATCGCGAGTCCGCCAGCGGCCGCGTCATCGTCTATCCGGTGCCCAACCAGCCGAACGTGCCGACGGCGTTCAACGGCAACGAGATCCCCGATCCCGCGCCGAATGCGAACTACCCGATCGGCTATCCGATCACAGCGACGTTTGATCGCAACGCGAAAGTCACGATCGGCGCCTTTCACTTGCGCGATGCCTCGGGGGCCGACCTGCCGGGCATCACCCTCCAGCCCGGCAGCGAGACCGAGAATTCGTTCGCCTACCTGGCGAACGCGCCACTCCAGCCGGGTACGACTTATACCGCCGATCTCAGCTACACGCTCAATGGCGTCGCCGGGCACAAGACCTGGCGATTCACGACCGCCGCCGGGCCCAGCCCCACCCCCCAATCGCAGCAGGCGGCCTACCGGCCCTAGCCCCCACACCCCGACCGAGGGGGGACCTGAACTCAGGGACTAGCTCGAATTGCCCCGGTCTGTCTATCGTCAGGTCCAAGGAGGTGACAGATTTGTCAGGCTCGAGGCTGCGGCGGCAGGCGGGTAATGGATCGTCCGCCAGCGTGGTCGCCGTGTTCGCCATGGTCGTCATCGTGCTTATCTTGCTGCTCGCCTGGTATGGCTTCTTTGGGAGCGGGCACTGGTTCGGCAACGGCGGCGGCAGCGGCGTGAACGTGACCGTCCATACCACGCCCTAGCGACTCAGCGCCGGCTGAGAAAGAACGGCTGACTCCAAGCCCGGCCGCCATCGTCACGAAGGGCTTCGACGCGAACGTAGCCCTCGGCACCGGTCACCCGGTATGACCCGACCGGGCCCGCGATCGCCGTCAGCAGGCGACCACCGCGACCGATGAAGCGGAGGTTGCATCCGGGTGCAGCCTCCGCCGTGATCGTGGTTCCCCGCACGCTGAAACTGACAAACTCCGCGCCGGTCGAGGCCGTGAACGCACCGGCACGAAGCGAGCTGAACAGTGAGTCGAGGTCGGCGGCCGGTGCCAGGACATTGATCCAGGCGCCGCCAACACTGGAGTCATCGAGGCTCACCAGATCGTCGCCGGCGAATCCGTAGACGCGCGTCCCGGCGCTGAGCAACCCGTCCCAGACCGTAGTGGCGTCGCCCTCTCCGGCAGTGGTCGCCGCCAGCCGGGCGTCGTAAATCTCCAGCCCGAACAGTCCGTGCAGGCCCCGCAGTGCCGGCGCGCTCTGGCGTTTTGCCGACGCGAGCGGCGCCGCGACCACCGGCAGCCCGCCGTCGTGCCGGATCCAGTCGACGGCGCCCTGCAGGTTGGAGGCCGGCAGCCAGTGATCGATCCCCACCGCCAGGACGTCCGCGAACGAGTAACTGGCGTTTACGGTTGGCACGCCGGTGAAGCCTGGATGGCCATAGTCCGAAGACCAGGTGTAGGTGTTCTGATCGCTGATCCCGAGGAAGTCGTAGCCATGGGCTCGGTACCACTCGCTGATGGCGGAGGGCAGATCCTTGCCCACACCGTGCACCGACGCGATCTGCAGGTTGCCCTTGTACCAGGAGCCGCCGGCGGCATACGGATTCTCAACCGTCAGGGTGGCGCGCGTCGCCGAGATCGTGGTACCCGGTAACGCGCCCAGCTGATGGCCGGCGATTGCCGCCACCAGCACGAGCGCGACCAGGCCGGCGATCAGGGCGGGAGGGTATCGACGCCCAGCAAGCGCGGCGCCGAAACGCTGACGCCAAGCGCGCCCAGCTCCTGGCGAATCCGCGCCGCCAGCGCCGCGGAGCCAGGCGTGTCGCCATGCAGGCACAGGGTTTCAAACGCCACCGGCACGCGGGTGCCGTCACCTGACACGACTTCACCATCAGTGACCAGCCGGCGAACCTGAGCGGCGACTAGATCAGGGTCCGTCAGCACGGCCCCGGATTCGGATCGAGCCGTGAGCGATCCATCGGACCGGTACCGCCGGTCGGCGAAGGCCTCGGGGGTGAACGGGTGGCCAAGTGCGCCGGCGGCGCGCGCCATGGCGGAGCCGGCTCGCCCCACCAGCCGCAGCTGGGAATCGAACAGCCGAATGGCGGCGATGATGCTGACCGCCAGCGCCTCGTCGCGCTCGGCCTGGTTGTAGAGGGCACCGTGCGGCTTGACGTGGTGCAGTGCGGCGCCTTCTACTCGAGCAATCGCGTCGAGCGCACCCAGCTGGTAGAGGATCAGGTCCGCCAGTTCGGTCGCGTCAAGCTGGACCGGGCGGCGGCCGAATCCCTTGCGGTCATCGAACCCTGGATGCGCGCCGACCGCGACCCCATGCTGCACGGCCATGGCCAGGGTCTTTCGAATGGTGTGTGGGTCGCCAGCGTGGAGACCGCAGGCGATGTTGGCCGACGTGACCAGCTCGAGCAGCGCGGCATCTGTCTCGGGCAAGCCCTCGCCCACGTCGGCGTTCAGATCCAGCTGTCGCATTCGCTGATCCTAGGGCCGCGA
>VBDZ01000054.1 GCA_005881215.1 Chloroflexota bacterium | reverse complement strand
CCAGATCAGTTACCCGAACGACCAGCTGAACGTGAGTGATTCCGAATCGCTGATCCTGGCGCAGGAGTGGATCTCCGCGTTTTCGCAGCACTGCGGCGCGCCCCAGACGAATTGCCTGCGCATCTTCGGGAACGTTCAGTCGCCGCAGGGCGGGGAAGCTCCACCCGGCGGGAGATCAGCGGCACCGACGGCGCCGCCTGACCTGGCCAGCCTCCTCTTGCAGTCGCTGGGGAAAGCCCGATGAAGCTGGTGGCCGCGATCATCGCCGCCGGGGCGCTGCTCACCGGACTCGCCACCACGCTGTTTGGCAACCACCCGTACACGATCACGGCCTACTTCCTCAGCGCCGAGGGCCTGACGCCACAGAACGACGTGGTCATCAACGGCTCCCGCGTCGGCAAAGTCGTTTCGGTCGGGATCGCCCCGGACGCCGGCCCCAGCCTCGGCGGCGCCCAGGTCGTTCTCGAGGTCGATGGACGCGCCGCCCCCCTCCACCGCGGGACGCGCGCCACCGTCCGGCCCAAGGGTCTTTTGGGCAACCCCTTCGTCGAGCTCACGCCCGGCTCGCCGGGCAGCGAGGTGATCGCCTCCGGTGGCACTCTCCCCCTGCAGGACACCGCGTCCCCGGTCGACCTCGACCAGGTGATGGACCTCTTCGACCCGCAGACGCGGGCCCGCATCCAGACGCTGACTCGTGAGGGCGGGGCGTCGCTGGCCAATCGGGGCAGCGACTTGAATACCTTCCTCGCCGCCCTGCCCGCGATCATGCAAGACACCGCGGCCGTTACCGGCAAGATCGCGCAGCAGGACCAGCAGTTGAGCGCGCTCGACGTCGAGTTCGACCGCATCGCGCAGATGATGGTTAGCGAGGACCAGGCGTTTCGCCGCGACCTGTCCAACGGCGCCAGCCTGCTGGATGTGACCGCCGCCCATGAGGCCAAGCTGAAAGCGGAGTTGGTCTACGCCGACAACGTGCTGGCCCAGCTGGCGGCGGGGCTCAAGGGTCACGAGCGAGACCTCAACCAGATGCTCCGGGCGATGCCCTCGCTCCTGGATGAGCTGCAGGCGCTATCCGATCATTCGGCGACCTCGCTCGCCGTGCTCGACCCCTGCATGGCGGACATCGTCCAGACGCTCGCCGAGATGCGCAGCGCGCAGGCGTATCGCGATGCGACTGGCAACTTGCTCCGGGTACATCCCTACATCTTCACCGGCACCGAGCCCGTCAACCCGGCGCGGCTTGCCTGCAGTGGAGGCCAGTGATGAGCCGGTGGAACGGCGCCGGCGGTCGGGTCCGGCTGGAGCGCCGGTCGCGGGAGGCGGTAGCGGCGGGCAACAAATTCAGAGCGGGTCTGCTGACGGTGGTCGGGCTGCTGATCGTGGCCCTGCTGGCGGTGGCCATCAACCTGAGCTTCGGCCTTCCCTTCAACCTGAGCCTGTTTCCCCCCGGGCAGGACTACTCGGTCAAAGCGGCCTTCACCGATGCCAACGGCGTCAGCCGCGGGGCCGACGTCGTGATCGCCGGCCACACCGTCGGACAGGTGACCGGGGTGGAGGTTTCGGGCCCGCGGGCGACGGTCACGATGCGGGTGTCGCCGCATTACGCGCCGTTGCACCAGCACACCACCGCGCGGATTCGCTACTCGACGCTCCTGGCACAGAAGTACGTCGAGATCACGCCCGTCAGCGGCGGCACCGAGGTCGCCAGCGGCGGATCGATCCAGAGTGACAACACCGTGAGCCCGGTCGACTTCGATCAATTCTTGAGCGCCCTCGATCCACAGACTCGGGCTCGCCTGCAAACGCTGATCCAGCAGACGGGGGGCGGGCTAGCCGGCCAGCAGCAAACCATCAACGACCTGCTGGCGCAGCTCAACGGCCTCTCGCAGGAATCCGTGGCGCCGCTGAGTACCTTCCACCAGCACGACCCCGACCTCGATCGGATCGTCGCCAACCTGGGCATCGTCAGCGGACGCCTGGCCCAAAGTCATCAACAGCTGGGTGACTTCGTGGGCAGCATGAGCGACGTCACCGGCACCCTGGCGCGAAACGACCAGGCGCTCGCCTCCCTGATCGCGCACCTGGGCAACGTCATGGGCGACTTCGACGCCACCCTCAACGGCAACGAGAAGAACTTCCACACCACCATCGTCACCCTCGATCCCCTGCTCAACCAGCTGAACGGCACCCTGGCCATCGTCTACTCGGACAGCCAGTACGCGATCGGCCAGATCAACACCAACAACCGCCAGCTGCAGCCGGAGCTGGTGAGCGCCGTGTCCCAGCCGGATGGCGCAGGCCACCACATCCTGCGTCAGTTCTTCGTCGTCTACCCGGCGTGCGACCAGCCGAACAACCCGCAGTGCCAGACGGGGGCGGGCGCGGCGCCGCCATCGTCCGCGGTACCGGTCGCGCCCGCGCTCCCCACCCTGCCGCTGCCGAAGTGCCTACCCACCCCGACGCCGCCCAAGCTGACGACGCCAACCGTCTCGCCCCTGCCCTGCCCATCGGTCTCGGCTCCGTCGGCCGCGCCCAGTATTCCCTGCATGCCGGCCACGCCCAAACCGCCCAAGCTGCCGACTCCCACCCCCAGCCTGACACTCTGCCCGTCCCTGCCCGCGGTCTCGGTTCCGGGGTTGAGCGCCGTGCCTGACTGGCTGCTTGCGCTCCTGTTCGGAGGCGCGGCGTGAGGTCACGGTTCCGCGGCGCTCGCCTGCTCGGCCTGCTGGTGACCGTCGCGGCGGTCGCGCTGGCGGTCCTGGTCTTCATCCCGTTCTCGCTCCCCTGGAGCCGGCCGATGCACCTTGAGCTGCAGGCGGGCGCCTACGGCGAGCTCAATCCCGGCGCCTGGGTCGAGCTGAGCGGAACCAAAGTCGGATCGGTCGACCGGGTGGACTACAAGAACGGTTATGCGTTGATCGGGGTGTCGATCGACCCGCGCTACGCCGACCAGCTGCACGCCGATACCACGGCCGCCGTCCGGCCCCACGGACTCCTCGGTCCGAAGTATGTCTACCTGCAGGGTGGGTCGAGCGGCCGGTTGGCGGACGGCGCCCTGATCCCGCTTTCGCGAACGACGACCTCGACCGACTTCGACCAGGTGATCAACTCGCTGCAGCCGGACGTGCGCGCGAACCTGAAGACCATCTTCATCGAGCTCGGCCGCGCAGCCGATGGCCGCGGTGCGCAGATGAACGCCGCCTTCCAGGCGCTGGGGCAGTCGTCCAAAGATGTGTCCGCCACCACCGCGGTGCTCCACAACCGGGCCGACGACCTGGCCGGCCTGATCGTGGCCAGCGAGCAGCTCGACCGCGACCTTCAAAACGCGCCCATCGATCGCCAGATCGCCGACACCGACCTGGTGTTGAGCGGCCTGGTCCAGGTGGAGGACTCGATGGGTTCCGGCATCGACCGCACGGCCAACGTGATGCAGGAGCTCGATACCGCGATCAGCGGCAACTCGGCCAACCTGGCGCATATCCTGGCGAAGGGCCCGGCCACCATCGATCAGCTGCGGACAGTCGCCACCGAGGTCGACGCCATCATCGTCGGCGTCAATCCGGCACTGCCCTGCCTGATGCAGGCGGTCCTCGAAACCAAATCCGCCTTCGGCGGATCGGATGGCAACGGCCACTTCGTCCGCGTCCAGGTGGTGCCCACCAGCCTCGGCAGCGCGCCTCCACCGAACTGCACCGGATCCCCGACCTCGCAGACAGCGCCACTCCATGATCAGGACCTGATTGCGCTCTTCCTTGGCCACTAAAGACGTCGCTACGCCGTCGGCCGCGCGCGGCGAGCCGGCGTCCTTCTTGACGGTCTTCAACCTACCCACCCGCTGGCCCATCGGGCTGCTGCTGCTGGCCCTGTTGCTCTCGATCGGCAGCGTCTTCGGCCTGGCACGGCTGCATCCGGATGCCCGCGCGGATCTTCTGGTCGATCCCGGCTCCGGCGTCTACAAGGACCAGAGCCTGTTCGCCGATACCTTCGGCGCCGACCCGGTCGTCATCATGGCGCAACCGGCTCCGGGCGCCAGCCTGATCACGCCCGACCACTTCGTCGGCTTCTCGCATCTCGAGGGCAAGCTGCACCTCGCGGCCGGCGTCAAGAAGGTGTACGGACCCGGCACCCTGCTCAATACCCTGGCCATCAGCACCACCTCGGTGATGCTCGATGTCTGCGGCCAGGAGGGCAAGGCCGCCGAAGCGACGGCCCGCCAGCAGGCGGTCGCGGCCGGAAAATCGCAGGCGGATCAGGACCAGGCTGGTCAGCAGGCGTTCCAGCAAGCCGTCAGTGCCTGTGCCCAGCGCTACGCGAAGGCGTTTCCCTCGCTGGGCATTCCCGCGCTCAACAATCCGACCTTCATCCAGGGGGTCTTGATGGAGCCCGACGGCCAGCACGTCCGCCCCTTCTGGAACTGGGCCCTGCCCGACCCGTCGCACGCCGTCATCACCGTCCGGCTCAACCGCAATGCGTCGCTCGACCAGGTGCGGCACGTCCTCGGCATCGTGCAGTCTGCCTCGACCAGCAGCGACCTGAAAGAGCTGCACGACCTGCGCTTTACGGCGACCGGTTCCCCGGCGGTGACCCTCTCGGTCGCCGATGCGGTGGTCAACTCGCTGAAATTCCTCATCCCGATCGCGTTGCTGGCCGCGCTGATCGTCGCCCTGCTCGCGCTGGGAACCGCCACCCTGGCCGCCGTGGTGGTGGCCGGGCTCGGCGCCCTGTGGACGGCGGGCATCGCGGGCTGGCTGGGGCTGCCGGTCACCCCTGCGACACTGGTCGTGCTGCCGGTCGTCCTGGGGCTCGCCACCGACTACTTCATCCAGTCGATCAACCGGATGGTGGATGCACCGGGAACCGCGGGGCCGCGGGTCACCGCCGTCGCCGCCGGCGTCCTGCCGGCGACCGGCCTGGCCGCGGTCGCGACCGCCGCCGGGATGATGGCGTTTGTCGTTTCGGGCATCCCCCTGGTCCGGCAGTTCGGGCTTTTCATGGCCGTCGGGGTGCTGGCGGCCTACCTCGCGAACTATCTCGTCGGCCTGCCGGCGTTGTTCTTGATGGCCCGCCGCTTCCCGGCGATCTTTGCCGGCTCCAGGATCCGCGCCGTTGCCGCCGGTCGGGTGCGCGCGCTCGGTTCTCTGCCCGCCGCCGCGGCGCTGGTGCTGGTGGTCGCCGGCCTCGCCGGCTGGGCCGCGCTTCCCGGCATCAAGATCGAGACCGATCCATCACAGCTGGTGCCGGCCGGCGACCCGGCGGTGACGCAGGCGGAGCTGATCCGGCGGGAGATCGGCCTCACCGGCGAGATCGACCTGGTGCTGCAGGGACAGGACCCGGCGACGACCAGCGCCGTCCAGTGGCTCGACCAGGCAAGCCGCAACGCGACAGCGCGGTCGGGCGGTGACCTGCGGGCGCTGGAAAGCCTGAATGAGTTCCTGGCTGGGTTCAATCAGGGAACACTGCCCGACCCGACTCGGACGAAGTTGATCCTCGACCGAATTCCGACCTATTTCAGCGGCGCCGTCTACAGCAGCCAGAACGGCTTAGCGCTTTCGATCTTCGGCCTGACCCACGTAACATCGGTGGAGCGCGACCACGCGCTCGTCACCAAGCTCAATGCGGTCAGCGCCAATCCACCGGCAGGCTTCCGAGCCTACCCGGCCGGTCTTGCCGTCATCGCCGACCGGGCGCTCACCGACTTGCAGCAGGAACAGATCACGCTCACGCTGCTCGCCATCGCCCTGATCCTGGTAGTGCTGTTGCTCGCCTATCGACGGCCGGTGCCGGCCCTGCTGGCCATCCTGCCCACGGTGGTGGCCGCCGGCGCCGTCACCGCGTTGCTCTTTGCGGTCAGCGCCGTGCTCAACCAGCGGGCGAGCCCGATCACGGTGCTGCTGGGCGGCGTCGTCATCGCCTTCGCCACCGAGTTCGGTGTGTTGTGGCTGGCGCGCTACCGCCGCGAACGAGCGACCGGCGTTGAACCCAACACCGCGGCAAGGGCAGCCTCCGGCGGCGTGGGTCCGGCGATCGCGGCCTCGGCGTTGGCGCTGGCGGCGGGATTTGCGGTGCTGGCGCTCAGCCCGGTCCCCGCCGTTCGCGACTTCGGCCTCTGGAGCGCGTTCG
>VBDZ01000002.1 GCA_005881215.1 Chloroflexota bacterium | reverse complement strand
CGGCGCGATGGGACGCTCCGCTTTACCCGTGGCATCTCAGTCCTTCTCCTTAAGGTACGGGGCCACCCGGCGGATCCGGCGCGCGTCCTTACCGCTGAGGATCAGCAGCTTGCTGTACTGCCGCTTGCGACGGGGGCTCTTGTGCCCGAGCAGGTGGCTCTTCTGGGCGTGCGGACGCACGATTTTCCCGGTCTTCGTCACCCGGAATCGCTTTGCCGTCGCCCGATGGGTGCGTAGTTTGGGCATCGATGGCTCCTTTAACTCTTCCGCGCCTGCGTCTGGGACTGCGGCTGCGTCTGGGACTGCGGCTGCGGCTGCGGCTGTGGCGCCGCGGCCGCGGCCGGCGCCAGGATCATGATCATGTTCCGGCCCTCCAGCAGCGGCAGCCGTTCGACTGTGCTGATCGTCTTCAATTCCAGCGCCATCCGGTCCAGCAATTTCTTGCCGATGTCTTGATGCACCATCTCGCGGCCGCGGAACATGATCGTCAGCTTGACCTTATCGCCCTCCGCCAGGAACGACTTGACGGCGTTGAACTTCGTCTGGAAGTCATGCTCGCCGATTTTCGGACGGAGTTTCATTTCTTTGACCTTGATGACGTTGTGCTTACGGCGCCCATCTTTCTCTTTCTTGATGCTCTCGAATTTGAATTTGCCGTAATCCATGATCCGGGCCACCGGAGGTTGCGCCTGGGGCGCGACCTCGACCAGGTCCATCTCCCGCTCGACGGCGAGCGCCTTCGCGCGGTCGGTGGCCATGACCCCTAACTGCTCGTTGCGATCGTCGATAACGCGGACTTCGGCGGCGCGGATTTGGTCGTTGATCCGAAGTTCCCTAAATGCCGTGGATCAAGCCTCCTTCGAAAACAAAAAAGATAGCCTCGAGGCTATCTTCGTCCCGGTGACCTCTTCGGCGCCGGCCTGGAGGTGAGAGTCTGGGACAGCCTCTCTTGGCACGCGGGAGTATACCACGCTACCGACAGCCACAAACCGGCCCTACAGTGGTAATCGCGACTCTTCCTCGAGCTGGCGCAGAAACTCGTCGACGCCCACCGCGACCTGATCCCCTCCCTCGCGCCGCCGGATATTGAGCGTGCCGGCCTCGAGCTCCTTGTCGCCGACCACCGCCATGTAGGGGACCTTCTGGAGCTGGGCCCCGCGGATCTTCGCCTGCATCCGCTCGCTCCGCGCGTCGACGTCGACCCGGAGGTCGCGCTGTCGGAACCGCTCGGCAAGGGCGGAGACGGCCTCCAGGTGGCGGTCGGCGATCGGAATGAAGACCAGCTGAACCGGAGCCAGCCAGACCGGGAAGGCACCGCCGTAATGCTCGATCAGGTAGGCCATGAACCGCTCCATGGAGCCGATCGGGGCGCGGTGCAGCATCACTGGCCGCTCCATCCGCTGGTCCGAGGTCACGTACTCGAGGCCGAAGCGCTCGGGCAACAGGAAGTCGATCTGGTTGGTCGAGAGGCTGAACTCGCGACCGATGGCATCCTTGATCTGCACATCAAGCTTCGGCCCATAGAAGGCGGCCTCGCCCGGCGCCTCAACAAACGGATGCCCGGAGGCGCGGAGCGCTTCGCGGGCGGCATCCTGGGCACGCTGCCAGATCGCCGGGTCACCCATCCACTTGTTGCTGACGTCATCGCGCAGCGACAGGCGGAAGTGAAAGTCCGTGATACCGAAGGCGCGGTACACCTGCAGGATGAGCTGGATGACGCGCTCGAACTCCACGTTCAGTTGATCAGGCCGGCAGAAGATGTGGGCGTCGTTGATGGTGAAGGCCCGCACCCGGATCAACCCCGAGACCTCGCCCGACTTCTCGTAGCGATACACGGTGCCGAGCTCGGCGATGCGAACCGGCAGCTCGCGGAAACTGTAGGCCTTGCGCTGGAAGACCCGGATGTGGTGCGGGCAGTTCATCGGCCGCAGCTGCCACTCCTCGTCCTCCATCTCGGATGGCGCATACATCGAGTCCCGGTACCGCTCCCAGTGGCCACTGACCTTGTACAGCTCCAGACGGGCGATGTCCGGAGTCTTCACGTGCTCGTACCCCTGGCCGCGCTCGAGTCGGAGGATGAACTCCTCCATCTGGCGGCGAACGGTCGCCCCTTTCGGCGTCAGGAGGGGCAGCCCCCGGCCAACCATTTCGTCGATCAGGAAAAGATCCAGCTCTCTGCCGAGCTTGCGATGATCACGTTTGGCCGCCTCCTCCAGCATCTTGAGGTGCGCCTCGAGCTCTTGCTCCGTCGGGAACGCCGTCCCGTAGATGCGGGTCAGCTGCTGGTTCTTCTCGCTGCCCTTCCAGTAGGCGCCGGCAATCGAGAGCAGGCGGAAGGCGCCCAGCTGACCGGCAGTCGCGACATGAGGGCCCAGACAGAGGTCGACGAAGTCGCCGGTTCGATAGAGGCGGGCGGTCGCGTCCGTGACCTTGTCACTGATCAATTCCACCTTGAGCGGCTGGTGCAGCCGCTCGAAGAGGGCCACCGCCTCCGCCCGGGGGACCTCCTCCTTCACGAAGGCCGGCGCGGCCTTGACGATCTCGCGCATGCGCGCCTCGATCTTCGGCAGGTCCTCGGGCTGGAGCCGCTCTTTGAAGCCGAAGTCGTAGTAGAAGCCCTCATCCGTCGCGGGTCCGATACCGATCACCGTGCCCGGAAAGAGGTCGAGGACTGCCGCCGCCATCACGTGCGCGGTCGAGTGACGGAGGACTTCTAGAACTTCGCTCATGGCTGCACCCCAAAAAGGGTCAGCCGATTATACGGAGGGTATCGAGAGCGCCTAAACGGCGCGAAGACGCTGCAGACCGGCCGGGATGTCGTCCCGGCCGAAGGTTCGGTCGTCGAGCGACGCCTCGATGTCGGGATGGACCTGGAAGATGATCGAGAGTTGGTGCGCCAGGGGAACGATCGGCGCCCGGCGGGCCTGGCGTCGAAGCCGTTCCTGCCGGTTGGGGTCGATGGCACAGCAGCGGATGCTGCAGTACCTGGCGGTTGTCTTCTTGACGGAGGCGTCACATCCGGGACGAGCGCAGACCTTGAGCGGGGCGGCTTGCTTCAAACCGTGAGCGATCTCCAAACGTTTCCTCCGAGTTCCCTCTTGCCTTTCTTGCGGTCCCTGCCGAGACCGTCTCCCCTGACGCGTTATTGAATTATGCTCGCCGCGCCTAGGGTGTCAAGCATCGGGTGTGATTATCCACACCAATGCACCGATGACCGCGGCGGCTGGGGAAAACGATGGGCTGGCGGATGAGCCACGGTCAGTTGATGTCAATGATCGATGAGGCGTTGTAAAGATGATGGACGTCCTCGCGAGGGAGCGGCGAGCTAGAGCGGCGTCGCCGGCGTCTTGGGTTTCAGCTTTCCCTCGCGGCGCTGCTCGAGCAGGTCCGCGATCAGCTGTGGAAGCGCTGCCGCGTCATCGACGCCACGGATCCAGATGCTGTCGGCGCCGAAGCGCTTCGCCCGCCGGACCTGATGGGGCAGCGTACAGAGGGCGAGGATTACGGGGCGTTCGAAGCCGAGCGCACTGTTGAGGATCCCGTAAACGTACGCGGTATCAGCTTCCCAGATGGCCATGTCGAAGAGAACCGCCGCGGGGCGCAGGGTCTGACCGAGCTGCTGGACGTCCTCGCTCGGGAGGGCCGTTTGGGCGGCGTAGCCGGCGTCGGTGAACAGCTCGCGATAGGTGATCGCCTGGCGCGGGTCGTTCTCGAAGATCAGCACCGCGGCGTCGGTGGCGTGGCCGTCGGGGACACTAGCCATGGTCGAGCGAAATTATGGCATGCACCATAGCCGTAAGTGAAACGCACGGCTTGCGTTAAGTCAGTGGAATCGCCCTTCGCTCAATCCCCGGGACGCCACCCGGGGATTTTCTTTTAGCCGGCGAGCCAGGTCGAGAGCCGCTGGCCGTCGATGTTGCCGCCGGACAGAATCGCGACCACCGGACGCTCGATGTTGAGGTCGGACAGCAACGACGCCACCGCCGCGGCGCCCGCCGGTTCCACCACCAGCTTGGCGCGGAGCGCGATGATCCTGAGCGCGTCGATGATGGCTTCATCGGCCACGGTTCGCATCTCGTCGACATAGCGCTGAATGACGGCCAGGGTGAATGGCCGGGTGTAGGGAGCCGCCAGGCCGTCGGCGACGGTATCGAGCCTCGACGGTGGCACCGGGTGGCCCGCGGCCAGGCTTTCGGTTACGGCGGGCGCCTTCTCGGGCTCGACGCCGATCACGCGGATGTCGGGCCGCTGCTGTTTCACGGCGACGGCGATGCCGGAGATCAAGCCACCGCCGCCGACCGGAACGAGGACGGTCCGCAAATTCGGGACCGCGTCGAGAATCTCGAGCCCCACCGTTCCCTGGCCGGCTGCTACGGCCGGGTCATCGAACGGATGCACGAGATGAAGGTTGCGGCGCTGTTGCTCCTCTTCGAGACGTTGCTGCCATTGCGCGATCGGCACCAGCACAACCTCGGCTCCATACCGGCGAATCGCCTGAAGCTTGTTGAGCTGGGCGTCGTCCCGAACGACGACCACGCAAGGGATCCCGGCGGCCCGGGCGGCGGAAGCCAGCGCCTGCCCGTGATTGCCCGCCGAGAGCGTGATCACGCCCCGCCGGCGCTGTTCCGGATCGAGCTGGAGAACGGCGTTGGTCGCGCCGCGAATCTTGAACGAGCCGGTGCGTTGCAGGTTCTCGGGTTTCAGCCAGGCCCCGTTGCCAGCGAGCGCGTCGCCCGAGATGATCGGTGTGGCCAGGATATGCGGCTGAATCCGCATGGCCGCCGCCTGGATCTGCGCGAGGGACAGCACGCCGGTTTCGACCGCCATCCCTAGACGGTAGCGGTTACGGCCGCTTAATTCCAGATACCGTGCATCAGCACGTAGTCGAGCAGTTGGGCGAGCCAGCGCCGGATCCTAGTGGCCATCAGGTTTACAACGTCAGGCCAGGTTCCATGGTTGCTTACCGCCTCGCATGACGATGGTGCGGGCGACTGCGCTCTCATCCTGGATGAGCGTCAGGGCCACCGCCGCGACTTCGCCCGGACTCAGGATCGGTGGGAGACGGGCGAGCTCCGCTTTGGTCATTGCCTCGCGGTTCCGCCGGCTGGACGGCGTGTCCACCCAGTCGGGACAGATGGCATTGACCCGCACCCTATTCCGTTCTGCAAGAAATGCCACGCTCGACGTGAAGCGCACAACGCCGGCCTTCGCCACCGCATAGGCAGGAGCAGAATGAGGCTCCTGGCCGATGCCGGCGATCGATGCGATATTGACCACCGCGCCGCCCCGCGCAGACAAGAGCGGAAGGGCCAGCTGCACTGCCCGGATCACCGAGCGCAGGTTGAAATCGACCACCCACGACCAGTGCTCGAGAGGAGCTTCAGGATACTGCGGATCTGGTGCCCCACCGGCGTTGTTGACCAGGATGTCCAACCGCCCGAAACGGGTTCGCGCTAGATTGACCGCTGCTTGCAGCTGCGAGTCATCGGTAACGTCGCAGCCGGCAAACACCGCGCTCGGAAGGCGTGCCGCGAGTTGCGTGCCCAGCGTTTCATCGATGTCGGCGACGACAATCGAGGCGCCCTCAATGGCAAGGCGTTGAGCGATTCCCTCGCCAATGCCAGAGGCCGCCCCGGTGACCAGTGCGACCGAACCGCCAACTTCCACCGGTCCAAGCCTATTGGGTGGCTGGTGGGCGCAACAGGAGTCGAACCTGTGACCTCTTCCTTGTCATGGAAGCGCTCGTACCAACTGAGCTATGCGCCCGATCGACGCACGCGATTATATCGTGGCCTAGAAAACGCCTCAAACGCTCGCATCGCACGTTCCGCGCGGCTCGCGTGGGCCGGCAGGCCCGCCGAGCTATGCGCCCGACGTTCGCCCGCGATTATACCCGCGCTTTCCCGTTCGTCGAGAGGCTCGGGGGCACCAGCGGGCTTCGACGGCCGGCAAGGGCTGAGATCGCGCCGCTGGCCACCAGCAGGGTGCCCATGCCGAAGATGACCCGGGTCACTCCAAACAGGTCGGCCAGCCCACCGGCCAGCAGGATGGGGATGGCGACGGCGGCATTGACGACCGTGAACATCGCCCCAAAGATGCGGCCGCGAAGCTCGGCCTCGGTCTTTTCCTGCAGCACCGTGAAAGCCGGAATGAAGAGCATGCCGAATTCGACGCCGCCGATGAAGCCGAACACGACCGGGAACCAGACGAGCAGCCAGGTTGCCGACAGCTGCTGCAGCAGATACGGGACAACCGCGATCAACATCAACGTGGCACCGGCCGACAGCAGACCGCCGATCAGCAAGCGACTGCGGCGGTAATGGCGTCCGTACTGACCGAGATAGAACGCGGCGCCCAGCATGCCAATCACCGCGGGCGCCAGGAAGAGGTAGACGTCGGTGACCTGTAGCCGGAGCACGGTGCTCATGTAGCCCGGGGCCAGCACGAATACCGAGAAGATGACCGCGATGGTCAGGCTGAGCTGGATCACCGCGAAGCGCACCAGCGGCCGGCGGGCGATATAGCTGATCCCCTCGCGCAGCTCATAGAGGATGTCGTTCTGCCTGGTGTTGAACTCGTGGGTGCGCGCATGCAGGTCACTCTTCACCAGGTAGATCAGCCAGGCCGCCAGCAGGAATAGCCCGGCGGCGATCCAGTAGGGCGAATTCTCGCCCAGAAAGCGGACCGCCAGCGTCGAGACCGGCACCGCGACCAGCAGGGTGACGATCACCGTGCTGGTGAACATCGAGGTGGCCGTCATCAGCTCCTCGGCGCCGACAATGAACGGGATCGAGGCCGCCTCCGCCGGGGCGAAGATCTGCCCCACCGCCGCAAACAGAAAGATGATGACGAAGAAATGCCAGGTGACGTGCTCGAAGTAGGGGGTGACCTGGCTGAGCGGGATCAACAGGATCAAGCCGCCGCGGATCGCGTTGGTGAAGAACATCAATCGCTTCTTGTCGTGCCGGTCGGCGTAGACGCCGGCCAGCGGGCTCAAGAAGATCGAGGGAAACGTATAGGCGAGGAAGAGGGCGGCCCCATGCGTGCTCGCCCGGCTGATGCTGTAGGTGAGGATCAACAGCGCGAACATCAGGAATTTGTCCGCCAGCTGCGAGGCGATCTGGGCCGACCAGATCAGCCGGAAATCCCGGTTCGCGAGGACGGTGCGAAAGCCCGGCGGCCGGGGAAGGATGATGTCGCGGGGGTCACGCCCCGCGCCGATTTCTTCCCCTGGTTCCTTCAAGGCGCCTAAATCGTAGCTAGTTGTCACGGTCCATGCTCACTCTCGTAGAGTCGCCTCCATTCCTCAAGCGTCAGGGTCTCGGCCCGTCGCGCCGGGTCGATGCCTATAACGGCGAGGCGGGCGCGAGCCTCCGCCCCGCTGACACCACGGGTCCGGCTGAGGACGAAGGGCAGTTGTTTGCGACGGGCCTGGAAGAAGGGTGTGACGAAATCGAAGAAGGATGGCAAGATCACCCGGGGTAGCGCGGGCTCCTCGTCGGGAACGATGCGGACCAGGGCGGAGTCGACCCGTGGCGGCGGGAGGAACGCCGAGCGCGGCACCCGGAGGACGAGCTCGGGGTGGCCGAACACTCGAACACTCAGCGTGGCGAGACTCCAGGCACCCGGCGGCGCCACGATCCGCTCGGCGACTTCCTGCTGGACGAGCAGGTCGATGCGGGAGGGGGGTCTGGGCTGCTCGAGAAGCTGGGCGAGCAGCGCGCCGGTCAGGTTGTAGGGAATGTTCCCGGCGACCCGATACGGCGCGGGCAGCAGGTCGGCCACCGTGGTGCGCAGGATGTTGGCCTCCACGATCCGGACGTTGGAGTGATCCCGCATGGTGAGCCCGAGCGCCTTCACGCAGGCGGGGTCGATCTCGACCCCGACCACGGCGCGGACCCGGCGCGCCAGCTCGCCGGTCAACGCGCCCAGCCCCGGGCCGACCTCGACGATGTGGTCGGCGGCAGTCAGCTCCAACGCGTCGACGATCCGTTCGAGCTGCCGTCGGTCGGCGAGAAAATTCTGGCCCCAGCGGCGCTGAAACCGGATCCCGAAGCGGCGGGCCACGCCGCGAATGATGGCCGGGTCGGCGATGTCCAGCGGTCGCTTGCTAGCCGGCGTGATTCAACCGAAAGAGTTCGATGGTGTTCTGTCGAGTGCGCTGCGCGATCTCCGCGGTGGTCGTGCCGCGCAGGGCCGCGATCCGCTCCACCGTCTCCACCAGGTAGCGGGGCGCATTGGGCTGACCACGCCGGCTCTGCGGTGGGAGGAAGGGCGAATCGGTTTCGACCAGCATGTGGTCCAGCGGGATGATGCTGGCCGCCCCGATCACCCCGTGGGCGGTGGGATAGGTCACGGTGCCGGCAAATGAGAGGTAGAAGCCGCGTGCGAGCGCTTCGGCGGCGAACGCCGAATTGCCGCTGAAGCAGTGGAACACCCCTTCCACGCCCGGGAACTCGTCGAGGATGGCGAGCAGATCGGGAAAGGCGTCGCGGGTGTGGAGCACGACCGGCTTGCCGACTTCCTGGGCCAGGCCCAGCATCTGCCGGAACACCTGGGCCTGGGTCTTGGCCGGCGTCCGATGGTAATCGGTGAAGTGATAATCGAGCCCGATCTCCCCCACCGCCACCACGCTTCGATGGCTCGCCAACCGGCGCAGCTCTCGCCGCTCGTCGGCGCCGATGGGTTCACCGGCCGAATGCGGGTGCCGTCCGATGGTGGTCCGCAGTCCAGGCATCCGTTCGGCCAGGTCGAGGCCCGGCTGGTTGTCGCCGGCGTCGTCACCGATGTTGATCACAGTGTCCACGCCGGCGGCTTTGGCGTCCTCCAGCGCCTGCATTGGGGTGAGCGGCTCGCGCAGGTGCAGGAGGTGCGCGTGCGAATCGATCAGGCGACCGGCTCCGGCTTCTCGATTCGCGGGAACAGGACGCCGGCCAGGGATGTCTGGGTCCGGGGCGCCAGCCTTCCCCACTCGCGGGCGGTCGCCCAGGGGGTGTTGAGGTCCGCCTTGACCTGCGCCGCGATCTTTCCCGCGGTCTCGGGCAGGAACGGCGAGACCAGGTAGGCGGTCAATCGGATCGCCTCGACCAGGTTGTAGAGGACAGTCTGGAGGCGCTTGCGCTGATCGGACTGCTTGGCCAGCACCCAGGGAGCGCTTTCCTCGATGTACTTGTTCCCCCGGTTGATCGCCTCCCAGATCAGCTCCAGCCCGGCGGTGAAATCGAGCGCCTTCAGGTGCTTGTCCTGGCCCCGCACCGCCCGCTCGAAGGCGGTCCGGAGCTGCTTGTCCAGCGCCGTCGCGTCGGCGTCGGGCGCCGGCACCTTGCCATCGAAGTAGCGCTGCAACATTGACAGCGTGCGGTAGACGAAGTTCCCCAGATCGTTGGCCAGGTCGGCATTGAACCGATCGGTCATGGTTTCCCAGCTGATGTCGCCATCCCGATCGAAGGGCAGCTCGCGAAGCAGCAGGTAGCGCACCGCCTCCGCGCCGAAGCGATCGACCGCCTCGAAGGGGTCGATATAGTTGCCGACGCTCTTGCTCATCTTCTCGCCGCGGACGGTGAGGAACCCGTGGGCGTACACCCGCTTGGGGACGGCGACCCCGGCCGACATCAGCATCGCCGGCCAATAGAGGCAATGGAAGCGGGTGATGTCCTTGCCGATCACGTGCAGATCGGCCGGCCACCAGCGCTTGAACATGGCCTCGTCGGTCCCGTAGCCGACGCCGGTGACGTAGTTCACCAGCGCGTCGCCCCAGACGTAGACGACGTGTTTGTCGTCGCCGGGAAAGGGGATACCCCACTTGATCGTCGAGCGGGAGATGCTGAAGTCCTGCAGGCCGGTTTTGAGCCAGCCGAGCACCTCGTTGCGGCGCGTCTGTGGCTGGATGAAGTCCGGATGCTTGTCGATGTGTTGCTGCAACCGATCCTGGTAGCTCGACAGCTTGAAGAAGTAGTTCTCTTCCGTCAGCCACTGCGCTTTCAGCGTGGGGTGGATCAAGCAGTACCCGTCCTTGAGGTCCGCCTCTCCCTTGAAGGCCTCGCAGGAGACGCAGTACCAACCCTCGTACGCGCCCTTGTAGATGTCGCCCCGGGCCTGCATCTTGGTGATGAAGGCCTGCACCCCACGCACGTGGTCGGCATCCTCCGTCCGGATGAAGCGGTCGTAGCTGATGCCGAAACGGGCCTCGACATCGCGGTAGAGCTGGGCCATCCGCGATGTGAACTCAGCGGTGGAGACGCCCTCCTCCTCGGCCCGCCGCCGGACGTTCTGCGAATGCTCGTCCGTCCCGGTCAGAAAAAACGTCTCATCGCCGACCAGCCGGTGATAGCGTGCCAGCGCATCCGTCCCGACCAGCTCGTAGATGAAGCCCAGGTGGGGCGCGGCGTTTGGATAGACGATCGCGGTGGTGACGTAGAACTTACTCATCTGGGGGCTTTCCAGTCGCTGCCGGCTACCACGACCGTCAGCTCGCCTCGGGGTGGAGTTTTCGCGAAGTGCTCCAGGAGTGTCGCCGGTGTTCCACGTAAGAACTCTTCGTGGACCTTGGTGATCTCCCGCGCCACCACCAGCGAGCGGGGGCCGAGGGCGGACGCCATTATATCCAATGTTCGCAACAGCCGATGGGGTGATTCGAAGAACACGAAGGTCCGTTTGGCCTCGCCGGCGGCACGCAGCACGCGCTCCAGCTCGCCGGATTTGCGGGGCAAAAACCCAAGGAAAGTGAACTGGTTGGTGGGGAGCCCTGAGCTGATCAGCGCCGCCAGCACGGCCGACGGTCCCGGCACCGGTACCACCGGGTGACCGGCCGCCACCGCGGCGCTGACCAGCCGCACGCCGGGGTCCGAGAGCGCCGGGGTGCCCGCGTCCGACACCAGCGCGACGTCATGCTGCTCGAGCCGGCCGAGAATCGTCTGCAGCTGCCGCTGCTCGTTGCGGGCGTGCAGGCTCACGAGTGGGCGGCGCAGGCCAAAGTGCGTCAGCAGCTTCAAGGTATGGCGGGTGTCCTCGGCGGCGATCAGGGGCACCGACTCCAGCACGTGGATGGCGCGCAGCGTCATGTCGTCCAGGTTGCCGATCGGCGTGGCCACCAGGTAGAGCGTCCCAGTCCCGGCCTGGCCGGGCGGCATCAGTGTCCCCAGTCGCGTGGATAGCGGAAGTCGCGATCGATGGTGCGTGAGGACAGTTTGGCGATCACGGGCAGCCGGCGCTTGTACTGGTTGTCGCGGACTCGGCGGATGATGTCCTCGACGAAGGCCTCCTCGAAGCCCAGCCGCTTGAGCTCCTCGACTCGGTAGCGGTGATCCACCAGGTAATAGAGGAGCTGATCGATCATCCGGTACTGAAAGCCGAGCTCGGTCTCGTCGGACTGGCCGGCCCAGAGGTCCGCCGATGGCGCCTTTTGCACGATCGCGGTCGGCACCCCGATGGCATCCGCCAGCTGCCAGACCTGGGTCTTGTACAGGTCACCGATCGGGTTGATCGCGCTCGCCATGTCGCCGTAGATCGTCCCGTAGCCGAGCAGCAGCTCAGTCTTGTTGCTCGTGCCGATGACGAGTGCTCGCCAGGCAAAGGAGTGGTCATAGAGGATCGTCATCCGCTCGCGCGCCATCTTGTTGCCGCGTCGCTTCTGGTCCGCGTCCGGAAATCGCTCGAAGTAGGCGTCGATCTGCGGGCTGATATCGATCTCGAGCCGATGAATGCCGAGCTGCTGCACCACCTGCAGGGCGTCACTGCGGCTCTTCGGATCGCTGGTCTTGTAGGGCATGATCACGGCGAGCACGTTCGGCGGGCCGAGCGCTTCGGCGGCCAGGCTGGCGACCAGGCTCGAATCGACCCCACCACTCAGGCCCAGCACCAACCGCTCGAAGCCGACCTTGCGAACCTCGTTGCGGATAAACCCGATCAGGATGCGTTTGACCAGCTCGGGATTGATGACGAGCGGCGCGAAGACCGGTTCAGAAAGGCTTGCGGGTGCGCTCATGCCAGACTCGCCGCAATTCGTTGATGGTCAGTTCCAGCCGTTCGTCGCGCAGCAGGGGATTCGTCAACCGCTCCCGCCGCACCTCGGCCAGGTCGAGGCTGGCGAGGACGAGGGCCTCGTCCGCGTCTTCCTGCTGGGCGATGATGTCGCCGTTCGGGCCAATCACCATCGATCCGCCCCAGAAGTTGGCCCCGTCCTCGAAGCCGACCCGATTGCAGTAGAGAAAGAAGGTCGTCAGGAACTGGGCGTAGGTGCGGCAGACCAGGTTATACGACTCCGCCGTCCCCAGCCGCTCGTCGGTCGTGATCCCCCGCCCCGGGCTCGACGAAGGACAGATGATCATGTCGACGCCTTCGAGACTCAGGATGTACGCGCTGGAGAGATGCCAGATGTCCTCGCAGACCAGTATCCCGGCCCGACCGAACCCGGTCCTGAAGCTGCGAAAGCGATCGCCAGGTGCGAAGTAGCGCTGTTCATCGAACATCCCGTAGGTCGGCAGGTAGACCTTGCGGTGGAGGTGTACCAGCTCGCCACGGCTGAAATAAAGGCTGGCGTTGAAATAGCGGTGATCGGGCTCTTCGACGACCGCCCCCACAACGATGTCCAGGTCGGTCGACAGGGCGCCGAGCTCGCGCATGATCGGGTCATCGAGCCGGATCGCGCTGTCCGGGACGAGATCCTTGAGGAAATACCCGGTCAGGCTCAGCTCGGGGAACACCAGCAGGTTCGCGCCGGCGGCGGTCGCCTGGCGCACCCACTCGCGGTGCCGCTCCAGGTTACGGTCGCGGTCCCCCAGCGCCGGGTCGATCTGGGCCAGCCCGACGGTGAGCCGGCCGTCCGGGTTCACGCTTGAACCGGACTGAACCGGCGAACGGTTCCGCCGCGGGTGAGCCACTGGGTGATCGCCAGGGGGATCTCCTCGGCAGGGCCAACCTGGACCGCGGCCCGCGGCAGCGCATCGAGAAACGCTCCGCCGTAGGTTCGATTCGCGATCCGATGATCCATCAGGACGACGGCGCCCCGGTCGCTCTGCCGCCGGATCAGCCGGCCGAAGCCTTGCTTGAGCCGCAGCACCGCCTCCGGAAGCGCCAATTGCCCGAACGGGTCGGCCAGAGTCGCACTGCGCGCCAGCTGCAGCGGATCGCTGGGAACCCGAAACGGCAGACGGACGATCACCACGCAAGACAGCGCATCGCCGGGGACGTCGATCCCTTCCCAGAAGCTGCTGCTACCCAGCAGAATGCTGCGCGGATGCTCCTGGAATTGCGCCAGAAGCTGCCGCCTGGTGCCGTCCAGGTTCTGAGCCAGCACGGACAGGTGGGTGCGCGCGGTACGGACTCGCAGTCGCTCGGCCACGTCTTGCAGCTGGAGATGCGAGGTGAACAGCACCATGGTTCGACCATCGATCGCCTCCGCGATGTCGCCAACCACGGCGGTCACCTGCTCGGTAAAGGACGGATCGGTAAGGTCGCGAAGGTCCGTCGGTAAGCAGAGCAGCGCCTGCGAGAGGTAATCGAAGGGCGAGGCCAGCACCATCTCATGGGTGCTCAGCGCCTCGAGCCCGACGCCGCGTTTGAAATACGCGAAGGAATCGGCGACGGCGAGTGTCGCGGAGGTGAAGACGACGGTTTCCTTTCCGGCAAAGGCCCGTGCCTGGAGCTCGCGGCCGGCCGCGGTGGGTGCGCCCTGGATGAGCGGCCGGCCTGACCGGCGCTCCGTCCCAATCCAGTAAAGCCGCTCCGGCCGCGGCGAAAGCAGGGCGTGCACCACCAGGTCCACCCGGCTCTGCAGCTGGGTGATGAATAGATCGAGCTCTCGTTCCGCGTGAGGGTTCGTCTCGAGCGGGATCTGCGTACCGGCATCATCGAGAGCTCGCCGCAAGGCCGTCCCCCGCTGGTCGAGTGTGGCGGCGAGCGTCGAGAGACGGACGATGTCCGGGAGGTTGCGATTGGCCGGATCGAGCACGACCGGCTCCTCGCGCGATGGCCGGGCGGGAAGCTCGGGCTGCCGCTCGCCGACGACCGTCCGGGCTTCGCGAAAGAGCTCGACCACTGCCTGGCGGCACTCCGCGGCCGCGCGGCGCACCGCCTCGCTCGGCGTCCCGACCGCAGCGCGGAACCAGGTCAGCGCGCCGTCGATGCTTTCGAGCAGCTCCCCCTCCCCCACCCGCATGGTGAGCGCTTCGACCGCGGTCTCTTCCAGCTGGTGCGCCTCGTCGACGACCAGGTGCTCGTGCGGCGGCAGCACGGAGCCACCCTTGAGCGCATCGGCCAGCAGCAGCGCGTGGTTGGTCACGATCAGGTCGGCGTCCTGAGCCCCTCGTCGACTATTCCAATAGAAGCAGCGCTGGGTCTTGAAGTTCTCGCAGTGGGCGGCGAGGCAATCGTCGGCGGTCGATGCCGCCCGCAGCCAGAACAAGTCGTCGAACCCATTGAGCTTGATTTCCGAACGGTCGCCATTCCGGGTCTGGGCCAGCCAGACCAGCATCCGAAGCTTGAATTTGAGCTCATCGTCGAACCAGCTGCCATCCGCTCGCCGGCTGGGCGCGTTGAGATAGCGGTTCCAGCGACGCAAGCTGACGTAGTTGGCTCGCCCCTTGAGCAGCGACGCCCTGAAATCGAACGGCAGCCAGCTTCGCATGAACGGGATGTCCTTCGAGAAGAGCTGCTCCTGTAGCGTGATGGTGTTCGTCGCCACCACGACCCGCTCGCCGGTGGCGACCGCGTGGTGCACGGCCGGCACCAGGTAGGCCAGCGACTTCCCGGTCCCCGGCCCGGCCTCGACCAGTAACCGGCCGCCGCGGCTGTAGAGTTGGGCGACGGCCAGCGTCATCTGGAGCTGCGCCTCGCGGAGCTCGTAGTCATCGAGGCGACCCGCCATTGGACCATCCGGGCCGAGCAGCGCCCGGATCGCCAGCGGATCGGTCGAGGGTGCGGCGTCGCGCGCCGGCCTGGCTGGAGCGGCCAGGGTTGGGAGCAGGCTGTGCACGCCGCTTGGTTCCGCGGCGTGGGCCTCGCTGAGGAAATGTTGCAGGGGATGCGGCCAGTCGGCCACCAGCTCGAGCATTCGGTCGAGGAGATCGCGAGGAAGCCCGCCGGCAAATCGCCACAGGTAGCGAAACAGCTGCCGCGCCGCGTCGGCGTCGGACAGCGCTCGATGGGGATCGGCATGCGTCAGGCCGAGTTGCCGGGAGAGATGCGGCAGGCTGTGGCTGGGCGCCATCGGCAGCATGATCCGCGCCAGGTCGAGGGTGTCGAACAATTCGTACCCGGCTCCGGGCTGGCCATCGATCAAGAAGGACAGATCGAACGTGCCACTATGCGCGACGACGGCGCTGTCACCGACGAAGTCGACGACTTGCGCCAGCACCTGCTCGGGCGGTGGCGCGGCCGCCACATCGTCGTCACGGATCCCGGTCAGTTCCTGGACCGGACGGGGGATCGGCACTTCGGGCCGCGCCAGGGATTGAAAGGTCGCCAGCACCTCGTCGCCGCGAAACCGAACGGCGCCAACCTCGATGATGCGGTCGAGTCGCGGCGACAACCCGGTCGTCTCCAGATCGAGCGCCACGAACGTGCGATCCACTAACTAAATGCTAGAGCAGTTTCGCTGCGAGCTCCGCGAGTTCAGATCGCTGTCCCTTGGTCAGGGTAACGTGCCCCGCCAGCGGGTTGTTTTTGAACTTCTCGATCGCGTAACAGAGCCCGTTGCTGCGGAAATCGAGGTAAGGGTGATCGATCTGGTTCGGATCGCCGGTCAGGACGATCTTCGTTCCCTCGCCGGCGCGCGAGACGATGGTTTTGACCTCGTGCGGGGTGAGATTCTGCGCTTCGTCCACAATGATGAACTGCTGCGGGATGCTGCGGCCCCGGATGTAGGTGAGCGCCTCCGCCTCGAAGAGCCCCTTGTCCTGGATGTGCCGGATCATGTCCGCGGCCATCTGCTCCTTGTAGATGCACCCCATCAGGTACTCGAGGTTGTCGTAGATCGGCTGCATCCAGGGCCGAAGTTTCTCGTCCTTGTCGCCCGGTAGGTAGCCCACGTCTTTCCCCATGGGAATCACCGGCCGGGTCACCAGCAATCGGCGATAGCGGTGCTGGTCCAGCACCTTGCTCAAGCCGGCGGCCAGCGCCAGCAACGTCTTCCCGGTACCCGCCTGGCCAGTCATCGTCACCAGCGGCACCCGGTCGTCGAGCAGGATGTCGAACGCGAACCGCTGGCCCAGGTTCTTGGGCTGGATGCCCCAGATCTCTTTCTTGATCGGCGCCAGCGCCACCACCTGGTGGGCGGTGGCATCGTAACGACCCAGCGCGCTCGACTTGTTGCCATTCAGCGATTTGAAATGGACGAACTGATTGTTGAAGAGCTGCCCGTTGCTGGGCTGATAGACGTTCGTCTTGGTAAAGGTCTCGATGTCTTCCGGTGACACCGTCAGAGTGGACATGCCGTCGTAGAGATCCTCTTCTCTGAGGACCATCTTGTCGGTCTCGTAATCCTGCGCCTGCAGGTTGAGCGCATCGGCCTTCACCCGCACGTTGATGTCCTTGCTCACCAGGATGACCGGCGTGCCGTTGCTCTCGGCCTTGAGCTGCAGCGTCAGGGCGATCACCTGGTTGTCGGCTTTCCTTGGATCGAGGTCCTCGGGCAGGAGTTGCGATTCCTGGTGCTTTAGCTGGACGCGCAGGTTGCCGCCGTACTTCAGCGCCACCCCCTCCGAGAGCTTGCCCTGGGTCCGCAGCTCGTCGAGATAGTGCGCGATCACCCGAGCGTGGCGGCCGACCTCATCCTGCCGGCGCTTCTGGCCGTCGACCTCCTCGATCACGGCCAAGGGGATGACGATCTCGTTGTCCTCGAAGGAGAAGATCGCGTTCGGATCGTGCAAGAGAACGTTCGTGTCGAGAACGTAGATCTTCTTCATGCTTGCGCGCTTCTCGGCATCGGTGAGCCAGCGTACTCCCCCTGGTACTCCAACGGGAGTAGCTGGGCGATCTTTGTCATCAGGTAATCGGCGCTTTGCTGGTGATCCATCTGGCTGCCATCGCGATTCCGGTCCGGCAGCTGGAATGGCTCGCCAAAGGTCATCTGTACCTCGGCGCGCTTGGGGATGACCGTGTGGCGGCCCAGCACGTACTGCGTCCCGGTGATGGCGATGGGCACCAGCAGCGCTCCCGAACGGCGGGCCACGAAGCCCGCGCCCGGCTCCGCCCGGAGCAGCCGGGCATGCTCGGACCGATGCCCCTCCGGAAATAGCACCACGGCTGAGCCGTCTTTGAGCAAACCGAAAGCCCGGCGCAGGGCGGTTCGGTCCGGTGAGTGACGGACGACGGGGAAGGCGTGGTAGCCGCGCATCAACCAGGCCCAACTCCCTTTGAACAGTTCCGCCTTCGCCATGAACCAGACGGGCCGGGGTGTCCAGGCGCCGATGATGGCGGGGTCGACCGCGCCAACGTGGTTGGAAACGATGAGCACGGGTCCGCTGACCGGCACATTCGACGTACCGCGCAGGTGGAATTTTGAGCCGAGGAGGATGCGGGTTAGGAGCCGTGCAAGACGCGTGAGGAAGGAATAGCTCAAAGCGATCAATGCTTCGGCAGCCGGGCCATCACCTCGTCGAAAACCTGACGGACCGACTTGCCCTCAGTCGCGACGATTATAGCATCGGTCGCCGCCCGCAACGGCGCAACATCGCGTTCCTGGTCGGCCCGGTCTCGGGCGTCGATTTCTTGTTCCATCAACGCGTCCGAGGTGGCGTTCCCCCCGGCCCGGTCGAGTTCGCGCCGGCGGCGCGCCACCCGCTCGGCGGCGGGCGCGGTGAAGAAGAACTTCTGGTCGGCTTCCGGAAAGATCACGGTGCCGATGTCGCGGCCGAGCACCACCGCGTCGCCTCGGGCAGAGCGCCGCTGCGGCTCGACCAGCAGCCGCCGGATCTCAGGGAGCTGCGCGATTCGCGACAGGTCGGCCGCGATCGCCGGATCGTGCGCCTCGCGACTCACGTCGCGACCATCGATCGACAGCAGCGGTCCCGGCTCGCCCGATGGGGCGGTGCTGACATCGATGCGCATCGAGCCGACCATGCGAATCAGCGCGGCGACGTCCTCCGGCGCGATCCCGCGACGGCGTGCCTCCACCGTGACAGCACGATAGAACAATCCAGTATCGACCAGGGCGAACCCGAGCGCGTCGGCGACCATCCGGCCGATGGTCGTTTTGCCCGAGCCGGCCGGTCCATCGATCGCGATGATCACGGCGTCAACCCGACGGCCGTTTTCAGCCGCGCAGTTTCGTCCGGAGCGAGGCTTCGAATCGCGCCCTCCTCGAGGTCGCCGAGATCGAGACCGTCGATCCGAATCCGTTGCAGGTCGACGACCCGATGGCCGAGCGCCTGCCAGAGCCGGCGGACCTCGCGCTTACGACCCTCGCGCAGGACCATCGACAGCCGGGTTTGCGCCGGCGCGACGTCGAGCACCCGGACCTCCGCCGGCCGAAACGCCTCCCCGCTCACGACCATCCCCTCGGCAAGCCGGCGCAGGGCATCGCTGTCCGGCCGGCCGGTAATCACGACGCGGTATTCCTTGTCGACATGGTATCGCGGGTGCATCAGCCGAACCGCCAGCTCTCCATCGTCGGTGAGCAGGAGCAGTCCCCGACTGTCCATATCGAGCCGGCCGACCGGGAAGAGCCGAGGGTGGTCCGGTGGCAGCCGATCGATCACGGTGGGCCGGCCGCGCTCATCACCAACGCTGGTCAGGACTCCGGCCGGCTTGTTCATCATCAGGTAGGTCCGGCCGCTCACCGGCTCGACCGGTCGGCCGTCCAGCGTGACCCGGTCGATGCCGGGGGCGATCTGCTGGCCCGTGACCGCCGGCACCCCGTTGACCGAAACCTTTCCGGACGCAATCAGCTGGTCGGCCTTGCGCCGGGCCGCGACGCCGGCCCGGGCTAGGAAGTGGTTGAGCCGGATTGTGATTGTGGTAACGGGGGCAGCTCGTCGAGGCTGCTGAGCCCGAGGATCTGCAGGAACTTCATGGTCGTCCCGAAAAGCCGCGGAGTGCCGGGCGCGTCGAGCCGCCCGGTCTCCTCGATCAGGCCCTTCTCCTCCAGGCTCTCCAGCACCGCCTCGCAGTTCACTCCCCGGATTTCCTCGATCCGCGCCCGGGTGAGCGGCTGCCGGTAGGCGATGATCGCCAGGGTTTCATAGGCGGCGGGTGAAAGCCTCGACGGGTACTCGGGCCGCAGCACCCGCCGCACGACGTCTGCCTGCGCCGGGTCGGTGACCAGCTGCAGCTGGTCCTGGTGTCGTTGCAGGAAGAGGCCTCTGCCGTCCAGCGATCCGCCCAGCGCGGTCGCCGCGGCTTCCACATCGGGCAGCGGCGATTGCAGGATCTCCTGTAATTCCAGCACGGTGACCGGGCGGTTGAGGGTGAACAGCACGGCTTCCAGCGCCGCCGCCAGTCCTGCGGTATCCCGCACCCCGATCATTGCTCCGTCTCCTGTCCGTAGACCATGATTTCCGCGAAGGCCGAGGCCTGGGCCACCCGGGCCTGACCGATTCTAATCAGCTCCAGCAGCGCGAGGAAGGTGACCACCGCCTCGAGCCGGGTGCGAGCGTGACGGAACATCGCGCTGAAGTTCATCTGCGGTTGCCGCCCGAGCATCGAGCGGAGCTCCTCGAGCTTATCCGCCAGCGAAACCTGCTCCATCTCGACGGTGACCTGCTGCGGCGGCGGCAGCCGATCGAGAACCTGCTGGAAGGCGCTGGCCAGCGCCTCGAGGCTCACCTGGACGCGCGCCTGCGGCACTACGTCGGGCTCCAGCAAGCCGGCAAAGGTAAATCGCCCGGTGGCGTGGCGGCGCATCAACGACTCGGCGAGCTCCTTGAACCGTTTGTACTCTTCGAGGCGTCCCTTGATCGCATCCTCCCAGGCCTCGAGCTCCTCTTCTTCCCCGGCCACCGACTCGGGCATCAAGCCGGCGGCCTTGAGCTGGACCAGACGGGCGCCGATCACCAGGAACCCCGCCAGCCGCTCCAGCGGCGGGCGGTCCTGCTCGATGGCCCGGAGATAGTCATCGGTCAAGCTGGCGAGCGGGATCGCCTTCAGGTCCACCTCGGCCCGCTGCGCCAGGGTCAGCAACAGCTCGATCGGCCCGTCGAAGGCCGGCGTCCGCACCAGGTAGACCGGGTCACGCTCGAGCTCCGTCGCCACCTCTCGGCTCAGTTTCGTCGATCCGCCCGCTGCAAACGTCGGGTCACCTCGGACGCCGGGTGCGCGGCATGGTGTTCCGCCACGATACCCGCCAGCTCGGTGGCACCGACAGCGTGCAATCGCGCGGCGCCGATTCGGGCGTGGTCCGCGTAGATGGCGTGGCGGCGGGCAAAGCCCGGTCTGGCGCCAAGCAACGCGTTGAGCAACCGCGGCGACGCCGCCAGGAAGACTGTCAGGCTGCGATCGATGACCGAGAAGTCGGCGCCGCTCTTGCCCACATCGTGGAGTAAGGCCGCCTGCTCCAACAGCCGGCTCGGCTCGCCGTCGAGTTGGCGCACCGTGGCGAGCACGTCGAGCCCGTGCCGCTGGTCATTGACCGGCAGATGGAAGAACAGGGAAGCGAGATCCGGTCCGAGAATCTGCTCGGCGTTGGCGGCTTCGGACGGGCTGACCTGCGCCGACGCGTGACGCCAGAACTGGCCGACGCGGTGCCGTGCCGAGCTCATCATGTTTCAGGGTCGCGGGGTTTCCCGCGTGTCATGGATCGCCGTCGGTGAGCGGCAGGCCCCAGCGCAACTTGCGGCGCAGCAACTCGAAGAAGTTGCGGCCGCCGTCGAACTGCACCAGCTGGACCTCCAGCCCCGGTGCGGCGATCTCGATCCGGGCGCCGGGCTGCAGCGCGGCATTCTGTTGCCCGTCGCAAGTCAGAATCGCCGACGCCGTCGGCACGTGAATCACAACCCGCGCGCTCTCCGGGATAACGACCGGGCGATTGAAGAGGCTGTGCGGGTTCAGCGGCATGAAGACGAGGGCCCGGACATCTGGATGAACGATTGGTCCCCCCAGCGACAGGCCGTAGCCGGTCGAGCCGGTGGGCGTGGAGACGATCACCCCGTCGGCGTCGAAGTGACCCGCGGTCACCCCGTCAACCGAGACCTCCAACCGGATCAGGTTGATGTCGATCCCCTTGTGAACCACCGTGTCGTTCAAGGCATGGAAGACCCGATCCCCAACCCGAGCCTCGAGCAGCGCGCGCCGGTGCAACCGGAAGTCCCCCTCGGCCCAACGGTCGAGGGCTGTTCCCTCCTCACCGAGCTGCACCTGGGTCAGGAAGCCGAGCCGTCCGGCGTTGATCCCGAGGACGGGAATCCTGGCGACGGCCGCCTGCTGGGCCGTCCATAACAGGGTGCCATCGCCGCCGATGCTGACGATCAGGCGGGTGCCGTCGAGGTCACTGACGAGCGCGCCGGGGCGCTCCTCGGCGGTGGCGCAGTAGGTCCACACGCGAAAGCCGCGCTGCTCGAGCCGGCGTCGCGCCTGCATCACCGGCTCACCGCCAATATCGATGCGCGGGTGGCAGACGATCCCCACCGCCTCAGGCATGAGGCTTCAAGTACAGCAGGAATTCGCGGTTGCCCTTCGTCCCGAGTACGGGCGAGGGGATCTGGCCGGCCACCTGGTAGCCGATCTCGGCCGCAAAACGGCGAAGCTCGTTGAGAACCTGGTCGTGTTGCGCCGGATCCCGGACCACCCCACCCTTTCCTACCGCTCCCTTGCCGACCTCGAACTGCGGCTTGACCAGCGCCACGACGTCGCCCGGCGGCCGGAGCAGCTCGCGAACCCGCGGCAGCACCAGCCGCAGCGAAATGAAGGAGACGTCGATCACCGCGAGGTCAGCCGGCTGCGGTAGCTGCTCGAGATGGCGGATGTTCACCCGCTCGATGACGGTCACGCGTGGATCCTGGCGAAGGCTCCAGGCGAGCTGGCCATAGCCGACGTCGACGGCGATCACGCGCTCGGCGCCGCGTTGCAGCAAGACGTCGGTGAAGCCGCCGGTCGAGGCACCCACATCGAGACAGGTACGGTCCCGGGGATCGACGGCGAAGGCGTCGAGCGCGGCCGCCAGTTTCTCCCCGCCGCGGCTGACATAGTCCCTCGCACCGGTAATCTCGATCGGCTGGTCCGCCGCCACCAGCTGATCGGGCCGCTCCGTGGGGGCGCCGGCAACCCGGACCAGGCCCGCCCGGACCATCGCTTGCGCCCGTTCGCGCGACGTGACCAGGCCGCGTTCGACCAGGGCCTGATCGAGGCGCCGCCGTTGCGCCACGATCATCGCCACAGGCCGAGGCCGATCACGACCCCGAGAAGTGCGCCCGCGATCACCTCGATCGGCGTGTGCCCGAGCAGCTCGCGCAGCCGAACCTGGTGGATGCCGCGATGGGCGATAAACAGGTCGTCCAGCAGCCGGTTGAGGATCATCGCCTGCTGCCCCGCCGCCCGGCGTACGCCGGTCGCGTCATACATGACAACCGAACTGAAGATCAGGGCCAGCGCGAACAGCGGCGACTGGATCCCCTGCATCCGGCCGATGATTGTCGTGAGGGACACCACCAGCGCGCTGTGCGAGCTCGGCATCCCTCCGGCCGTCGCCAGCCTGCGCACACTCAGCCGGTGCAACAGGACCGAGTCGATGATCACCTTGGCGGTCTGGGCGATCGCCCACGCCACCAGCGGAACGACGAAGTACGGGTTTTGCAGCAGGCTCACGGGCCGGTCGAGCGCTGGGCGGCCGGTGCGAGCTCGTTGAGCCGGCGCTCCGCCTCATCGAGGAGCCGGCCGCAGCGACGCGCCAGCGCCAATCCACGCTCGAATGCGCGCACGGATTCAGCGAGGTCCTCCTGCTCTTTGCCCAGCTGCTGAACCGTGCGCTCCAGCTCGGCGGCGGCCGCCTCGTAATCCATCTGCGCGATGTCCTCGTTCATGCTCAGGACGCGTCCCGCACGGCGGCCGCCTGATCCTCCGGCGGTCGCCCGGTTTCGGCATCCGCGGCGATCCGGCCGAGGATGCCGTTGACGAATTTGCCGGAGTCCGGCCCGCCGAAGGTCTTGGCCAGCTCGATCGATTCGTTGATCGCCGCCTTGAGCGGCACGCTGGGCAGGAACAGAATTTCGAACCCGGCGATCCGCAACAGGGTGCGTTCCACCTTGGCCATCTGGTCGAGCCCCCAGTTGCGGGAGGCCTCGGCCAGCCGGGCATCGATCTCCGCGCGGTGTTCGAGCACGCCGAGAATCAGGGTCCGGGCGAAGTCCGCCACCTCCGCGTCCGCGCGCGACTCGGCGACGTGGTACTGGAGAGCGCGCTCCGCATCTCCTCCATCCGCCTCGAGCTCGAAGAGCACCTTGAGCGCGAGCTCTCGGGCCAGGTGACGCCGTCCCATCAGCGCTGCGCCCCGTCGAAGAGGCGTGGCACTACCCGTCCTCGGGGAACCTCACGTCGCCGACGAAAACGTTCACCTGGCGAACCTCGAGGCCGAGCATCTTGTCGACCGCGTCCGCCACCTGGCGCTGGACCTCCGCGGCCACAGTGGGGACGTGCGCGGAGTGGTCGACGACGAGGAACAATTCCAGGTTGAGCGCCTCATTTCCCATGTCGACCCGGACGCCCTTGTACGAGCTGCTCGCCGGCAGCACCCGGTGGCCGTCGCGGGCCCGGGCCTGGTACATGCCGGCAACCCCCTGAACCTGGCTCGCCGTGAGCGAGGCGATATGGGCGATCACCTCGTTGGCCACTTTGACCGATCCCAGCGGGCGGTCGCCGGCCATCAGACGCGCTCCACGTAGGCGCCGCTCCGGGTATCGACCCGGATGACGTCGCCCTCGTTGACAAAAAACGGCACGTTGAGGGTCAGCCCGGTTTCAACCGTAGCCGGCTTGCCACCCCCAGCGGCGGTGTCTCCCCGAAAGCCGGGGGCAGTCTGTGTCACTTTCAGATCAACGGTGGTCGGAAGCTCGACGCCCAGCGGCTGGCCGTCGTACATCAAGACCGAGATCGCCGAGTTTTCTTTCAGGTATTTCAAGCTGTCGCCCAGCTGGTCATCGTTGAGCGGCAGCTGATCGTAGTTCGCCAGGTCCATGAAGAAATGGCGGTCACCGTCGCTGTAAAGGTACTGCATGGAGACCTTTTCGATCCGGGCGCGGGCAAACCGGTCCTTGTCGCGGAACTTCTGGTCGATAATCGCGCCGGAGCGCACGTTTCGAAGCTTGGTGCGGAAGAAGGTGTCTCCGCGCGCATTCTGGCCCTGCTGGAACTCGAGCACCACCCAGAGTCCGCCCTCCCATTCGATGGTCATGCCATTCCGAAAATCGCTGGGGTTCACCATGTCCGGCAAGGGATTCTACCCATATTTCCCTCCCCGCTTGCGGGGCGGGCCCGTCGGCCCACGCGAGCGGCGCTTTAGTGCCAGGCGAGCGTTTGAGACGTTCGGGTTAGGGTGGGGGCCTGCGCCTTGCCTCGATCTGGGCGAAGATGGCGTTTCGCAGCTGCTGCGGTCGCGGCACCGTGCTGAGCACTTCGGCGCTATCCCGCCCGGCGGACTCCAGCTCGATATCCCCAAAGCCCCAGGTTCGGCCCCACAGCCCCTGGAACGTGGTCAGGTCCTGGATCCGATCGATGGAGATCGATCGGGAAAACTTAGAAATGATGCCTTCGTTCAGGATCACGCGCTGATCGGTCAGCACGTACTCGTGCGCCCGCCAGGCCCAGTAATAGAGGTTGAGGACCAACAGGCCGGCCACGAGCACGCCGAGCATCAAGAAAAGGCGCAGTTCGGACTGGATCGGCAGCAGGACGGCGACCACCAGGGCGATCGCCACCGCCACGATCGTGGTGACGGTCGGGCGCACCAGCACCACCCAGTGACGCGAGGAACTGGCCAGGACCCGCTCGCCGGGCAGCAGGTCGCGCGCCTTCATGGTGCCTGGGCGTAGAGGCTGATCAGGGTCCCAATGACAAGAAACGGGCCATAAGGGACCGCCTCTTTCAGGTGACGAATCCGGGTGATGAGCAGAATTATCGCCACAAACCCGCCCAGAAAGACGCCGTAGAGCAGCGCGTGGACCATTCGGAGATTCGTCAACCCGGTCGCCATCCCGATGAACACGGCCAGCTTGACGTCGCCGAAGCCGAACGCCTCAGCGCCAAAGACGGCCTGGCCGCCGAAATAGAGCAGGAAGAAGATCCCGCCGGCGATCAGCGCGGCGACGGGAGCGGTGCGCCAGTCGGGCCAGGGCCAGGTGAGGTAGGCGGTCCACGGCGTGACGAAGGCGAGGGCAAAGGCGATCACCCAGCTGGGGAACATGACCAGGTCGAGGATGTAGCGGGTCTTGAGATCGAAGGCGAGCACCTGGACCAGGATGGCGGCGTACACCGAGTCGATGAAGAGCACCCGCTGGATGCCCAGCTGGAGCGCGAAGAGAAAGAAGAATCCGGCGCCCAGAGCGGGCATCAGGAGCATCTCGCGAACCGATTGCCGGAACTCGATTTCCTCGATCCGGGCAAGCCAGCGGGACAGGTAGTTCAGGCTGGCGCCGACGATCCCACCGACGACCGCCCAGGCGAACGCGAACAGCAAGTGGTTCACGCGCTCAACCGTCCGACGACCGCCCGCTCCAGGGCCGCCCGCATGGCCGCTTCAGGCGCCGGCTGGCCGGTCCAAATCTCGAAGGCGGCCAGGGCCTGGAACAACAGCATGGTCAAGCCGTTGATGGCGCGGGCGCCCCGATCCCGTGCGCCGCGGACCAGGGGCGTGACCGCCGGCTGGTAAACCAGGTCGAAGACGAACTGGGCCGGCGTGATCCAATCCACCGGAAACAGGACGGTTTCGCCGTCGCTTCCAACCGGCGTCGCGTTCACAATCAAGTCGACCTTGCGGGCCACCAGCGACAGCGACCCTAGCGGAGTGGGGCCGCCGACGGTCACCTCCAGATCCCGGCACACCGCTCGAGCCTCATCGAGGTCCTGGCTGGCGACCCAGATCTTTGTCGTCGCCGCCTCCCGCAGCGCGTCCACCGATGCGCGGGCTGCGCCACCGGCCCCCAGCACCAATGCCGCGTGGCCCTTGGGCTGAAAGCCGGCCTCGTCGAGGGCCTGGAGGAACGCGGAGCGGTCCGTGTTCCAGCCGATCAGAGCCCCGGCACGATGGGTGATCGTGTTCACGGCCCTGACCACCTGGGCCTCCGGCCCGAGGCCATCGAGCAGCCGGGCGACGGCCACGGTGTGGGGCCTGGTGACGGCTGCGCCGAGGACCCGCTTGTCGGCTCGCATCCCGGCGACGGCCTCGGCCAGACCGTCCGGCAGCACGGTTCGGGGCTCGCTGCTCGCCTCGATCCCCGCCGCGCGGAAACCGGCGTCGTATAGCTCGGCGGCCAGCTGAGCGTCCTCCGCCCCGCCGACCAGCAGCAGCCTACTGGAGGCCGTACTGCTTGAGGAGGCGGGCGAACTCGTCGTTGGTCTTGGCGTAGTGGTTGTGACCCTGCGGGTCGGAGAGGTAGAAGAAGTAGCCGGTTTGAGCGGGTTGGAGGGCGGCATCGATCGCCTTGATGCCAGGGTTCGCGATCGGTCCCGGTGGGAGTCCTGTATGTAAATAGGTGTTGTAGGGCGACTGAATCATGCGGTCCTGGGTGGTGACCGACGCCTGCCACTCGCCCTTGGCATAGAGCACCGTGGCGTCGACCTGCAGCGGCCAGCCGGCTGACAGCCGGTTGTAGATGACGCTGGCGACCAGCGGCCGGTCCTCATCGAACCGCGCTTCCCGTTCGATCATGGAGGCCAGGGTCACGATCTGGAGCGCCGAGAGCTTGCGCTGGGTCGCCTGTGTCTTGCGGGTGTCGTCCCAATGCTTGCTGAAGGCCTCGAGCTGTAGCGTCACCAGCTGTTTCGCCGTCCCGTTCCGTGGGATCAGGTACGTATCCGGGAAGAGGAACCCCTCAAGGGACGTGCCCGGTTGAAGCTCCTTGAGGAAGTCGTAGTTGTACGGGCCCGCCACCGCCGCGGCGATGTAGTCGCTGCCCTTGATCATCCCACCCTGGTCGAGCCGGGTGGCGGTCTTCTTGATGGTGTACCCCTCCGGGATGGTGGCGAAGACCTCGTCGGGTATGGCGGTTTGCAGCGCCGACAGAATCTGCACCATGTTGAGATTTCGGCTCAGTTGGTAGGCGCCCGCCTGGACGTTGCGGTCGAGGTGCTTGTAGCGAGCGTAGAAGTCGAAGACCGTCACCGAGTCGATCAGACCGACGCGATGCAGGGTGTCGGCGACTTCGTGGAAGGTCGCGCCCGGCGGGACGACGAAGCGCACCTTCGCGTTGGCCGGGTTGGCCGGTTGGTGAAGCTGGTGATCCACCCAGTTGTAGGCGAGCACGCCGGGGATCCCCAGTGCGGCGGGCAGCAGGAACAGGATGGCGACGAACCACTGGACACAGCCGAGAGCACGGCTGCGCCGGCGCGGCGCTGGCTCGTTCAATCGGGTGGCTGGAGTCAGCTAATCCTCCACACCGCCGTTCTCCTCCCCCTCGTCCTCCTCGAACTCTTCCAGTTGCTCGACCACCCGGTCGTGCTCCTCGTCATCCAGGGTGACCAGCGATTCGCCCTCGCGGCGCAGGATGAGCACCCGATCCTCGTCGGCCTCGGCCTGCAGGACGTAATAGGTCTGGCCTTCGATTTCCACGACGTCGTGGACGACGTAGCTCTCCTCCTCACCGGTCTTCTCGTTGACCAGCTCGATGGTTTGGATCTCGCCGTTCGCCTCTGGAATCTCTGGCATTCAGCCTCCTGGCCCCCGCCCGCGCTGGTAGTCGAGGTAACCCTGCAACAATAACGTGGCGGCCATCCGATCAACTTCTTGCCGCCGCTTGCTCCGCCGTTTGCCCTGGTCGATCAGGTATCGCTCGGCGGCCACAGTTGTCAACCGTTCGTCCCAGTATGCTACCGGGCGCCCGGTCGCCTGTTCGACCTTCGAACCGAAAGCCTGGGCCTGAAGCGCGGCGGCTTCCAGCCGGCCCTCCATCGTGCGCGGCAGCCCGATCACGATCTGACCGATTTCGTGACGCTCGACCAGCGCCCTGAGCGTCTCGAGATCCTCCGCCTCCGACCGTCGCGCGAGAACGCTGAGCGGCTGCGCGATCGTTCCGGACGGGTCACTCAGCGCGAGTCCGAGCCGAACCGTGCCCGGATCGATCGCCAGGACCCTCACGCCGACGAGGTGCTCGAGACCTCCTGGATCTTGAGGGTGATCCGCGAACTGAACAACGGGAGCCACGGAAGGCCGAACGGTGACTGGACGACGCGAGCGTCGACGACGTTCGGGAGTGATTGGAGGAACGCGTGCGCCTTCGACGGGCTCATCCCTTTGAGATGCGAACGGATCGCGCTGTTCAGGAACACCGGCGTGTAGAACCCAGACGCATGGCCGTTCAGCGTGATGTGTCCATCGGCCGTCGCATCGACGGCGTCGTAGTTGAGGGTGATGTTTTCGGTCGTGAGTTGCGATCCCTGGGGAACCTTGCGTTGCAGGGCGGCCTTCAGCATCGCCTTGACGGCTTTGTCGTCGAATGCAACCCCGTCGCCCGAGACCTTGATCGTGACCGTGAAACCGTTAACTTCCTCGCCGACTTTGTGATCGGCTGTGACCGCGGCCTGCACCCCCTTGCCAACGAGGATCAGCTTCTTGCCCTGGGCCTTGCTGCTCAGCTGGTCGGTGACCTGGGGGATGGCATCTTTGGAATACGCGTCCTTGGGGCCATCGAGGTCGGACTGCTGAATGATGGTCGCCGTCCGAGCGTCAGCACCACCCGTCGTCGCCTGAGGATTATCAACTTTGAGATCGTTGCCACCATTTTCGATGTTTGTGATCGAATGCGCGTCTGTATTGCCGTCGAGTCCCGCGGTCACGGCCGCGATCGGAACGGTGTCCTGGGCGCCGTACCCAGCACCAATGTGCGCGACTTTTTGCGTCGAATATCGCTTCCCGCTGTCGGTACTAACGATCAGGCCTTTGCGCACATCCTGTCCCAGGCAAAAGACGCACGTCGAGGTGATCACAACCTGGCCTGTCGAAGGCACCGCAGCTACTTGCTTCTGACCAGTGGGCGTGCCGGGCAGGGTCTGGGATTGTTCGGCGTGGACCGGCTGCGTGGCGAACTGGTTGGGCGATCCGGCCGCATTGCCAGGCGCCCCGAGCAGCGTGGTGTCAGCCTTGAGCTGCGTGCCAGACACGCTCAGCGTGGCGGTGGCCGTCGGAAGGTACAGCATCCCGAACAGCAAGCCGATGACGGCCAGCACCCCTGCCCCGATCAGATACGGCCGGTAGCTCCGCAGCGACGGGCCGGACGAGGCAGGTCGCGGCGGCTTCGGCGGCGTGGCCCTCGGCGGCGCTGAAACCACCGACGCCTGGCGCGGCCGATCGAGGGTCGCTACGCCCGGCGGGCTACCGCCCAGTTGGGAGCGAGTCTGGGCCGGGGCCGGGGTCGCGACCGGCGGTGCAACGGACGTCACAATCGGCTCATCGACCAGGGCTGGTTGGTGCACTTCCGTCCCACTGTCGTAGGCCGCCAGGCTGGGGTAGGCCATGAAGCCGGCCTCCAGGGACATCGCCTGGAGCCGGGGATCGCCGCTGACCAGGTTGACCCGCTTGCCGTAGCTGTCGGCGTAGCGCTTGAGCAGCCGGAAGCTCATCGCGCTCTGCAGGGCCCGGGCTCGATCCGGGACCACGAAGGTGACCTCGTCCTCGAGACTGAGATCCCGCAGGCGATCGACGAGGTCGGTGATCTCCTCGTCAGCTTCGACGTACAGCAGTTTGGCCAGAGTCTTCACAGTTTTAACACGTCGCAGCCTTTCATACCGGAAACGCCACTGATTGTCGAGTTGTTACGCTGTCAGGTTTTGGGGGCGGTGGTTAGACCTTCATCGCCTTGAGGACCTTCCGCATCAGCCCGTAGAGGGGCGCCTGGTCCTCGGCCTGCTGCTGGATCGCGTGGAAGGCCAATCCCATCGGGGTGATGTCTTGCTGATCGAGCAGGAGGCCGGTGGAATCATAAATCCCCCGGATGTCGACCGGCCGCAGCGCGGTCACCGTGGGTGTCCGGGCAAAGGGAAGCTTCTCTCTCCAGGGGAAGCTGCTCAGCCGGTCTTTTACCTCGGGCAGGGCGCTGCCGCCGCCCGCAAGGTACATCGCGGTCGGCAGTCGGTCCCCCTTCGACATCTCTTGCAGGGTGATGGCCACCCCCTCGACCAGGACTTCGGCGTCCCGGGCCAGGACCGAGTGGACCTTCTCCGCATGCTCAGGCGGGAGCTCGCCTCGGGAGTGACGGAGCTTGACGGCCTCTGCATCGGCAAAGGTGATGCCGAACCGGGACGCCAGTTTTTTGGTGAAGACGCGGCCCCCGATGGGGAACATCCGGGTGCCCTCGACGCCGCCGTTTCGAATCAGCGCGATGTCCGTGGTCCCCCCGCCGATGTCGATGAAGATGCCGCCGACGTCGTAGACCTCGTCGGTCGCCGCGCAGCGCGCCATGGCATAGGGCTCAGCCACCGTGGCCAGCAGCTCCAGGTCCAGCTCGGAGGCGATGGTCTGAAGCGCTCCGACGTGTGTCAGCGGCGCAAAGGTGTTGAAGACGGTGACCACCATTTGCCTGCCCTGGAAATCGATCGGGTTGTTGACCACGAAGCCGTCGATCCGCACGCTGGTAATCGCCGAGTTGATCAGCTTGACGTTCAAATCGGGGACACCGAGCTCCAGGCTCATTGCGTGCTGGGCTTCTCGCAGGGCCCGCTTTTGGACCAGTTGCAGCGTCTGCAGCAGCTCCACCTCGTTGATCTTGAGCGTGGGGTCGGCACGTGGGACCGTAACCGAGGTGCTGAATCCCTTCACCTGCTCGCCGGCGATGCCGATCACCGCCTGACCTGGGATGGTGTCGCACATGTCTTCGGCCTGCGACATGGCCCGGTCGCAACTGTCGATGATCCCCTGGATGTTCGACGGCACGCCGCCCTCCATGTCGGCAAATTCCTGGCGTTGCCGGGAGGCGCCGAGGACGACGCCATTGCGACCCTCGCGTTTGACGATGAGCGCCTTGATGTATTCCGTGCCGATGTCGAGCGCCGTGTAGTAGTTTTCATAGTCGGCGCCGCGCCGCAGGCGCTTGATCCGGTCCTTGATCTTGATCATTAGTCCTTCAGGTGCATCCGCACGTATTCCTGCACGGACTTGAACGCCGCACCCACGCGGTCGGGATCGATACCGCCGCCCTGCCCCACCGGGCCGCGGCCACCACCCTTGCCACCGGCAACCTGCCGGAACGCCTGAACCAGGTCGTTCGCCGGGAGCCGCTCGGCCAGCTGACTGGCAACCTTGACCGCGAAATTGCGTCCGCCGACCACGATCGCGACGCCATTGCCATTGGCGCGGCTGAGGGCGTGATCGGCGAACACCAGCAGGTCTTTTTCGCCGGCGTCGACCCGCTGAAGCAGTAGCCGGACCCCGTTGACGTCCGCCTCTTCCAGCTGAGCGCCGGCCCCCGTCGCGAGCCGCTGGCGGAGATTGGCGGCCTCCTTCTCGAGACGTTTGACCTCGGCTTGCAGTGCGGCCACCCGGGCGGGCAACTCGGTGGGCCCGGCGCGGAGCTCGTCGCCGAGCTCGCTGAGCACCCGCTCGTACTGCCGAACCTGACGTTCGGCGGCCGCCCCGGCTCGCATCTCAATCCGCCGCACCCCGGCACCGATACTTCGGTCGCTCGAGATCAGGGCGAACCCGATCTCGCCGCTTCGGTCGACATGCGTGCCACCGCACAGCTCGCGGGCCCAGTCGCCGAAGGAAACGACCCGCACCCGCTCGCCATACTTTTCGTCGAACAGCGCCACGGCGCCGGTGGCGATCGCCTGGTCGAGGGGAAGTTCCTCCACACGCCGAACCAGGTTGGCCCGAATCTTTTCGTTCAGCAGGCTCGAGACCCGGTCGAGTTCGTCGGTCGTTAGCGCCCGGGGAAACCGGAAATCGAAGGTGGCGTAATCGGATTGCACCGACGATCCAGCCTGGCTCGCCTGCTCGCCGAGCACATCTTTTAGGGCGCGATGCAGGAGGTGCGTGGCGGAGTGATGACGGGCGATGGCCTGCCGCCGTGGCGCATCGATCGCGGCCTGGACCCGGTCGCCGGGCTTCAGTTGGTCAGGGCGCGCCTCGACGCGATGCCGGATCGCTTCGCCCTGCGCTTGGACATCGATGACGCGGGCTTTTCCACCTTTCCAATTGAGCCAGCCCGTATCGGCGGTCTGCCCGCCACGTTCGGCATAAAAAGGGGTCGCGGCGAGGAAGACATCGGCTTTTTCGGCATCGCCGGCTACCGGAAAGACGTCCATCACGGTCGTCTCGGCCTCCAGCTGGTCGTACCCGACAAATCGACTGGCGCTGCCCGCCAGCGGTGCCGTAAAGCCGCCCGTGGCGACTCGGCTGCGATCACGCTGGCTCTGCATCAGCGCGGCCACGGCGTCCAGATCCACGCTGACACCTCGCTCGTTGGCCAGCTCCGCGGTGAGTTCGATCGGGAAGCCGAGAGTGTCATGAAGATAGAACACCTCGTCAGGGATAAGAGTTCCGCGCTCGAGCAAAGGCTGGAGACGCTCCATTCCCTGCCGTAACGCGACGGCGAAGCGCTCCTCTTCCGACCGGATTACCTCGGCCACCCGATCTGCCTGCACCCGGACCTCCGGGTAGACGCCGCCCAGGATGCGGGCCACGAGGGAGACGCCCGACGACAGGTGTACCGCCGGTCCAAGCCGGCGGGCGTGGACCATGCCGCGTCGGATCAGGCGCCGGAGAACGTACCCGCGTCCGTCATTGGCCGGCACCACTCCGTCGGCCAGCAGCATGGTGCTGCCGCGGGAGTGGTCGGCCAGCACTTTCAGCGATACATCGGTCTCTGGGGTGTCTCGGTACGGCTTGCCGCTCTGCTCCGCCCAATGACGGATCAGGGGTTGGAACAGATCGGTGTCGAACACCCCATGACGATGCTGGTTCACGACGGCGGTGATGCGCTCGAGGCCCATCCCGGTATCGATCCCCTTCTGCCTGAGGGGTTTCCTTTCCCCGGTCTGGTCTCGGTCCCATTGTATGAAGACGAGATTCCAGATCTCGAGAAAGCGATCGCAGCCCTGATGCTCGCAGTTCGGACCGCAGTCGGGCTGCCCGCAGCCGTACTCGCTACCCCAGTCGTAGTGGACTTCCGAGTCCGGGCCGCACGGCCCGGTCGGCCCGGCCGCCCAGAAGTTGTACTCGTCACCAAACCGCCGGATCCGCTCGGGCGGGATGCCGGTCTTCTTCCAGATCTCAAAGCTTTCGTCATCGTCGTTGTGGATGCCGGCCCAGAGCCGATCTGCATCGAGGCCAAGATCTTTGGTCAGGAATTCGTAGGCATAGGGGATTGCCTTCTCTTTGAAGTAATCGCCGAAAGAAAAGTTCCCCAGCATTTCGAAAAATGTCAGGTGGTGCCCGTCGTGTCCGACTACGTCGATGTCGGATGAGCGGAAGACTTTCTGGCAGGTGGTGGCCCTTGGGGTTGGCGGTTGGGCCTGGCCCAGAAAGTAAGGTTTGAATTGGACCATCCCGGCGCTGGTGAACAGCAGCGTTGGATCGCCGAACGGGATCAGGGAGGAGCTCGGTAACACCTTGTGGTCCCGCTCTTTGAAGAAGTTGAGAAAACGCTGGCGGATTTCCGCGCTCGTCATAGCTGGCCTGCGCGCACAGTGAATTGTAACGGGAACTCGCCGAAACCATTGGAGGCTCGCCGCACCTAGCGCCGACCAGTCAGGAAACGGCGCGGGTTGTCGACGAGCAATTCGGAAATCGCGGCCTGGCCCAAGCCGGCGGCCCGGAGCCGGGGCACGATCGCCGTCAACACGTGCGAGTACCCCTTGCCGCCGAAGCGCAATAGCTGAAGCTTGGTACAGACGTCCTGCGAGAGGAGAATCTGGCCTGACCACCCGGCGTCGAGCAGCCGGAGGAGCGCGTCGACCCGTTGGTCGTCGGTGGGCTCTTTTGCATTCGGCCCGAAAGTCTCTTCGGATCCCAGCGTATCGAAGCTGAGCCAGGCGCCCCGGCCCGCCAGCGAGCGGTGGTAATCGTGGTCGAGCTGCTCGTCCATGTGGCTCAGCGCCACCCGCCGAAGGTCGACGCCCTCCGCCTCCAGGACGTCGAGGATGCGCGGGCCTTCGCGATGGAAGATCGCCGGATGGACATTGATCGACACCCCGGTCTTGAAATGCGCGCGGGCCGCTGCGCGCAGAACCTTGACCTCGTCGGGCAGGATTGGCGAGGAGGTACCCAGCTCGCCGAGCAGACCGGCGCGCACGTCCGTCCCGTTGATGCCAACCTGGATCGCGCCAACGAATCGCGCCGCCAGCTCGTCGACCGTCATGCCGGCGACCCAGGGCGGATGCGCGAACGCCCGGTAAACGCCCGTCCCCATCAAGATCTGGACACCACTGCGCTGCGAGATACGCCGCAACGCCTCGGGCTTTGGATCGAGGCCGTCGACCGTCATGTCGATCAGGCTGCGCCCGCCGGCTTGCGCAAAGGCGCGCAGCTCCTCCACAGCCGCGTCCTCGTCGTCGATCAGCAGGTTGTCGCGCGACTCATACGGGTTCTGGGCCCAGGTCGCCCGTGACTGAAGCGTGATCGGCGCCTGGGCCAGGGCCCGGCGCTCGTCGGTCGCGGGCTCGTCCCAAAGCTCGCGCAGGTCGATCAGAAGGTGCTCATGTCCCAGGGTGACCCCGAGTGTGTCCGGCTCGATCGGACCGCAAACCGTCTGGATCAAGCCGGGGTTAGGTCGAAACCGGTAGCTCGCGCTTCAGGCGCTCGACCGCGGCGCGCTGCAGGCGCGAGACGTGCATCTGGGAGATGCCGAGCCGCTTGGCGACCTCCGCCTGGGGCAGCTCGTCGACGAAACGCAGGTACATGATCCGTCGCTCCCGCGGCGTCAGGTGTCGCATGGCCTGGTCGAGCAGGTCCTGCAACTCGACCTTGTCGAGGTTTTCATCCTCCAGCCCTAGCCGTTCGGTCAGCTGCAGCCCGTCGTCGTCCCTGGGCGCCGGCCCGGTCGATTCGAAGGGAATGGTGCGCTGCGCCGGGCTCGCCTCCATCGCCGCCAGAACTTCTTCCGGGGCCAGGTCCAGCTCCTTCGCGATTTCGTTGACCGATGGGGTTCGCCCGAGCTTGGCCTGCAGGCGCTGCTGCGCCAGGTCGGCACGTTGCATCGTTTCCTGCAGCCGGCGCGGGACCTTGATGGCCCAGCTCTTGTCACGGAAGTAGCGCTTGATTTCCCCCACGATCGTGGGGGTGGCGAAGGTCGAGAATTCCAGACCGCGCTGCGGTTCGAATCGCTCGATCGCCTGAAGCAGGCCGATATACCCGACCTGGACGATGTCCTCGAGCGGCTCGCCCCGGTTGCTGAATTTCCTGGCTAGGAAGACCACCAGGTTGTTGAACAGCTCGACCAGCTGCTGGCGGACCTGTGGGTCTTTCGTCTTCTGATATTCGAGGAAGAGGCGGCGGACGAGCGCGCGATTCGGTCGGACGGTGGACGACGAGGACGCCGGCCGGTCTACTCGATCAGGTATTTGACCATCCTCATCCGCATGCTGCCGGTCTGATTGTCGACCTGGTAGCGCAGTTCATCGACGAACAGCCGGATCATGTTCAGACCAATGGTTTCATAATCGAGTTCGGTCGCGCGCCGGGCGGGCCGCACGGCCTGCTGCTCGACCGCCCGAGGCGGCACGCTGCGTACCTCGACTTCGATCCGCCGAGGCTGGCTCTTGAAAATCAATTTCAACTGTCCATTGCCACTCCCCCACTGCTGGGCGGCGGCGGCGATGGCGTTCTCACAGGCCTGGGTGATCGCGATGTTGAGGTCGTCGATCTCCTGGAGTGAGAACCCGACGACCAACCCGAGTGATGCCGCGGCGCGCTTGGCAACCACGATGTAGTCGGTCACCGCCGGTAGTTTGAGCTCAGTGACGTAGGCACCACCGTGAGTCGTCTCGTGGCTGCTGCCGGCCGGTTGATGGCGAAGTCGACTCTCCCTCATGATTCCTCCCGCTGTTTGCCTGTCTGGGGTCCGCGCCGTCGGCCGAGTCCACCCAGCGCATCCCGCACCCGGTCGCGCCAGCCGGTGATGACGGAGCCGGTGGCGTTCATCGCCCGGTCGGCTGCCGTGAACTTGTCATTGACCCCGGTGACCATGTCATCGACCTGCTGCAGGCTGTGCCGCAGCTCCGGTAGCGCCAGTCGCGCTTCGTCGAGGGTCAGCGTCAGGATGGCTTCAATCGTGCGCAGGCTGCGCGTCATGTTGACCAAGATGAAGGAGGCAAAGAGGCTGAGAATCAGGAACCCGATGCCAACCAACAGGACGCCGACTTGCCAGACCACTTACCCGATCCTCCCGACGGTGCTCGTCACGGGATATTTCCCATGTTGTACCGCGTTTCCCGCCGCCTCAAACGCGGTTACGCCGGTTGCTCCCGCCTGATCCACCGGGTGCCGGCCCACTGCAGGACGGCCAGCACCGCCAGGTCATTGACGGGGTGCAGCTCGCCGAGCGTCAGCCGGCCGCCGATCCCGGCCAGGCCCAGGCCTTCACCGATCAGGACCGCCAGGGCACTCAGGACCAGGCGAACCAGGTAATGCGGCGCCCGGGGGGCCACCACGTAGGCCAGCTGCGTGCCCAACAGGATGACGAGAATGGCCAGCACGAAAACCGGCGGGACGGGCACAGGCAACCCCGCGAGTGTAGCGGATCGTGGTCGGCCACCCCCGGAAAACGAAGAGAGGCCCGGCGCTTTGCCGGACCTCTCCTGATTTGTCAGGGTCGCGGGACCTCCCGCATCTGTTGGTTAGTGGGTCGGATGCGTTTTGGTACCGGCGGTCGAGCTTTGGGTCGACTTGCCCTGCGACGGGCTCGTACCCGTGAAGTTCGCAGAGTTCGCGTTCTCCGGTGCCTGGCTGTGGGCGCAAGCCTGGGCATTACCCAGCGCCGACTGGCCGGGCCGAACACAGGTCGCCGTCGGCGCAACCGGGTCGATCGTTAGGCCGGCGAGGTCAAGCTGCAGCGCGCCCCAGGTATTGATGTCGTTCAGGGTGACGCTGGTGACGTTCTTGCCGGGGAGCGTGATCGACAGCATGTCGATGACGGCGGTTCCGCCACCCATGCCCGGCTGGGCGCTCCCGGTCCAGACATTCGCCGCGGCGGGATCAGCGAGCGTATTGATGGTGTAGCCGGCGCCAGTCCGCCACTCGCGGATGTTGCCGCCAACCGTCAGGTCGGTGCTCTGGGTCGTGCCGTCGCTGAAGGTGAACGTGACGTTGCCGACGACGGACTGGTCGTACCACCAGTAGGTGTTGTAGCTGTTCAACAGCAGGTAGGCGCTCGTCGCGTTCGCCCACGAGCCGCTGAGCGTCGCGCTCTGACCATTGCCGAGGGCAAGCAGGTTGCCGCCACTCAGGTCAAAGCTATGGCCGCCCAGGGTCGTGATGCCCGTCGGGGCCGACACGTAGAGCGAGCTGAGCGGAACAGTCGCCTGTGCGCCGAGGGCTACCGGCGCGTCTTGCGCAAAGCCCAAAACGCTCGATGCAGCGATCAAACCGGACGCGAGAATGAGACCTTTCGCGGGTTTCGTGAAGATGGCGGCGTTCATGTCGCCTACTGTATGTTGCGTACCTTACGCGCTTGATGGCGCACATCTTGCGATCCGTAACGGGGTGGCAAAACGGTGGTCACAGGTCTCCGCCTGAAAGTGTTACGGGCTGGTGAAAACGAAGGAGGCCCGGCCGCCGCAGCCGGGCCTCAGGAGCGGTAACGCTCAGTCGTCGTCTCGCTCGACGGCCGCGGGCTGGTCGTCTTTTTCCACATCGGCCTTTGCGTCGCTCTTATCCGTGTCGTCGCAATGTTTTACGTGCTTCTCGGCTTCGGCCTTTTGCTTGTCGTTCGCGTGTTTTGGCGTGCAGGCGGCGGGCCCCGGCGTGGGCGTTGGCGTCGGCGCCACATCGTCCACGGTCAGTCCCGCGAGGTCGATTTTCAGCGCGCCGAAGGTGTTCGTGTCGTTCACCGTCACGGTGGTCAGGGTCTTACCGGCCGCTGCCGCCTTGATCGTCAGCATGTCGATGACGGCAGCACCCCCACCCATCCCAGGCTGCGCTGTACCGCTCCAGACCTGTATGGTCGCCGGATCGGCGAGGGTGTTCACCGTCGACGCGGCTCCGATCCGCCACTCGCGAATGTTGCCGCCGACGCTGAGGTCGGTGCTCTGCGTCGTGCCGTCGCTGAAGGTCAGCACCACGGTGCCGACCACGGCGCCCTGGTACCAGAAGTAGGTGTTGTACGTGTTGAGCAGCAGGTAGACGGCCGTGGCGTTCGGATATGAGCCCGCGTAGCTCTGGCTCGTCCCGCTCACCGTGGGCAGCTGGACCAGGTTTCCGCTCGTCAGGTTGAAGGCATGCCCTCCGAGGGTGACCTGACCGGTCGGCGGCGCAATGTACCAGGCGCTGAAGGGAATGGTGGCCGGCGTGCCCAGGCTCACCGGGACATCCTGGGCGGCAGCGATAACCGTTGACGCCGCGATGAGTCCGGAGGCGAGGATGAAAGCTTTCGCGGATTTGGTTAGGGACCCAGCGTTCATACGCCTACGGTAGATTGCGTACCTTACACGGCCGATGGCGCGCCGTTATGCAATCCGTAACGGCTTGCGAATGATCCTCAGCGCGCTTGTGGCGGCCGCGGCATCAGTTGCAGGCCGAGCTCGCGCAGCTGTTTCGGATCGGCCGGTGCCGGCGCATCGGTCATCACCTCCTCGGCCTGCTGGTTCTTGGGGAACGCGATCACCTCCCGAATCGTCTCCTCGCCGGCGGCCAGCATTACCACCCGGTCGAGCCCGTAGGCGAAGCCGCCGTGCGGCGGTGCTCCGTAGCGGAACGCGTTCAGCAGGAATCCGAATTTTCGTTCGGCATCCTCCCTCGAGATGCCAAGGCCGTTAAAGACCCGCTGCTGCATCTCGGGATCGTGGATGCGGATGCTGCCCGAACCCAGCTCGGTTCCGTTGAGCACCAGGTCATAGGCTCGCGCCCGCACCCGCAGGGGCTCGCTGTCGAGCAGGGGGAGATCTTCGGGCCGCGGCGAAGTGAACGGATGGTGGGCCGCCGTCACTTCACCGGTCTCCTTGCTGCGTTCGAATAACGGAAACTCCGTGACCCAGACGAATTCGAAATTCCCGTCCTTGATCAGGCCGAGGGGACCGGCCGCGGCCTTACGCACCGACCCCAACGCTGCCGCGGCGACCTCGGCACGATCGGCGACGGCCACCACGACATCGTCCGGCTGCGCTCCGGTCGCTTGCGCCAGGCCGGTCAGTTCGCCGTCGCTGAAGAACTTCGTGATCGGAGAGCGCCAGCCATTCGGCTCCCGGTGCCAGAAGGCCAGGCCTTTGGCGCCCTCGGCGCGAGCGACCTCAGTGAGCGCCTCGATCTCCTTCCCGCCGACGTTGCGCGGAATCCGAATCCCGCGAACGACGCCGCCGCTATCGAGCGCCTGGCGGAAGATCTTGAACTCGGTCGTGGCGAAGATGGCGCTGAGTTCCTCGATCTCGAGGCCGTAGCGCAGGTCCGGCTTGTCCACGCCGTAGCGCCGTAGCGCCTCGGCATGGGTGATGCGACGGATGGGAGTCGGCACGTCAACGTTGAGCACCTGTTTCCAGATGTGCGCGAAGCAGCGTTCGATCACGTCCAGGACGTCGTCCTCGCCGACGAACGACATCTCCAGGTCCAGCTGGGTGAACTCCGGCTGGCGATCGGCGCGCTGGTCCTCGTCGCGATAGCAGCGAACGATCTGGAAGTAGCGATCCATCCCGGCCACCATCAGCAGCTGCTTGTAGAGCTGGGGTGACTGGGCCAATGCGTAGACGTGACCGGGCTTGAGCCGGCTTGGCACCAGGTAGTCGCGCGCCCCTTCCGGGGTGCTGCGGATGAGAACCGGGGTTTCGATCTCGACAAAGCCCTGATCGTCGAGAAAGTCGCGGATCGCCTTGGTCATCCGATGGCGCAACTGCAGATTCCGCGCCATCCGCGAGCGACGAAGGTCGAGGTATCGGTAGCGGAGCCGCAGCTGCTCATCGACAGCGCCGTCTTCGTTCACGGCGAAGGGCGGTGGCTGGGCGCGGTTGAGCAGGTCGACCGCGTGGGCCTCCACTTCCACCGCCCCGGTCGAAAGCTCCTTGTTCTCAGTTCCGGGAGGCCGCACCCGCACCGGCCCACGCACGTGGATCACCGATTCCGAACGGAGCCCGCCGCCAGCGGCGTGCGCCTGCGCGTGCACCGGATCGAACTTCACCTGAACGATGCCGCTACGGTCGCGCAGGTCAATGAAGATCAGGCCCCCCAGGTCCCGCCGCCGGTGCACCCAGCCGTAGAGGTCGACGTCCGATCCAACCTGCTCCGTCCGGACAGTGCCGCAGGGGGTGCGACGGGTCAGGCTCACCCGGCGCTCAATGCCTGGGTGACGGTCGGCACCACTTCCCGCTCGGCCACACTCACCTGCGTCTTCAATCGCATGTCACGCACGACGGCCTCCCCTTTTTGCCGCTCTTCGGGACCGACCAGCAGCGCCACCCGGGCGCCGCGCTTCGCCGCCTTGCGGAGCTTGGCGTCGAGGCGCGCGGCACTGGGATCGACGATGACACGCAACCCCCGCTCACGAAGGGTGCCGGCGAGATGGAACACGTACCGCTCGTCTTTTGGCTCGACCGCCACGGCGTAGACATCCGGGGCGAGCGGTGCCAGTTCCTTTGCCTCTTTGAGCATCATCGCCGTCCGCTCCATTCCGAGGGCAAACCCGATGCCCGCCGTCGGCTTGTAGCCCAGCGCACCGGCCAGGCCATCGTAGCGGCCGCCGCCGCCGAGCGCGTTCTGCGCCCCTCCCAGACTGACATGCTGGTACTCGAAAACCGTCCGGGTGTAGTAGTCGAGGCCGCGCACCAACTCAGAATTCAGGCTGAAGGGTATCTCCTCAGCCTCAAGGGTTTCTTTGACGGTCGTAAACGCTTCCGCGCACGGCTCGCAGAGGTGATCTACGATGCGCGGCGCGTCGCGCTTCAATGCCTGATCCTGGGGCTCCTTGGAGTCGAAGAGGCGAAGTGGGTTCTTTTCGAAGCGCGCTCGGCTATCGGCGCTGAGCTCGCCCAGGTGCGGACGGTAATACTCGCGAAGTAAGTCACGATACGCGGGACGGCAAACCTCGTCACCGATGCTATTCAAATGGAGGCTCACGCCGCCGAGACCGAGCGCACCAAACCATTTCCAGGCGAGGATGACGGCCTCGACGTCAAGGAGCGGGCTGCCATCGCCGATGGCTTCAATCCCGAATTGGTGGAATTCGTGAAAGCGCCCACGCTGGGGCCGTTCCGAACGGAAATACGAGCCGAGGTAGTACAGGCGGACCGGTTGCGGCTCGAGCTGCATGCCGGCATCGAAGTAGGCGCGAACGATGGGCGCGGTCCCCTCCGGTCGCAGCGTCAGCGAGCGGCCGCCGCGGTCGGCGAAGGTGAACATCTCTTTGGTGACAATGTCGGTCGCATCGCCCACGCCCCGCACAAATAGCTCGGTGGACTCGAAGCTCGGTGTCTCGATTCGGAGGTATCCAAAACCCAGGGCCAGGGCCTGCGCCGCTTGCTCCATCGCGTCCCAGTAAGGCTGGTCCGGCGGCAGAAGGTCCTGCGTACCACGCGGACGTTGCGCGACAGGGGCCATGGTCTCGAAAGCTTATCGAATGACAACCGCGACGCCCGTGAGTGAAAGCTAGGCGGCGAGCTGCGCGTCGCCGCTGCCGGTCTCGCTGCGGATGACGCGGTTGCGGCCGGTCCGCTTTGCCACGTAGAGCGCCTGGTCGGCGGCCTGCACCAGCGCCTCGCGGGTCTCGCCGTCGCGCGGGAAGACGGCGATGCCCAGGCTCAGGGACAGGTTGGAGACCACCTTGCCATCCAGCATGACGGCCTGATTAGCCACAGTCCGCCGGATGCGCTCCGCGACCGCGAGGGCTGCGCGGCTGTCGGCGCCGCGGAGCACCAGGACGAACTCGTCGCCACCGTACCGGGCCACCAGGTCTTTCGGCCGCACGGCCGGAACGAGGATCTGCCTGGTGAGGTGGCGCAGCACCGCGTCGCCGGCCGGGTGGCCGACGGTGTCGTTGATTTCCTTGAAGTGGTCGAGGTCGCAGATGATCAGGGCCAGCGACTCGCGCGTCTTCCGGGCGCGCTGGAGTTCGCGGTCCAGGTAGGACTCGAGCTCGCGATGGTTGGCAACGCCGGTGACGGCATCCGTGGTGGCGAGCTGCTTGGTCTGCTCATAAGCCGCGGCGTTCTCGATCGCGATCACCGCCTGGTTTGCCAGCGTCTGCAGCACCCGGATCTCGCTCCGTTCGAGCAGACGCGGGGTGCGCATGTGGATCACAAGCACGCCGACAATCTCACCGGCGAGGCACATGGGCACGGCCAGCGCGCGCCGCAACCCGATCCGCCGGGCCGCGGCCAGTTTCTCGCCGCGCTCGCCAACCAGGTCGAGTTCGAGAACTTGCTCCGGGCGCTCCACCCGTTGCGCCGCCAGGTCGCCGCTCTGGCGGACCGCCGCCAGCTCCCGACGCGTGGTCCCACCCACGATGACGTCGGAGAACTGCTGACGCCAGGCGGGCTTGCGCAGATGCAACGACGCGTACGGCACATCCAGGATCTCGGCCGTGGCGTGGCTGACAGCTCGCAGCAGGTTGTCGGTGCCGACCGTGACCGCCGTCAGGGCCTGGGAGATCTTTTCCAGCGCGATGATGGCCTGGTCAAGCCGGTGTGCCTGCAGCTCGGTCTTCTTGCGGAGGTCCGCATTCTCGATCATCAGCGCCATCTCGGTGGCGATCGTCTGCAGCAGCTCGATGTCTTGCTGCGGCAAGGCGTATCCGGCCGCGACGCCGGCCACCAGGTAGCCGGCATTCTTTTCGGACCGGACGAGTGGCACCACGAGGGCCTGCTGCACGCCGGCCAGGTGGGCGAAAACCCTAAGCCCCCGGCGGGGGTCGGCGGACAGCTTGGGGGCAGTCTCGACACCGACCGACGACTCAGCCGCAAAGCCTTCGGCCAGCTTCACCGGGCTCAGCCGCGCCAGCTGTCCGGCCGCCTTCGGCGACAGGCCGACCACGGCTCGCACCTCCAGGCCGTTGGCGTCATTGCGAGCCAGCAGAAGGGCGGTCTCGAGACCTAGCGCCTTCAGGCTGACGCCGAGGATGGCCTCCGCCATCGCGCCCGGCTCCGTCTCTTTGCCAAGGCCCTGGCTGGTCTGCGACAGCGCCGCCAGGCGGCGCATCTGCTCGTTGAGTGATCGGGTGCGCTCTTGCAGGTCCCCTGTCATGGTATTGAAGGCGGTCGCCAGCTCACCGAGCTCGTCCCGGCGCCGGACCTCGAGCCGCTTGGTCAGGTCGCCGCGCGCCACGGCCTGGGTGCCCGCCAGCAGCGCCTCGATCGGCCGGGTCAAGCGAAGGGCGAGCAGGTAGCCGACCAGCAGCAGGACCAGGACCACCCCGGCAAAGAGCACCGTCATCTGGAGGGCGGACTGCAACCCGGCGTCGATCACGCTGCGCCGTGACAGTCCGACCGCGAGATATCCCTCGATGTGCTGCCGCAGGTAGAAGTTCGTGAACTGGAATTCGTAGTCCTGGCCGCTGATGGTGAGGCTTCGGGTCGCGGCCCGACCGGGTGAGGCCAGCGCCAGGTAGGAGCGCAGATGCTCGTCGATGAGGTCGCGATGCAGCGACGTCATCGTGCTGCCGAGCAGGTGCCCGTTGGCATCGATCAAGGCGACCTGCGCCTGAGACCTGCTCTGTAGGTCGCTGAGCACCGCCCCGAGCGAGGTCTCGACCAGCGCGCCGCCGACCACCTGGTCACCCAGCACCACCGGGCCGGCGGCGGCCAACGCCGAGGGCGGTGAGCCGAGGTAGCCGACGTACTTATCCCCGAGCGAATCGTATTGACCCAGGAGCACCGGTCGAATGATGGCTTCGTCCGAGAGATCGGTGCCGCTGGCGAACACCAGCCCGCTCGGGTTGGTGGAATCCGGCTGGCGGATTTCCAGGATGGTGCGCCCGCGGGCATCGAAAATCATCACCGTCCCCAGCCGGTTGTTGACCTCCAGGGGAACGATCAACTGGCGGAGAGCGGCCGCGTCACCGGCTTTGACCGCGCGGTCGATGCCCTCAGTGTTGGCGATCAGCCGGATGGCGGCGACCTGTCGACCCTGCAGCTTGACGGCGGCGTCGAGCGCCGCGTCTTCGGAATGCGACAGCTGGTCGGCAATGCGGTTCTCGAGGGAGGTGGCGACGAGGCTGGTCGTCAGGTAGGTGCCGATCAGGCCCAGGATCAGCATCAAGAGCAGGAATGGCAGGATGATCTGGGTCCGGATTTTCAGCGCCGGCATCCGCAGCGGCCTAGCCAACGCAGCTCCAGCCTTGTGCCGCCGCGGTGTAAAACGGCGATGTGAAAACGAGCTGGTCCGATCCGCTGTGCATCGGTGTGAACGTGTCGGAAACCACGGCATGCGGGTTCGTATCACCTGCGGCGACCCGAATCGGCGCTTCGGGTGTCACGCCGATCACTTTGCCGTTGGTGTCGTAGTGGACCCACTGGTAATAAACCAAGCCCCCCACACCGTTCGTGGTGAAATTCCCGGTCGCCGTCACGATGAGCTGGGCACAGTGGCCATTGTTGCCGCCGTTGCCGTTCTTCGGTGACTTACTCACCGACTCGTTCGCTGACGTGATGGCGAAGCGTGCGGTAGGAGTCGGGGTCGGAGTTGGCGCCGGTGTCGGTGTGGGGGTCGGCGTCGGCGACGGCGTCGGGGTTGGCGTCGGCGTCGGCGTCGGCGTTGGCGACGGGGTGGGCGACGGCGTCGGGGTTGGTGTCGGCCCCGGGGTGGGCGCGGGCGTCGGTGTCGGCGCGGGCGTCGGTGTCGGCGCGGGGGGAATCACTGGCCGGACCGCCGGCGGCAGGCTGACGGCCACCTGCGGTTGCGGCGGGGGCGCGATCGCCAGCGCCGGCGGGATAGCCAGCGCCTCTGCGGTCGTGCCGTCGAGCCCGCGGTCGTTCAACGCTTCGGCGACCACGGTATCTTTCAACGGCTTCGTCTGCAGCCCGGCATCGAGCCGGAGGTCGGCAGTGAGGTCGGGCACCTGTACCCAGGCCAAGCTGTCCGTCGGCCGCAGCGCGACCAACGCCACCACGCCGAACAGCAGGACAACCACGAAGGCCAGCCCGAAAAAGCCGGCAAGCGCGCGTCCACCGCTCGAATGGGCACCCATCGCAAACCCGATGCTATGGACCCGAAGTTACGGGGAAGCTTTCCCCGCGTTTGCGGCGGCCTCCGGAGGTTACAAGGCTGTAACGATTACCGTTACTGTTCGGTCAGGTGGCGGCGAGGTTGCCCTCACGCGCCACCGTGTGGACGTCCTTGACGGTTTCCAGGCGCTCCATCAAGCGGCTCAGCTGGGTGAGGCTGCTGATCTCGACGGTGGTCGAGATCACCGCCGTCTTGTCGTCATAGACCTGGACTTCGGCGCCGGTCAGATTGATCTTGCTCTCGGCGATCACGGTCGCGATGTCGCGCAGGAGCCCGGTGCGGTCCCAGGCTTCGATCTTGATCCCGACCGGATAGAGCTGCCGGCCGCCGGTATCCCAGTCGACCGGCACCACCCGTTCCTGGTTGGTCACGTTCAGGACGTTCTTGCAACTGGTGCGGTGCACGGTGATCCCCTTGCCGCGCGTGATGTAGCCGCTGATCGGGTCGCCGGGCACCGGCTTGCAACACTGGGCGATCTGGGTGAGGACACCGCGTTCACCCTTGACTCGGATTTCGCCGGTCGGCTTGAACTGCGGGACCAGCGGAATGAGGGGGAACTCGCCGTTGCCGTCCGGCTGCTGGCCGGCCGCCATGTACTTCAGCAGCACGGAGTGCGGACTGACGTCACCGTAGCCGATGGCGGCGTAGAAGTCGTTGAGATCCGTGAAGTGGAATTCCTTTGCCAGCTCGAGCACCCGCTCGTCGCCGATGGAGGCGAGGGCACGCTGCTGCATGCGACGGAACTCCTTGTCGAGCAGTTCCTTGCCCTTGGTGACGTTTTCTTCGCGTCGCTCCTTCTTGAACCAGACGCGGATCTTCTGGGCGGCGCCCGCGGTTTTGACGAAGGCCAGCCAGTCGCGACTCGGACCGTGGGGACCTTTCGAGGTCAGCACTTCGACGATGTCGCCGTTCTGCAGCTGGTAATCGAGGGGGACCATGCGGCCGTTCGCCTTCGACCCAATGCAACGATGGCCAACCTCGGTGTGGATCCGGTAGGCAAAGTCGACCGCAGTCGCGCCGGTCGGTAGCGCCAGGACGTCGCCTTTCGGAGTAAAGACGAAAACCTCGTCACGGAAAACGTCGACCTTGACTGCATCGACGAACTTCTCCGCGTCGAGCACCTCTTTTTGCCAATCCATCAGCTGCCGCAGCCAGGCGAACCGCAGGTCCATCTTGCGGTCGTCCTTGCCGCCACCCTCCTTATAGGTCCAGTGCGCCGCCACGCCCCACTCGGCCGTGCGGTGCATCTCATGGGTGCGGATCTGGATCTCCATCGGCTCGCCGCTATGGCTGACGACCGTGGTGTGCAGGGACTGATAGCCGTTGGACTTCGGCATCGCGATGTAGTCCTTGAAGCGTCCGGGGATCGGTTTCCACAGCGAGTGGATGACGCCGAGCGCGCCGTAGCAATCCTTGATCGAATCGGTCAGCACTCGAATGGCGGAGAGGTCGTAGATCTCGTCAAAATCTTTGCCCAGCGCGAGCTTATTGGCGATGCTGTAGACGTGCTTCGGCCGGCCGCTGGTGTCGGCCTTGATGCCGACCGCGGTGAGCTCACGCTCGAGGATCTCCTTGATGTCATTGACGTAGGTCTCGCGCTCTTTGCGCTTGCGTGCGATCTTCTTGACGATCTCCTGGTATTCCTCGGGGTGGAGCTGGGCAAACGAGAGGTCTTCCAGTTCCCACTTGATGTTCCACATGCCGAGCCGGTGGGCCAGCGGCGCGTAGATGTCCAGCGTCTCCTGGGCCATCGCCCGGCGCCGGTTCTCCGGCAGGTAGTTGACGGTCCGCATGTTGTGCAAGCGGTCCGCCAGCTTCATCAGCACCACCCGGACGTCTTCCGCCATGGCGACCAGCATCTTGCGGACGTTTTCCGCCTGCGCCTGCTCCTGGCTGTGGAAGGAGATCTTCTCCAGCTTGGTCACGCCCGCCACCAGCTTGCCCACCGTCGGCCCGAAGCTCTGCTCCAGGTCCGAGACCGTCAGGTGGGTGTCCTCCACGGTGTCGTGCAAGATGGCGGCGGCCAGGGTATCCCGATCGAGCTGCAGGTCGGCGAGAATGCCGGCCACGCTCAGCGGATGTTCGATGAACTTCTCGCCGGAGAGCCGGTTCTGGTCGTGGTGGGCGCTGGCGGCCGCGTCATAGGCGCGGGACAGCACCTCCACGTCGCTGGGTGGCAGATAGCTGACCTTGGTTAGTAGATCGGCGAATTGCATGTCCGGGTCCCTATTCCGTGTATGGCGGAATTATCCCCGAACTTCCGGGAACCCAATCTGGCCCGCAGTTAGTAGGCCTTTCCCCAGGCGACGTCCGTCACGGCGGGCCGGCCGCAGATCGCGCAGGCCCCTTCCGGCCGGCCGGGGCCGGGCAGGATCACCCTGGTGGTGGCGGTGGTGCGCTCTTTGACGGTCGCCTCGTCCTCCGCTCGCCCACACCAGGGGGTCACGGCGAAGCCGATCTGGGTGTCGAAAAACTCGGCCAGCGCTTGCAGCGAGTCCACCCGTACCGTGTGCTGCTCGCGAAACCCACGGGCCCGCTCGAACAGCGCCTCCTGGATCTTCTCGAGCATGGCGGGAATGGTCAGCGCCAACTCGGAGAGCGGAACCGACTTTTTCAGCCGATCCAGTCGCCGCACCACCGTGGCCTCGCCCTTGGCGAGGTCGCGCGGTCCTACCTCGATCCGCAATGGGACGCCCTTCAGCTCCCACTCGTTGAACTTGAAGCCGGGACGCTCGTCGCGCCAGTCGACCTTCAGCCGGATGTCTGTGAGCTCATCGAGGACGCCGGCCAGCGCTGCTTCGATCTGGTGCCGCTCGGCGTCACTCCGAAAGATCGGAATGATGACGACCTGGACCGGCGCGATCCGCGGTGGCAGCTGTAGGCCAGAGTCGTCGCCATGCGCCATCACGACGGCGCCGACCATCCGGGTCGACATCCCCCAGCTGGTCGAGTGCGGGTATTGCCGCTCATTGTTGCGGCCGGTAAAGGTCAGGTCGTAGGCGCGGGTGAAGTTGTCGGCGAAGTAATGGGAGGTTGCCATCTGCAGCGCCTTCCCGTCCATCATCATGCCCTCGATCGCGGTCGAGTATCGGGCTCCGGCGAACTTTTCGCTCTCCGATTTCCGGCCGGCGAGCACCGGGATCGCGCACCACTCTTCCGCGATCCGGCGGTAGCAGTCGAGCATGCGGGCCACTTCCTCTTCCGCTTCGGTATCAGTCTCATGAAACGTATGGCCTTCCTGCCAGAGGAATTCCCGTGTTCGCAGGAAGAAGCGCGCTTTGAGCTCCCAGCGAAAGACGTTGTTCCACTGGTTCGTCAGCACCGGCAGGTCGCGATACGACTGGATGTAATCCCGCAGCACGCTGGCGATCATCGTCTCCGAGGTCGGGCGGAGGACGAGGGGCTCCTCGAGGTCCTTCCCACCGCCTTTCGTCACCAGCTGGAACTCGGGGGCGAAGCCTTCAACGTGCTCGCGCTCCTTTTGGAGGAAGCTCAGCGGGATCAGCGCGGGGAAGTACCAGTTCTCGTGCCCGGTCTGCTTGATCAGACCGTCGAGCGGATCGCGAATGTTCTCCCAGATCGCGTAACCGTAAGGACGGATGACCATCGTCCCGGCGACGGGCGAGTTGTCCGCCAGCTGGGCTTTGCGGACCACGTCGTTGTACCAGCCCGGGAAATCCACCGACTGTTTGCGGATCTCCTTGACGAACCCAGTCTCTTGCTTCTCCTCGACCGCCATGTGGCTAGTGAGTATAAAGGGACTGTTTTAGCTGGCTAGCTTCTGCTCGTCTTCTTTGGCGATCGCGTCCAGTTCGCGAAGCAACGCGGGCACCAGCTCATTCTCGGGGAAGGTGCCGACGATCTTGCCGTGCTTGAAGAGAATCCCTTTGTTTTTTCCACCGGCGATGCCGATGTCCGCGTGCTGCCCTTCGCCGGGACCGTTCACGACGCAGCCCATCACCGAGACGTTGATCGGCCGCTTGATCTTCTTCAGCGCCTGCTCCACTTCGGCCACCATCGGCAGCATGTCGATCTCGAGCCGACCGCACATTGGGCAGGCGATCAGGTTTGGCCCGGTCAGCTTTTCAGCGAGGGCGTTCACGATGCCGTACGCCACCTCGACTTCATCGACCGAGTCGCCGGCAAGCGAGACCCGGATCGTGTCGCCGATGCCCTCCTCCAGCAGCACACCGATCCCGACCGCGCTTTTGACAGCGCCCGTCCGGGGCGGACCGGCCTCCGTGACGCCGAGGTGCAGCGGATAGGAGATCTTGTCGGCGAGCGCCCGGTTGGCGGCAATCATCGTGGGCGGATCCGAGGCCTTCATCGAGACCTTTATCAAGTTGAAATCGAGGGATTCCAGGATGTGGATATGGCCGAGCGCCGCATTCACCATGGCGGTAACCACTTCCTCGGTGGGCGGCCGGACGCCGGCGCCCTCTTTCGGCCGCCCGGGCAATGACCCGGCGTTGACGCCGATCCGGATCGGCACCTCGCGTTCCTTGGCCCGGCGGGTGATCTCCTTGACCTTTTCCGGATCCTTGATATTGCCGGGATTCAGCCGAAGCCCATCCACCCCGGCTTCGAGCGCCAGCAGCGCCAGTGGTGCGTCGTAATGGATATCCGCGATGATCGGAAGCGGCGAAGCCTTTTTGATCTCGACCATCGCCTGGGCCGCCTCTTTGGTCGGCACCGCGACCCGAACGATCCGGCAGTTCGCGTCCTTCAGCCGGCTAATCTCGTTCAGCGTCGCTTTGACGTCGCGGGTGTCCGCCTTGGTCATCGACTGGACGACGATCTCGGCGGCGCCGCCGATCACAACGTCACCAACGCGCACCGGGACCGATTTGCGGCGCGCTCTCATGGCCTCATCTCAGCACATCGTTATATGTCACAAGTCCGATCAAAGCAAACAAGAGAGCGAGACCGACGTAGTGCACCACCTGCTCCCGTGCCGGGTCGACCGGTCGGCCGCGAATCAACTCGAGCACGAGGAAGGCCGCCCGCCCACCGTCCAGCGCCGGAAAGGGAAGGATATTCGCCATCCCCAGGCTGAGGCTTAAAAACGCGACGACGCCGGCGACCGCCAGTGCGCCCGCCTGGGCGGCCCGGGCCGTGGTTTTCACGATCCCGACCGGACCTTCCAGTCCGCGGGGACCGAGAAACCCGCCCAGGCTCTTGTCGGTAGCCAGCTGGTAAATCCCGCCAACTATCGCGACGATGGATTCACCGGTTTGGCGTACCGCCAGCGGTCCCGCCTCGAGCGGGCCAAGCTTGCGGGTGGTGAAGGCAGGATGAAAGCCGAGGATGTAGCTGCCCGTACTCGCGTCGAACTTCGGGGTCGCGGTGATGGTGCGCGTTTGGCCAGCGCGCTCCACCACGACGGTTACCGGGGTGTCCTTCGCCGCATTGAGGGCATTGGGCAGGTCTTCGAAGGTGGAGATCGGGTGACCGTTGACCGACTTGATCACGTCCCCCGCCTGAAGCCCGGAGGCGCTGGCCGGCGTGTTGACGTCGACCGAGGAGACGTGGACCGGGACCTGGACGTTGCTCTCCCCTACCGCGAGATAGATACCGAAAAAGATGATGACCGGTAGCACCAGGTTGAAAGCCGAGCCAGCCACGATCACGATGAAGCGTTGCCAGAGCGGGTGGGCGTTGAAGCTGCGCGCCCCTGCGTCCATGCTGCCATCCATCCCGGCGAGCTTGACGAAGCCACCCAGCGGGATGGCACGCACCGCGTAGAGGGTTTCGCCCCGCTGCCAGCCGATCAGTTGAGGGCCGAAGCCGACGCTGAACTGTTCGACTTTGATGCCGGAAAGCTTGGCGGTCAGGAAGTGACCTGACTCGTGCACGATCACGAGACCGCTGAAAATCAATATCACAAGCGGAATCAGCAGCGCCGGGCTCATGCGGGCAACTTGCTCCGGACCCGGCTGGCGCCGTCGACTGAGGCGCGTACGTGTGCCCGCGCCCAGCGGTCAGCCTCGACCAGCGCCGTCAGCGTCAGTTCCTCAGCCGGCGGCGCCGCCTCGACGGCGCGCCGGACGGATGGGACGATGTCGTCGAACCGGCGCTGACCCTGGAGGAAGAGCGCGACCGCCTCCTCGTTAGCGCCGTTGAGCACCGCCGGCGCCGTCCCGCCGCGCTCACCCGCCTCGCGTGCCAATGCCACCGCCGGATAGCGATTTGGGTCGAGTGCCTCGAAGGAGAGCTGACCGAGGCTCGCCAGGTCGGGAGCCTTGGTGACACCGTCCAATCGCTCGGGGAATCCGAGCGCGACGGCGATCGGCAGGTGCATGTCCGGAATGCCGAGCTGCGCCTTGATGCTGCCGTCGACGAACTCCACCATCGAATGCACCACGCTCTGCGGATGAACGATGACGTCGATCGCCTCGTAGGGCACGTCGAACAGGAAGTGCGCCTCGATCACCTCGAGCCCTTTGTTCATCATGGTCGCCGAGTCGACGGTGATCTTGGGCCCCATTTTCCAGCGCGGATGCGCCAGGGCCTCGGCGATGGTGACCGTGCCGAAGGTCTCGAGTGGCCGCCGCAAGAAGGGGCCACCGGACCCGGTCAGGATCAACCGCCGGACGGCTCGCTCCTTTTCCCCCCACAGGCACTGCCAGATGGCACTGTGCTCACTGTCGATCGGAAAGATTTGCGAACCGTGGCGCCGCATTCGCTCCCGGACCAGCTCGCCCGCCATCACCAGCACCTCTTTGGTCGCCAGCGCGATGTCTTTCCCGGCGTCGAGCGCCGCCAGCGTCGGCGCCAAGGCCGCACTTCCGGCGGCCGCGATCACCACCAGGTCGACTTCGGGATCCCGCATCGCCTCGTCGATGGCACGGGCCGCCCGATCCAGGTTGCCGCCGGCGGGGTGGGCGAGCAGGGCATGGGCCTCGGGATGGCGTCGGGCCACGGCCTCGAGCGCCGCCGCGTCACTGCCGGCGACCAGCGCGTGCAGGGCGAACCGGTCCGGATGTCGCTCGACGAGGTCGCAGACCTGGCGGCCAATGGAGCCGGTCGCACCGAGCAACGCCAGGCGCCGGAGCGACGTACGGGATTTCATCTCTTTGGGCAAAACGCGTAGCTTACGTGGGTCATTGCACCGACTCGCCTCAGGCCAGGTGCAGCAACGTCACGTAATAGTACACGACCACGCCGACGAGTAAGAGGGAATCAATCCGGTCCAGCACGCCGCCGTGACCGGGAATCAGATGACTCGCATCCTTGACGCCGGCGGTGCGCTTGATCTGTGACTCGACCAGGTCGCCAACCTGGGCAAAGACACCGATCAACAAGCCCAGGATCAGGTTGTGGGGAAAGCTGATGTTGAGCAGCAGGCCGGCGACGCCGAAGAACACCGTGCTGGCCAGGAGCTCCGCCACCGCGCCCTCGACCGTCTTTTTGGGACTGATCTGGGGGAAGAACCGGTGGCGTCCGAACCGAAGACCGGCCACCATGGCGGCGGTATCCCCCACCCAGATGGCGCCGAAGACCGCGATGACGGTGCCGAAGCCCAGGTGATTTGGGTCTGGCGTGTGCAAGAAGTAGAGCGACAGATAAAAACTCAGCATGAATGCGAGGTACAGGCTGCCCCCCACCGCGAGCGACCAACGCGTCAGGCTGCCGCGCCAGTCACGCACCAGTACCAGCGTGCCCAGTCCGAGGACGGTGACGGCGGCGAGCAACAGCATGACGCTAGCCCAGGAGGGGAGCCGGTCCCTGAGCAGTAAGGCGTAGCTCAGCGGAAACAGCAGCCATAACGGTGCCGGCGTGCCCATGGCGCGGGTCAGCTGCCAGAATTCGATCAGCGCGGCGCCCAGCACGATCGCCATCGCCGCATAGACCCAGATAGAGCCGGCGATCAGGGCCGCCAGCACGGCCGCGATCAAGACGGCCGCCGTGGCGACCCGAACCAGCATGTTGGAGCGGCGGGCCGCCGCTACCGCCGGCTGGCGGGCCTCCCCCTCAGCGGCCTCGATTGGAAATCTCCTCCGGCCGCGCTCCAAAGCGCCGCACCCGGCGCTGGTAGGAGGCGAGCGCCTCGTCGAAGTCGGCTTCGCCGAAATCCGGCCAGAGCGTCTGGGTGCTGTGAAACTCGGAGTAGGCCGCCTGCCATAGGAGGAAATTGCTCAACCGCATCTCGCCGGCAGTCCGGATCACCAGGTCGGGGTCGGGCAGGCCACGGGTGTAGAGGTGCGCCGCCAGGCTCGCCTCGTCGAGCTGGGTCAGATCGGCGCCCTCGCGCGCCAGCTCGCGGACGGCGTCCACGATCTCGATCCGACCGCCGTAATTGATCGCGATATTCAGGATGGCCCGCGCAGTGACGCGGGTCCGTTCACTGGCCTGTCGCATCTGATCCCGCAGCGCGGGCGATAGCTCGTGCGTCCGCCCGGAAAATCGGAGTTCGATCCCGCGCCGCGCCAGCTCGTCGACCTCTCGCCGAATCGTCTCGGAGAACAGGGTCATCAGGGCGTCGACCTCGTCCTTGGGCCGTGACCAGTTTTCGGTGGAAAAGGCGTAGAGAGTGAGCACCCGAATACCGCGCTGGTCGGCGGCTTCGGCCACCCGGCGGATGGACTCGATCCCCGCCTTGTGCCCCATGACGCGCGGCAGCAGCCGCTCACGGGCCCAGCGGCTGTTGCCATCCATGATGATCGCGATGTGCTCGGGCGGGGGCAACTGGCTCACCGGTGGTTCTTTGTAGCTAAACCTCCATGATTTCGGCTTCTTTGCGGGCGGCCATCTGGTCGACCATGCCGATGAATCGGTCTGCCGCCTTCTGTAATTGATCGCTGCCACGCCGGGCTTCGTCGGCCGAAATCTTCTTCTCTTTCTCCAGTGCCTTGATCCGGTCCATCTGCTCCCGCCGGATGTTGCGAATCGCGACGTGGGCCCCTTCCGCGTATCGCTTGACGAGCCGCGCATATTCGCGCCGGCGCTCCTCGTTCAGGGGCGGGATGGGCACCCGGATCAGCTGGCCGTCGTTCCCGGGATTGAGCCCGAGCTCCGACTTCTGGATGGCCTTCTCCACCGCCCCGATGATGGTGCGATCCCAGGGTTGGATGATGATCATGCGCGCTTCCGGCACGGTGATGGTCGCCAGCTGGTTCAGCGGCGTTGGATTGCCGTAGTACTCCACCGCGATCTTGTCGACCAGCGCCGGGCTGGCGCGCCCGGTCCGGATCGTCATGATCTCCTTGGCGAGGGCGTCGAGGCTTTTCTGCATCTTTGTCTCGGCCTCTTTCACGTTCTGCTCGATCATTCGGGCGACCCCACGTAGGTCCCGATCGGCTTCCCCGCGACCACGCCCTCGAGGTGACCCTCATGAGAAAGGTCGAAGACAATGATTGGGATTTTGTTCTCGCGACAGAGGGTGACCGCGGTGTGATCCATCACCCGCAGATCCTTGTTGATCAGATCAAGATAGTCGAGCCGGGTGAATCGCTTGGCCTTCGGGTTGGTCATCGGATCATCGTCATAGATCCCATCGACCTTGGTGGCCTTGAGCACGACCTCGGCCTCGATCTCGACGGCGCGCAGGGCCGCGGTCGTGTCGGTGCTGAAGTAGGGGTTGCCGCTGCCGGCCGCCAGGATGACGACCCGACCCTTCTCGAGGTGCCGGACGGCGCGACGCCGGATGTACGGCTCGGCGATCTGGTGCATGCTGATCGCCGTCTGCACGCGAGTGGGCTGATCCATCTTTTCCAGCGCATCTTGCAGGGCGAGGGCGTTGATGACGGTGCCCAGCATGCCCATGTAGTCGGCCGTCACCCGATCCATTCCGCGTTTGCTGGCGGCGTCGCCGCGAATGATGTTGCCGCCACCCACCACGATGGCGAACTGCGTGTCATGGGCGCGCTTGACGCGCACGATGTCGGTGGCGATGTCATTGACGACGTCGGGATCGATACCGAAGGCGGCTTTCCCAGCGAGGCCCTCGCCTCCCAGCTTGAGGAGCACCCGTTTGTAGCGCGGCAGCGCCGACGGCTTGATCACAGCATGAATAGGTTGGACTAGCTGGCTTCTCCGACCTTGAAACGGGCGAACCGGGAAATGGTTATGTTCTCGCCGAGCTTCGCGATCGCCTCTTTCAGCATCTGGTCCACCGTCCGCTTATCATCCTTGGCCCAAGCCTGGTCGAGCAGGACCTCGCGCTTGTAAAAGTCGTTGAGCTTGCCCTGGATGATCTTTTCGATCACCTGGGGTGGCTTCTTCTGATCCGCCGCCTGGGCTTCGAAGATGGCACGCTCCCGTTCGAGTACGTCCTTCGGAACGTCGTCCCGCCGCAGGTAGCGCGGCTCCGCGGCCGCGATGTGGACCGCGATCTCATGGGCGAGGTGACGAAACTCGTCGTTCCGCGCCACGAAATCGCTCTCGCTATTGAGTTCGAGGAGTACGCCCAGCTGGTGGTTGTGATGGACGTAGGTGGCAATGATGCCCTCGCGCGCGGTACGCGCGGATTTGGTGCCGGCCTTCGCCATGCCCTTCTGGCGCAGCCAATCCTTGGCTTTCTCGAGGTCACCGTTGGTCGCCTCGAGGGCGCGCTTGGAGTCCATCATCCCGGCGCCGGTTGCATCCCGCAGCGCTTTGACCTGATCAGCCGAAATCGCCATGGTTACGAATCCTCCGTGACGGTCAGGCTCATTTCTCGTCGTCCAGGGCTTCGTCCTCGTAGAACTCCGCCTCATCGATCTTTGGCATCCCGGCAAATCCTTTCTCGTCCTCTTCCTCTTCTTCCGCGGGACCGAACTCGAACTCGGTCACGGGAACCTCAGGCGCGACCGTGAGTTCTTCAGGACTGATCAGCTGGCGCGCCTCCAGGGCGGCATCGGCGATCTTCGAGGTGATCAGCTTGACGGCGCGGATCGCGTCGTCATTTCCGGGAATGACATGATCGATCTCGTCGGGATCGCAGTTGGAGTCGGTGATGGCGACGATCGGGATGCTGAGCTTGCGGGCTTCGGTGACCGCGATGTGCTCCTTGCGCGGGTCGACGATGTAGACCGCTCCCGGCAGGCGCTTCATCTCGGCCATCCCACCGAAGAAGCGCTCCAGTCGCTGGTACTCCTCTTCGAGCTGGGTGATCGCCTTCTTGCTGCCGGTGAAGCCGCCGTTGTTGCGGATCGCCCGCAGGCTGTTCAGCCGCTCGATCTGGCGGCGCATCACCGTGAAATTCGTGAGCATCCCGCCCATCCAGCGATGATTGACGAACGGCATGCCGGAGCGGCGCGCCTCCAGCTCGATCGATTCCTGGGCTTGCTTCTTCGTGCCGATGAAGAGCACCATCCGGCCGCCGCCCACGACCTCCTTGACCCAGCTCGAGGCGTCGTCGAGCAGCTTGACGGTCTGCTGCAGGTCGATGATGTGAATCCCGTTGCGAGCGGTGAAGATGTACCGCTTCATCTTGGGATTCCAGCGGCTGGTCTGATGACCGAAGTGGACACCAGCCTCGAGCAGTTGCTTGAGCGTGACGAGTGGCATGCGAACGTACCTCCTGTTTCTACTTCCGCCCCCGTCCTCCGGCGACCGGACCTGTGATCAGGCAACCCGACCTGCCGTCAGGAGGCGTGCTTAATGCTCGGGAAAGTATAGCCGCTCACGCCCTGATTGAAACTCGGGTCAGGCGGCAGGAACGGTCGGTTTCTTGGCCCGGGCGCCGCGCGGGCGGGCACTCGTCCGGGCCGCCCGTTCGGGCTTACAGGTCGGGTAGTCGGAGCAGCTTTTGAACTCGCCATAGCGGCCCTGGCGCAGCACCTGTGGCTTGCCGCAGCGCGGACAGGGGTCGTCCATCAGCAGCTCACTGGGCGCCGGCGGCGTCACCGTCCGCTTGCCGCCCTCGATGTAACGGCAGTCGGGATACCCCGTGCAGCCGACGAAGCTGCCGAACCGTCCCTTGCGATTGAGGAGTGGCTTGCCGCACTTGGGGCACACCCGGTCCGCCACGATGTCCGCCGGATCGATTTCCCGCTTGACGTAGCGGCATTTCGGATAACCGGAGCAGGCCACGAACGGACCCCGCTTGCCGGTTCGCTTGACCAGCGGCTTGCCGCAGGTGGGGCAAATTTCACCCGTCGGTTCTGGTGGCGGCGCCTTTTCCTGGCCCTCTCGCCCCTTGATGTAGTCACATTCCGGATAGAGCGAACAGCCGATGAACTCGCCCAGACGGCTCATGCGGTAAACCAGCCGGCCGTTGCGACCCTCTTCCTTGCATTTCGGGCAATCCTCGCCGGTCTCCCGCATCGGCACCTTGACCCGCGCCGTGCCCTCGGCTTTCGTCAGCGTCTTCGAAAAGGGTTTGTAGAACTCGCGGACGATCGGCACCCACTTGCGCCGGCCTTCCTCGACATCGTCCAGCTCCTCCTCCATGCCGGCGGTGAAGCTGACGTCGACGATATCCGGGAAATGCTCGACCAACCAGCCGTTCACTGTTTTGCCCAGCTCGGTGGGCGACAGCCGGCGCTCTTCCTGCTTGACGTAATGGCGGGTCTGGATCACTTCCACCGTCGGCGCGAACGTACTGGGCCGGCCGACCCCGAGCTCCTCCAGCGCCTTGATCAGCGATGCCTCCGTGTAGCGGGGCGGCGGCTGGGTGAAGTGCTGTTCCGGCTTGAGCTCCTGCAGGTTGAGCGGCTCGTCGACCGCCAGCGCGGGCAACTCTCTCTCCTCGTCGTTGTCGGTGTCCCGCTCCCAGACCCGATAAAAGCCGTCGAACACGAGCACCGATCCGTTGGCTCGAAACACGTAATCGGCGGCGCCGATGTCGACTCGGGTTTGGGCGAACCGCGCCGCGGTCATCTGGCTGGCGGTGAAGCGCTGCCAGATCAGTCGATAGAGCCGGAGTTGGTCCGGGGTCAGAAACGCGCGAACCGAATCCGGGGTGCGCTCGACATCGGTTGGACGGATCGCCTCGTGGGCATCCTGGACCGGGCCCTTGGCCTTGAACTCCACTTTGTCGCGACGCGCGTAGGTCGGGCCGTAACTTTCGGTGATGAAATGGCGGGCCGCGGTCGACGCATCGTCCGAGATCCGGAACGAGTCGGTGCGCATGTAGGTGATCAGGCCCACCGGCCCCTCCGTTCCGAGCTCGATACCTTCGTACAGCTGTTGCGCCAGACTCATGGTCCGGTTCGGTTTCATCCGCAGCCGGTTGGACGCATCCTGTTGCAAGGTGCTCGTCTTGTAGGGCGGAGGGGCGTTCCGGGTGCTGTCCTTGGTTTCGATCGACAGCACCTTGTAGCTGGCACCCTCGAGTTGCGCCATGACGTCGCGCACCTGGGCCTCTTCTTTGAGTTCGAGCTTCTCCTCGTTGCCCTGCTTGCTCAATAGCCGTGCGGCAAATATCCGTCCCGGCAGATCGAGTTTCGACAGCATCGCATCGAGCGTCCACGACTCGACCGCAACGAACTTTTCGATCTCCTCTTCGCGCTCAACGACGAGGCGGACTGCGACGGACTGGACCCGACCAGCGCTCAGTCCCTTTCGGATCTTCTTCCACAGCAAAGGGCTGAGCTTGTATCCGACCAGCCGGTCGATCACGCGACGCGCCTGCTGCGCATCGACGAGGTCCTGATTCATGGGTCGTAGGGCGTTGAGCGCCTTCTCGACGGCGGACGGTGTGATCTCGTGCAGCTCGATGCGACGTGGATCTTTCAGGTGCAGCACATGCGCCAGATGCCAGGCGATCGCCTCACCCTCGCGATCGGGATCTGACGCCAGCAGGATCTCGGACGCACCCTTGGCGGCCGCCTTCAATTCCTTGATGGTGGATTCTTTGCCGGGGATGGTCACGTACTCCGGCTTGAACGCGTGCTCGATGTCGATCCCCAGCGTGCTCTTGGGCAGGTCGCGCACGTGGCCCATGGAGGCACGGATCTCGTACTTGCCACCAAGAAACCGGCCAAGCGTCTTGGCCTTCGCGGGGGATTCAACGATGATCAGGGGGTTTGCCATTTCAGTCTCGAGCGCGGCGGGTGACCGCACCGCAGTCGCCGATTATATAGCCGCTCATCTCTAACAACGTCAAGCGCCGACTCACTTCCTTGCTGTCAAGGTTCATCATGACGGCCAGGTCATCATGATGGCGCGGTTCTACCCAATCAAGCAATTCCCAAACGGCAAAGAGCTCCGGGTCTTGCGGTCCTGAATCCGCGCGCGTACGCGTGCGCGTGCGCGCATGTGTACGCGCGTGTGCGCGCGCACGCGCGTGCGCGAGATCGGCGAATTCGTCGAGCACGTCCTCAACGGTTTGCACCAGCTTGGCGCCGTCTTTGATCAACCGGTGGCCCCCAATCGCGAGCGGATTCTCGATACTGCCGGGCACGCAGAACACCTCGCGCCCCTGCTCGGCGGCCATCCGCGCGGTGATCAGCGCGCCGCTGCGCTCGGCCGCCTCCACCACAACGACGCCAAGGCTGAGGCCGCTGATGATCCGGTTGCGGACCGGAAAGCGACCGGGAAGTGGCAGGGTGCCTTCCTCGGCCTCGGTGATGAGCGCTCCGGAGGCGGCGATCCCGGTCGCGAGCTCGCCGTGTTCCGGGGGATAGATCCGGTCCAGGCCGGTGGCCATCACCGCCACCGTAGGTGTGCCGCCCTCCAGGGCACCGCGATGCGCGGCGGCATCGATGCCGCGGGCCAAACCGCTGACGACCACCACCCCGGCGTCAGAAAGATCGCGCGCCAGTCGATGCGCCGCCCGGCAGCCATACGGCGTGGCGCGGCGCGAGCCGACGATGGCGATCATCGGCACCGGCGGCAGCCGTCCCCGGACGAAGAGGCGCGGCGGCGGATCGTGGATCTGCTTGAGCAACCACGGATAGGTGGGGTCGGTCAACCACACCGTGCTCTCTCGCCTATCCCCCTCCCCCTTGTGGGGTGGGTCGGGCAGGGGGTCTTCAGCCACTCTCGCGGTACTGCAACGCCTCAGCGACGTGGCTCTGCTCGATCTGCGGCCGGTGGTCGAGGTCAGCAATGGTCCGAGCGACCCGGAGCACCCGGTGGACCGCGCGACCACTCAGCTGCAGGCGATCGGCGGCGGTCTCGAGCAGGACCTGGCTGTTGGCGTCGAGCGCCGCGTCTTTGCGCAGCTGCGTCCCGGACAGCGCGCCGTTGAGTGGACCCTGCGGGCGGCGAGCGTGCTGACGCGCGCGAGCCTGGATGACGCGGTCCCGAACCGTGGCGCTGTTTTCGGCGACGACCTCGGCCCGCAGCAGCTCGCCGGCGGCCTGCCGTGGCACCGTCACCTGCAGGTCGATCCGGTCGCGAATCGGCCCGGAAAGCCGCGCCCGATACCGCTGCCGCTCGAGCGGGGTGCACTCGCAGAACCGTTTTGGATCGCCGGCAAAACCGCACGGGCAGGGATTGGCGGCCGCGACCAGGATGAACCGGCCGGGCAACACTGCGTGGCCGCGGGTCCGCGCGACCGCCAGCTTGCCTTCTTCTAGCGGCTGGCGCAGCGACTCGAGCGCGTCGCGGCGGAATTCGGTGATCTCATCCATAAAGAGCACGCCCCGATGGGCCCTTGTGACCTCGCCGGGCCTCGGCGCCGCGCCGCCACCGCCCACCAGCGCCGCCGGCGAGATGGTGTGATGCGGGGCGCGGAACGGTGGGACCTCGAGGAGTCCCGCCCCCGGAGGCAGCATGCCGACACAGGACGCGATCGACGTCACCTCGACGGCTTCCTGCTGGGTCAGGCCCGGCAGGATGCCGGGCAGGGCGCGGGCCAGCAAGGTCTTGCCCGCCCCCGGCGGACCTACCAATAAAAGATGATGCGCTCCGGCGGCGGCGACCTCGAGGGCGCGCTTGGCGTGCGGCTGGCCACGAACGTCAGCCAGGTCGATCAGGATCGACACCGGCGAAACGACGTCGGCAGCAGCCCTCGCCGCCTCGGTCAGCGGCGCCCCGTCCTCCCAGTGCGCCTTGAGGTCGCGGAGGTGATCAACCCCAAGCACCGGAGCCGCGGTGGCGATCCGGGCTTCGGCGACGTTCGCCGACGGTACGTAGAAGCGCCGAACCCCCAGCCGGTCGAGGTGAGCGGTGATCGCCAGTGTGCCGCGGATGGGGCGCACGGCGCCATCGAGTGCGAGCTCCCCGAGCCAGGCCGCATCGCTCGGGAGCCGGCGGTCCAGCGCAGCGTTGACGACCGCCGCCGCGATCGCGAGATCGAACCCGGTGCCCTCCTTGGGGAGCTGCGCCGGAGCGAGGTTGACCGTTACCCTCCGGCCCGGGAATTCGAAGCCGCTGTTGTTGATCGCGATCTTGACGCGTTCGCGTGCCTCCTGGAGGGCGCGGTCACCCAACCCGACGATGTGAAACCCCGGCAATCCATCCGCGATATCGGCCTCCACCTCGACCCGGACCCCGTCGAGGCCGAACACCGTCCCGCACAGCGCCCTGGCCAGCACCGCCGCCGATCTTACACTATTTTGTCTATCTGCCAACAACTAACGGAGAGAGACCTCGAGGTCGTCGTAGGCTGCGTCTTGATCAGAGCGATGAACTGGAAACGGACCGCGGCCCGCCGCCTTGGCTGGCTCACCACCCTCCCCTATCGGGCCAATCCCCGGGTCCGTATTGCTCCGGGCCTCCTCGGCAACGGCCGGCTTCGCATCAGCGGGCCGGGACGGGTCGAGCTGGATGCGGACGTCAACGCCTGGTCGCATGCCGAAGTCAATCACCTGGTCACGACTCGCCCCCAGGCGACGATTCGGATCGGCCGCAACGCCCGGCTGAACGGCTGCACCATCGTCGCGGCCGACCGCGTCGAGGTAGGTGCGGATTGCGTCTTGGGGTCATGCGAGGTGCGCGATCATCTTCCCTATTCCGAGCCGCCCGGCGACCGGCGCCGTCCCGGGATCCCGCAGCCGGTAGTCATCGAAGCCAACGTCTGGATCGGCGGTCAGGTCTCGATCCTGCCGGGCGTCAGGATCGGGCGCGATTCGGTGGTCGGGATTCACGCCGTGGTCTTCGACGACGTACCGCCGGGTGTGATCGTCGGCGGAAACCCGGCCCGCGTGCTTCGGCCGCTTGATTCGGCGGTCAGCGGGGATAATCGAGCCAGTGAAGGCCAATCCGCCGCCGACCATCTGTGACCAGTGCAAACACATGCCGCGCTGGGAGCGCATCAACGGCCCGGATCAGACCGTGCGGCTCGAGGACGGCCGCCAGGTGGTCCGCCGAGGACAGGTCTGGGTGTGCACCCACTGCGGCCACCAGGTCCCGGTCTCCTTCGAAGCGTGGACCTGAAGGCTCGGCCGGCGTCGCAGGCTGATGCCGCCACCGCCGACCGGCTCGGAAGGCTCCAGCAGGTGCTTCACGAGCGTGTCCGGCGCGACATCGATGCCTCGCCGCCACTGCTGCGCGCTGGCGTCCTGATTCCGCTCGTGTGGCGCGGCCACGGCCTCGAGGTGCTCCTCACCCGACGGACGGACACGGTCCTGACCCATAAGGGGCAGATCTCCTTTCCCGGCGGGCAACGCGAAGATGCCGACGCCGAAACGATTGAAACCGCACTCCGTGAGAGCTACGAGGAAATCGGCCTCGAACCGTCGCGGGTCACGGTGCTCGGCGAGCTGGACGACGTCTTCACCGCGGTCAGCAGTTTCGTGATCACGCCGGTCGTCGGCCTGGTCGAGGGCGAGATCGACGATCTACGGCTGGCGCCGGATGAGGTCCGCAGCCTGCTGATCGTGCCCGTCGATCAGCTGCTCGACCCGCAGGTGCACACGAGCGAGACTCGTAGCGTCGGCGAGCAGCAGTATCGGATTCACTACTACACCGTCGGCGACGACGTCATCTGGGGCGCCACCGGCCGGATCGTTTACCAGTTCCTCAAGGCCTGGGAAGAAGCCGCCTGAAGGCACTCGGCGCGTTTCTGGATGAGACCCTTCAGTCGCAACCGGACGTGGTCGAGAGACTGCTGCGAGACGCACTTCCCCCGCCCGCCCTCTCGCGGCTGTCTGGACGGTCCCGAATCTTTCTGGTCGGCACCGGGACCAGTTACCACGGCGCCCTGGTCGGTCAGTATTTGATGCGGAGCGCCGGCGTCGATGCATGGGCGATTCCGGCCTTCGAGTTCGTCAACTATCCACCGCGCATCAAGTCCGACGACGGCCTGCTGCTCTTGAGCCATCGAGGAACCAAGCGCTTCAGCCAGGCGGCGCTCGACGCCTTTGACAACCGTGATCACTGGTTGGCCATCACGGGCGAGGGTTCGCCACTGCAGGGGCCGGGCGTCATCACAACCGTGGCGCAGGAGCGGTCGCCGGTGCACACGGCCAGCCACACCGGGGCGATGGTCAGGTTGGCCCAGTTGGCGCTCGCCGTCGGTTCGCCTCCGTGGGAGGTTGAGCTTGCCCGTGTGCCCGGCGCCATCCGGGCCGCGCTCGCCCTTCGCCCGCAGGTCATCCAGGCTATGGATCGTGTGCACTTCCGACGCGTCGTCCATTTCGTCGGTGGCGGTCCCGCCTACGCCACCGCGCTCGAGGGGGCGCTGAAGTTGCGCGAAGCTGCCTACGTGAGTACCGAGGGTCACGACGTGGAAAGCATCTTGCACGGCCCGCTGATCAGCCTGAACGCCGAGGACTCGGCGGTGGTGATGGCGCAACCCGGCGCCAGCCTGGAGCGGACCGCGGAGCTGACGGCGGCGCTCCACGAGATCGGGACGCCCACGCTTGCGGTCGGTCCCGCCGCTGCCGGCTTGACCGACACCACGGCTCGCCTGGAGACGCCGGCGATCGACGAGCTGTTAGCTCCGATCGTCAACGTCGTCCCACTGCAGTGCCTGGCGCTGGAGGTGTCTCGTCACCTGGGTGTCGACGCGGATAGCTTCCGAAAGGAAGGGCGATATGCGGCCGCGCAAACGAAGTTCAGCTTGTGAGGTACGGGGTGGCGCCCGATTCCGCGGTCGCCGACAGCTAGTCGATAGCGTTCTTGATGTGGTCGACGCGGATCAAGTGGCCCTGACGCATCGTCAGGCCAACGACGTCGAACCGGACCGGCCCGTGATGTGGGCGCATCTTTAAGTAGTACAAGCCGAGCTGGCGCAGCTTTCGGATCTTTCGCGCATCCACGGCCTCCTGTGGGAGGCCGAAGCCGTGGCCCGCCCGGGTCTTGACCTCGACGAAGACCAGTGTCCGGCCGTCAATCGCCACCAGGTCCAACTGGCCGAGCGGCGTGCGCACATCCCGGCCCACGATCTCGTAACCCAGGCCACGCAGGTGGTCTTCGGCGAGCGCCTCGCCGCTAATCCCGAGCGGATTGACTGGCAAAGGCGGCGGCCTCCAGCTCGGCGCGCGTCCGGATCGAAATGAACGAGCGCCGGTGCAGCGGGCTCAGACCGTGCCGGTCCATTGCCGACAGGTGGTCGGGCGTCGGGTAGCCCTTGTGCGCCTCGAAGCCATACCCGGGAAACTTCGCCGCCATTCGCATCATCAGCCGGTCGCGGGTCACCTTGGCCAGGAT
>VBDZ01000053.1 GCA_005881215.1 Chloroflexota bacterium | reverse complement strand
TTCGCCGCATCCGGCGCAGGTCATCCGCGAGAAGATCCAGTTCCTGGCGCACCGGGAGCAGACCAGGTAGCGCGGGCCGCTGACGAGCGGCTCGCCGGAGACGGCGAAGTACGAGACCTGAGGCAGGCCGCCGCAGTTCGGACAGTGAGTTTTCGAACTGTCCTCCTCCATTTCCCTCCCCGGCTCGCGGGGGAGGGCAGGATGGGGGCTCATGGCTTCGCACAAGGGAGAGGTCGAGGCGCGTGCGAGATACGTCTCGAACGGTGTCAGGGACTGGCCGTGAAGCCAGCGTCGTATCAGATCGGGTAGGTCGGCGCTGCAGAACACGCTGATCACGCCGTCCCGCAAGCGCGCCGGACCGGATGACACGGTCGCGTCGACGATCTCGGGTAGGACGCGCTCCACGGCGAAGTCGATGAGTTTCGAGTACCCCCCACCCTGACCCTCCCCCACAAGGGGGGAGGGAAATTCCAGGTAGGCGCGCTCCTGAACGGGGATGAGCGCCTGGTAGAGGCGCAGCATCTCGGCGGCATGTGGATAGCGCTCCGCCAGCTCCGCGGCCCGTTCGCGGCGCAGGGGCCAGGCGTTGGCGCTCTCGGCGATGGCCGCTTCCAGTACCTGCATCAGATTTTCTCCAGGTTCACGAGGAAGGCCTTGAACTCGGGCGTGTAGGCATTCGCATCGCCGACGAACGGTGTCAGCGCATTCGCCAGCCAGTTCGCCCCATGGCTCGGGTCGTTGTCCGCCGAGACGCCGACAAAGCCCCAGTGAATCGGGATGCCCACCTGGAACACCTTCTTGCCGTCGATGGTGCTCGCGGCGAGGCGCTTGGTCACCAGCGCGAGCACCTCGATCTTGCCGCGCTTTGAACGGACCCGTACCCGATCGCCACTCTTGATCCCCTTCTGATTGGCGAGCTCCTCCGGAATCTCAACAAAAGGGGACGGCTGCAGGCCGGCGAGCAGCGGCACGTGCTGGGTGACGTAATGTTCGTGCTCGGTGAGCCGGTAGCTCGTTGCCACGTAGGGATAGTCCGCGGCGGTCCCGAAGCTGTCTTTGACCTTGGCGAAGCTGCCGTTCCCACCGGTGTACAGGAAGGCGACCGGCGACTCGGACTGGCCGGGATGCAAGGGGTTGGCAACAGGCGACTCCATCGGCTCGTAATGCTCGGGGAACGGCCCGTCGACCATCGACGTGGAGAACAGGCGGCCGACGCCTTCGCCGGTCATGATGAACGGCAGCCACGACGTCGAACTGTTGGGATCCATCATCGGTGGGTAGTCCGGCACGTCGCCCACCCACTTCGTTCCGTTCCACTTGATGCCCGGTCGGGTCGAATCCCATGGCTGCCCCTTGAGGTCCGCCGACGCGCGGTTGTACAAGACCCGTCGGTTCAGCGGCCACGACCACGACCAGTTGGGGAAAAATCCCATGCCGGTGGGATCGTTCGCGGCCACGTCCTGCACACCCTGTCGACGCTTCATCAGGTTGCCGCTGTCGGGATAGCTTCCGGTGTAGATCCAGTCGCCGGCGGTGGTGGTGCCGTCGTCCTTCAGGTTGGCGAAGGTGGCCATCCGCTTGCCGGTGGCCAGGTCGAAGCCGTTGATCTCCTGGGCAATCTCGTCCAGGGTCGGTTTCTTCGGGTCGGCGTACTTGTTGAAGGTCAGCGCCATGATCGGCTCCGGGAACTTCCCGCCCTGTTGCTGGTACAGCGCCTTCACCCGCTGGAAGAGGTCGGCCAGCACCCAGTGGTCGTGGCGGGCGTTGCCCTGTGGCGGGATGACTTGATCTTTCCATTGCGACCAGCGACCGCTGTTGACGAACGAGCCGTCTTTCTCGATCCAGTGGGTGGTCGGCACCATGAAGACTTCGGTCTGGATCGACTTTGGATCAGCCCCGGGTCGGTGCCAGAACTCTGAGCTGGTGGTGGGCAGCGGATCCATCACCACCAGCCACTTGAGATTGGCCAATGCGTCCATCACGCGATTGGAGTCCGGTCCGATGCTGGTCGCGGTCATCCCGGAGAGGATGAGACCCTGCATCAGGCCCTTCAGCGACTGGTCGTAAATGGTCATCCATGAAGCGTTCTTGGCCGGCTTGGGAATCCAGTGAAAGGCGAAGTCATTGGCCTTGGTGGCGGCGTCGCCGTACCAGCCCTTGAGCAGGCTGACCAGGAACTTCTTGTAGTTGGTGCCGAAGAAGTTCCAGGAGCGCGGGTCGGCCTTCTTCGGCGCTTGCTTGGCAACGTAGTCGTCGGTGCTCAGCCGGCCGGGTGACGGGATCTGCAGGTAGCCTGGCAGGATCTCCCAGGAAATGGCGTGGTCGGTGTTGCCCTGGATATTGGCGTGGCCGCGTTCGGCGTTCATCCCGCCGCCGGGCCGGCCGATGTTCCCCAGCAACAGTTGAAGCACCGCGCCGGAGCGGATCAGTTCGCCGCCGGTCGTATGCTGGGTGAGGCCGACCGCGTAGACGATCGTCATTACCTTGTCGGGCTTGCCCATCTCGCCGACCAGCTGGGCGATGCGCATGAACTGGTCCTGCGGAATCCCGGTAATGCGCGACACCATGTCGGGGGTGTAGCGCGCGTAATGCTGCTTCATCAGCTGGAAGACGGTGTGCGGATCCTGCATCGTCATGTCACGCTTCGCGATCGACGCCGGGGCGCTCCCAGCCGGAAGCTGCGCCTGGACCGTCGTCGTCGCCGCCGCGTCCGTCTGGTAGCCCCAGCTCGAGATGTCGTACTTGCGGTTCTTGGGGTCGTAGCCACTGAAGAGGCCGTCCGTGAACCGGTACTCCGGCTTGACCAGGAAAGTGGCGTTCGTGTAATTGCGGACGTACTCCTCGTGGAAGAGGTTGTTCTGCAGCACGTAGTTGATGAGCCCGCCGAAGTAGGCGACGTCGGTGCCCACCCGGATCCGGGCGTAGATGTCGGCCAGGGCGGAGGTACGGGTAAAGCGCGGATCGGCGTGGATGATCTTCGCGCCGCCGCCAGATCCGGGTCCCCGCTTGGGGTCGTTCTTAGCCTGGACGAACCACTGGAAGCCGACCGGGTGCGCCTCGGCCGGGTTGGCGCCGTTGATCAGAATCAGGTCGGTGTTCTTGATATCGCGCCAGTGGTTCGTCATGGCCCCTCTCCCGAAGCTGGCGGCCAAACTGACCACCGTGGGGCCGTGTCAAACCCGTGCCTGCTGTTCGAGATGGACCAGGCCGAGGCCGCGCATCACCTTCGTCGCGAAGTAGCCTTCCTCGCTGCTGAAAGCGGCGCCGCCGGCGAAGGCAATCCCCTCCGTGCGGTTGACGATGTTTCCGGTAGCATCCTGCGCCACGAAGGTGGCGTCCCTGGCATCCTTCACGCGTTGTGCCAGCTTGTTGAGCATGTCGTCCCAGCTCATCTGCTGCCAGCGATCGGAACCCGGAGCACGATACATCGGGCTCTCGACCCGACGGGCGCTGGTCGCGATCTGCATCGCCGTGGCGCCCTTGGGGCACAGCCGCCCCTCGTTGACCGGGCTATCGGGGTTGCCCTCGATCTGCAGCAGGGTGCGCGTACCGTTCGGGTTGTCGCGAGTGTAGGCGACCAGCGCGCAACCGACCGCGCAATACGGACAGACGGAGTGGGATTCGGTCGCCCCCCCAATCCGGAAGTTCTGCTTGACCTGGGCTGCGTGGGCAGCGTCGAAACCGAGGACGGTGAGGCCGGCCGCCCCACTCCCGGCGGCACTGATTTTCAGAAAGTCGCGGCGTGTGACCTGTGGCACCCAGTTCCTCCAAGGAGTGACCGGCGCTTCGGCGACCTCTCCAGCCTACCCATGAGTTACGAGGGTTGTCAACAGCTCATCGCCGATCGTGATAGCTTGGATTTCGAGATGAACGAGTGGTTTGATGCGCTCAGCCGCAAGTTTGCCGATGCCGCAGGGGAGCAGGGCGCCGAGATCGCGGCGCCGAAGCTGGATCCACAGGTCGCCGACGAGATCCTCGAACTGGCGCGAGTGGCAGCCCGTAGTAAGGAGCGGCGATTCGCGCCGCTGGCCTGCTTCATGGCCGGGGTCGCCGTCGAGCGCCTGCGCCAGGCTCGCTCAACTTCGGTTATCGACGAGGCTGGATTCATTCGTTCGGTTCGGGAACCGCTCGAGGGGGAAATCCCGGCAGAGGCGAGGTCCTCGCCATGAGTACCGAGCCATCGGCCCAACGGCCGGGTCCAGTGGAGATTCCGTCCGACATGAAGGCCTTTAATCGCAAGCTCATCGAGGAGTTCCGGGCCAACCGGGGCCAGCTCAGTGGCCAGATGGCCGGCCGCAAACTCCTAGTCCTCACCACTACGGGCGCAAAATCCGGTCAACCGCGGTCAATCGTTCTGGGATTTGGCAGGGACGGCGACCACTACGTGACGATCGCCTCGGGTAACGGAGCGCCGACGCACCCAAGCTGGTACCTCAACCTGCAGGCGAACTCCGCTGCGACGGTCGAGGTGGGTCCGGAGAAACTCGCGATGCGAGCTCGCACCGCCCGCAAGGAGGAACGCGAGCGGCTCACAGGGTTCGTTCCTTATCTCGTCAGCCAGCAGAAGCTGACCAGCCGCGAGATTCCGATCGTCATCTTCGAGCCCGCCCAAACGTAGCCGGTGCCGGACCAGCTCCGGATCTATACGATCCATCCGGGCGAGATGACGGCGTGGGTTGATGAGTGGAAACGGCTGATCGCTCCGCTGCGGCAACGACATGGGTTCGAGATCGTCGGCGCATGGAAGGTTGACGATGCCGACCGATTCGTATGGATTCTCCGGTACGACGGCCCGAAGAGCTGGCAGGACGCGGACGCGGCCTACTACACCTCACCTGAACGGGCCGCCATGCAGCCGGATCCTGCTCGGCACATCGCGAAATCCGAGCAGTGGCTGCTCACGGCCGTCGGCTAAAGTGCAGGGGTAGACGCATGATTCAACTCAAGGAGAGTTGAGTGCCGGGCAGCAAGTCGATCGGCTCGCCAGAGCGACGAGATCCCGTGGTCTGTTCGTTTTGCGGCCAGCGGCAGTCCCAGGTCCGCAAGCTGATCGCGGGTCCGGGAATCTACATCTGCGATCAGTGCGTCTACCTCTGCGAGGAGATTCTCAAAGAGGACGAAATCCCCAACAACAAATCGAGGGCAGAGCGAGTCTCGGCACTGCACGCGGAGATCCAACACCTGCACGGGTTGCTCCGGCTCGAGTCGCAGTTGGTCAAGGACTTGCGGGAAGAAAACGAAAAGCTGATGGCCGGTCAGAAGACGGGGTCGCGGCGAGTCCGGACGTGAGGCGGAGTCCGGAGGTCGACAGATGGTTCAAGGAGCGGAAGCTGCCGGCTGAACCGGCGTTGCAGCGCGCGCGAGACATTATCCTGCGAGCTGATCCGCGCGTTACCGAGTCGGTGAAGCATTGAACGGTGATGTTCGGTTACGAGGGGGACCTGGCAACCTTCGTCCAATACAACAAGCCGCAGGTCAACATCATGTTCAATCGGGGCGCCCGCATTCCTGGCAAGTTCCCGCATCTCGAGGGGAGTGGTCCGACCGCCCGCTTCATGCGATTCAAGGACGCAGCGGAAGTCGATGGGCGGGCCAAGGAGC
>VBDZ01000052.1 GCA_005881215.1 Chloroflexota bacterium | reverse complement strand
GCGGTGATGTACCTGGGGAAGATCGTCGAGCTGGCGCCCTCGATCGAGCTCTACGACAACCCGCTTCACCCCTACACCCGCTCGCTCCTCTCGGCCATCCCGAACCCGGACCCGGGCCATCGGCGTGACCGGATCAAGCTGACCGGGGACGTGCCCAGCCCCTTCAATCCACCGTCGGGCTGCCACTTCCGGACGCGCTGCCCGCTGGCCAGAGCGAAGGGAACCCAGAATGGGATCTGCGCGGAGCAGGAGCCGCCGCTCAAGGAATGGCGGCGGGGGCACCTGGCGGCCTGCCATTTCGCCGGCGAAACCGCCTGACCTAGCAGGGCGCGAGGCGATGCCGATCCGTTAGCGAATGATCTTCGGATCGAGCGCGTCGCGCAGGCCGTCGCCGATGAAGTTGATGCAGAGCACGGTGACCACGACCGCCAGGCCGGGGAACGTGATCCACCACCAGTTGCCGGCCACCAGCACGCCCTGGGCGCCGGCCAGCGTCGAACCCCAGGAGTAGTTCGGCGGCTGGATGCCAAAGCCCAGGAAGCTGACGAACGCTTCGAGGACGATGTTGTTGGCGATCCCCAGGGTGAAGGCCACCACGATCGGCCCGACCGCGTTTGGCAGCAGATGGCGGAAGATGATCCGGCGGTTGGGGACGCCCAGGGCCCGGGCGGCCTCCGCGAACTGCATCTCCCGCAACGAGAGAAACGAGCTTCGCACGATACGTGAGATCGAGGGCCAGCTCAGCAGCCCGAAGATGAGCGCGATCTTCCAGGGCGAGGCTTCGCCGAAGACCCTGGCGGCCAGTGGCACGAGCAGCAGGGCGGGGACGGTCAAAAAGACATCCGTGACGCGCATCAGAACCGCGTCCAGCGCGTGGCCGAAGTAGCCGGCGGTCGCCCCCCAGCTAACTCCGATGATGACGGCCACCACCATTGACCCGATGCCGATGAAGATCGAAAACCGACCCCCATAGAGCACCAGGCTGAAGATGTCGTGGCCGTTATAGGAGTCCGTTCCCATCAGGTGCCGAAGGGAGGGACCGGTGCCGGCGTCGAGCAACGAGAACTGGTCGGGGGCCTGGATGTAATTCGGAAACACCAAATGCCAGAGGGGTGCCCCATAGCAGGCCACGATCAGAATGCCCAGACCCAGCAGAGCCCATTTCGCCGTGGGATGGCGCATGAACCGCTGGTAGGTGAGCTCGCGGAAACTGAACTGCTTGACGCCAACGTCTTCGGCGTCGGCGCCCGTGCCGACCGGGATCAGCGTCTCGCCGGCGAGCTGGCGGCTGTCAAGCATAAGAGATCCTCGGGTCGATATACGCATAGGCGACGTCGGCCAGGAGGTTGAACAGAACGATCAGGACGGCGGACACCGAAAGGATGCCCATCAGGAGTGGGTAATCGAAGGCCTCCAATGCCTGGAAGAAGAGCTGTCCCATTCCGGGCCAACTGAAAATCGCCTCGGTGACCACCGCTCCCGAGAAGAGCAGGGGGAGCTCGATCGCGATGTTGGTGATGACCGGGAGCAAGGCGTTTCGCAGAGCGTGCTTGAGAACGACGACCCGCTCGCTCAACCCTTTGGCGCGCGCCGTCCGGACATAGTCCTGGTGGATCGCGTCGAGCATCGACGACCGCATGAAGCGCGAGTCCCCGGCGATGCCGACGATGGCGATCGTGGTCGCCGGCAAAACGATATGGGTCAGGATGTCGATGATGCCGGTGATCGGGTGCTGCAGGAACCAGGCGTTGTAATCAGCCGTGAGAAATGGTGCACCGGCGACGCGGACGTTGATGATGCCGGCGACCGGCAGGATGGGAATGAAGACCGCGAAGATCAGCAGCAGCATGAGTCCCAGCCAGAAGGTGGGCATCGAGTAACCCACGTACGAGAAGAAGGTCACGGCCTGATCGAAGAACGAATACCGCTTGAGGGCCGCGATGATCCCCGCGGGCAGGGCGATCACCTGTTGGATCAAATAGGCCGTGACCATCAAGATGATGGTGGCCGGCAGCCGCTGCAGGATCACCTCGCGCACCGGGCGGTGCATGAAGAAGGAGAACTGCCAGGTGCCGGTCAGCATCGATTTCACCCATTGCAAATACTGCACGTAGATGGGTTGGTCGAGGCCCCACTGGTGGATGATGGCGTTCCGGGCTGCCTGGCTCATCCCCGGGCGGAAGGCGAAGGCCGACAATGGGCCGCCCGGCACCGCCTGCATCCCGAAGAAAAGGAGCAACGAGATGAGGATCAGGGTGGGGATCGACTGGAGGAGGCGGCGCCCGATAAACCCAACCATGTGGCCCGGATTCTACCCTCGGTGGATTCTACTCTTGGCGAAGACTAAAAGGAAGGGTTGAGAGCGACCGCGAGGCCGCTCTCAACCAGCGAACGGTCGGAGTCGTCTAGGAAGCTCCCTTCCGGTACCAGTCGGGTGCGTTGCAGGTCGAAATGCAGGTGTTGGCCGTGGGGAAGAAGTTCCCGAAGTTGTTGCCGACACCGAAGACGTCAGGCCGCTCGTAGAGCCCGAAGTAGCCGACGTAATCGGACCACTCGGTTTGGGCCTGCTTGTAGATCGAGACTCGCGAGTTGATGTCGATGGTGTTCTCGCCCTTGATCAACAGGTCGGTCAGTTTGGGATCGTTCTGCCGGTCCCAGTTGTTGCCGGAGGGGTTCGAGGCGCTCGGGATCTGCGTCGGCAGGGCGAGCGAGGCCCAGGAGTCCGGATCCGGCGCGAAGCTGTTGGCGTAGAGCGACATGTCGTACTGGCCGGTGGCGTTGATGCCACCGCCGCTGAAGCTGTCGAAGAATTGGCCGGCGGGCCAGTTCTTGGTCGTCACCGTGGCGCCGATGTCCTTCCAGTTGCTGATCAGGAACTCTTCCTCGGCCGCCCGCTGCGGGTTGCCGGAGGTGGTGCCCAGCACCCACGCCAGCTTGACACCGTTCTTGCTGCGGGTGCCGTCGGCAGCCTTGGTCCACCCGTCCGAGTCGAGCAGCGAGTTCGCCTTGGCGACGTTACGGCTGAAGGCCGCCACACTGTCGTCGTGGTACGGCGACAGCGTCGACGGAAGGAACGTGTTCATCGGCTTGCCGATGCCACCGACCAGCTGGTTATTCAGCCCGACTAGATCGGAGGCGAGCCAGATGGCCTGACGCAGCGGCTTGTCATCCTTGAACACGGTCGGCTTGCCGCAGGTCGGGGCGTACTGCTGAGCCTTGCAGCCGGTCTCGTTGTTGCTGAGGTTCATGTAGATCCCCTCGTTGAGCAACCCGTTCGCGTAGACCGATTTGCCACTGCTCCATCCCTGCAACGAGGGCAGGTCCTTGGCGATCAGGTCGAGGCCGAGGTCAGTGTCGCCCGACTTCAGCCCAGCGATCTGCGACGACTTGTCGCCGTAGATCTTGTAGGTCAGCTTGGTGAGGTAGGGTGCGTGGCCAAAGAACTTGGCCCCACTCCGTCCCGCGGCGTAGTTCGGATTCGGAACCAGGGTGACGATCGCGGCGGGCCCTGGGGTGAAGTCCTGAACCATGTACGGACCGCTGGTCGGAGTCGGCTTCTTGGTGAAGTAATCGGAGGTCGCCCAGTTCTTGGGCTGGATGCTCGAGAGAGCCGACTTCGGTATCACCGTCACGGACGGGCCGAGGATCAGGTATGGCGAGTAGATCCCGCTGGTCACGTCGGCCGACAATCCGCAGGTGCCGCTCTTGTTGGGGCCGAAGTGCCAGATCAGGGTTGTGCTGTCCTTGACTTCCTGCGACGCGATGTGGTCGAAGCCGAGCTGGCTGGCGGCGCCCACGTCCGGATTGCAGATCGCGTCGACCGTGAACTTGACGTCGTCGGCCGTCAACGCCGAGCCGTCCGACCACTTCAAGCCACTCTTCAGCTTGATGGTGACGTCCATGTGACTGTCGTCGACCTTCTTGACCATGCCGTTGTCCGTGGTCGGTACGTCAGTGACCAGGTCCGGAATCGGCTTGTTCTTCGAGTCGAACCCCCACAGCAGCGAGAAGACCGGCCCGGTCAGCACCTGCTGGGTGGTTTGGGCGGAGCTCGCCAGGACGTTCAGGTCCTGGACCGACTCCCAGTCGGAGTAGATCAGCTGCCCTCCCTGGGTGCCTTTCGCCGGGTTGTAGTCGGATGCCAGGGTCTGGGTCGTACTCCCCGTGCTACTGCCTCCGCAGGCAGCCAGCAAGAGACTCCCGACGACACCCCCGGTGAGAGCGAGACTCGGTCGCTTCCACCATCGCGGCTTCGATACTTCCATTCTTTCCCTCCTTAGTTTTCGGTCGAAATGCGGTCGCGCGGCATCCCCACGCGGAGGAGCGGTGCGGTGCGCCGAGTCTACGAACGAGTTATTAGATTGTTGTTAGAAGGTTTCTCCCCCGGCAGCCCGTAAGTATAGCTAGCGGGCGGTGGTCCGGCGGTAGCGGAGGACGGAGATCGGGATGAATACCAGCAGGATCCCGAGGATCCACGCCACCGATTGAATCAGCGCCCAGCGGGTGTCGGCGGCGGTGAGCGCCGGATTCACGTGGAAGAGGCCGCGCAGGGCGTCGGCCAGCACCGAGACCGGGTTGTGCCGGGCGAAGGCCTGGAGCCAGCTCGGCATGGTCGCCACCGGGACGAAGGCACTCGAGGCGAAGGTCAGCGGAAAGATCCAGATGAACCCGAACGACTGGGCCGCCTCCACGCTGCGGACCATCAGGCCGACAAAGGCGGAGATCCAGGAGAAGGCAAAGCTGAAACCCATGAGCACCAGGATTCCGAGCAGAAACTCGAAAGGGATGCCGCCCGGGCGGAACCCGACCAGGAAGCCGACGATCAGCATGATCACCACGGTGAAGAGGTTGCGCGCCAGGTCGGCGACGGTCCGGCCGGTGAGCACGGCTGAAGACGACATCGGCAAGGAGCGAAATCGATCGATCAGCCCGCGTTGCATGTCCTGGGCGAGACTGATACCGGTGGTCACCCCGCCGAAGGCCACGGTCTGCACGAAAATCCCGGGCATCAGGAAGTTGACGTACTGCCCGCCGGGGACCTGGATGGCGCCGCCGAAGACGTAGCGGAAGAGGAGTACGAACATGATCGGCTGGATGGCTACGAAGACGATCAACTCCGGGACCCGGATGGTTTCGAGGATGCTGCGCCGGGCCAGCACCATGGCGTCGAGCAGCGCCCAGACGAAGGCCGGCCGCCCGCTGATCGGACGATAGCGGGTTCCGGCCAGGGCGGTCACGCTCGCCACTAGCTCGCCCTCCTGGCCCATCGCCGGCTGGGCTCGGATGTCTTCTCCTCCTCGGCCTGGCGCCCGGTCAGGGTGAGGAAGACGTCGTCCAGGCTCGGCCGGTGCAATTGGAGGTCGGTGATCTCGATGCCGGCGGCGTCGAACTCTCGCACCAGGCTGGCCAGCTGGCGGGTGCCATCGCGCGACGGCCCGGACAGGCGGCGCTGATGCGAGTCGATGCTGACATCGCTCGACAGCTGGCGGCGGGCCACCTCCGCGGCGCGGCCAAGGTCGCCATCGCGGGCGACCGCGACCTCGATCCGGTCACCGCCGACCCGCTGCTTCAACTCGTCCGAGGTGCCCTCGGCGATGACCCGCCCGGCATCGACCACCGCGATCCGGTTGGCCAGCTCATCGGCCTCTTCCAGGTACTGAGTGGTCAGCAGGATGGTCGACCCTTCGGCGACCAGCGTGCTGATGATGCCCCACATCTGCCGGCGGCTTCGCGGATCGAGGCCGGTGGTCGGCTCGTCGAGGAAGAGCACCGGCGGCAGGATCACCAGCGAGGCCGCCAGGTCGAGCCGCCGCCGCATCCCGCCCGAGTAGGTTTTGGCGCTCCGGTTGGCGGCGTCGGTCAGATCGAACTGGACGAGCAGCTCCAGCGACCGGCGCTTGGCGTCTTTCCCCGACAGGTGATACAGACGCCCGATCATTTCCAGGTTCTCCTGACCGGTCATGAACTCGTCGATGGCGACCGTCTGCCCCGCGAGCCCGATGTGCGCCTTGATCCGATCCGGCTCCTTCACCACATCGAATCCGGCAACCCGCGCCTGCCCGCCGTCGGGTTTGAGCAGGGTGGTGAAGATCCGCACCGCGGTGGTCTTGCCGGCGCCGTTCGGCCCGAGCAGGGCGAGCAGGCTGCCTTCATCGACGTGGAGATTCAGTCCGTCGAGCGCGCGAACCCGGCCGAAATTCTTGACCAATCCCTCGGCGTGGACCGCATGATCGACAACCATTCGAAACAGATTAGCGGCTGTCCTGGGCGAATCGGGTAAAACCTATTTGTGGATGAAGAGTTGAAGCCCCGGGCGCCGAGCCACGTGGAGGCGCCTGAGGGGGCGGCCGCCCTGGTGGCCGAGCGGGCTGCAAACGCGACGGGTCCCGGTCGGATGCCTGCCATCTACATCGGACACGGCGCGCCGCCGCTGGTCGACGACGCGCTCTGGGTCAGCCAGCTGGCGGCGTGGGCGAAGGCGCTTCCCCGCCCGGCATCGATCCTGATCGTCTCGGCCCACTGGGAGAATGCGCCGCTCACCATCAGCTCGACGCGCTCCGGCACGCCGCTGGTCTACGACTTCGGCGGATTCCCCGAACGCTATTACCGGGCGCAATATCGGTCGCCCGGCGCGCCCGCGCTCGCCGCGGACGTTGCCCGCTTGCTCGCCGAGCGGCCAGTTAGGAGCGAGCCGGAGCGAGGCCTCGACCATGGCGCCTATGTTCCGCTCATGGTGATGTACCCGGATGCCGACGTCCCGGTGCTGCAGGTATCGATGCCCAGCCTCGATCCCCAGGAGCTGTTCGACATCGGTCGACGGCTTGGTCCGCTGCGGGATCAGGGCGTGCTGATCATCGGCAGCGGATTCTTGACCCATGGCCTGCCGTTTCTCCGCGACTTCCGATTCGATGCGCCGCCCCCGGCGTGGTCGACCGAGTTCGATGCCTGGGCCCACGAAGCCCTCGAACATGGGGACATCGACCAGCTATCCGACTTTACGCGCAAGGCGCCGGCGGTCCGCTTCGCGCATCCCCGAACCGAACACCTGGTCCCCCTCTTTGTCACGCTCGGCGCCGGGGACACTTCGGGCGAGAGTCTGCCCAGCATCATCGAGGGTTACTGGATGGGACTCTCGAAGCGCTCGATCCAGGTTCCCTGAGCGCAGCCATGCTGGAGGTGCGCCGCGACCGGGAGATCCACGAAGAGGAAGGCGGCTGGTTCCACGCGCGCTGGCACTTCTCCTTCGACCGCTACCGCGATCCCAGGCAGATGGGGGTCGGGCCGCTGCGCGTCTTCAATCACGACCGGCTGGCGCCGGGCGCCATTTGGCCGATGCATCCGCACGCCGACGTGGAGGGCATCACCTACGTCTGGAAGGGAAGCTTTCGCCACGCCGACAGCCTGGGCAATGACGGCACCCTGCAGCCGGGCGGCGTGCAGCTGATGACGCTCGGTTCCGGCGCCGAGCATTCGGAGCAAAACGGCTCGAAGAGCGAGCCCATGGAGTTTCTGCAGCTCTGGATCCTGCCGGACACTCCGGGCCTGCCGCCTGGCCTGCAGCAGCGGCAATTTACGAAGGCGCAGCGAACCGACCGGCTGCTCAAGGTGATTGGACCCGAGGCTGAGGACGTGATCCAAGTCCATCAAGACGCCGCCGTGTACGTCGCCGCGCTGACGGCGGGCGCGGAGTTGTCCCACGACTTCGGGGCAGGCCGGGGTGGCTACCTCTATGTGATCGAAGGCGACCTGCGGCTCGGGAGTGAACGGCTCTCGACCGGTGACGCGGTCAAGATCTTCGAGGAGCGCGAGCTGCGGATGCACGCCGACGGCGCCAGTGAGCTGTTACTGGCTGACGTCCCGTTGGACTTCACGCCGGTCGGCGTCTGGGCTCGCTGATTCGAGCGCGCTAGCCCCTCCGGCAAAAAGCCCGGCGTACATTAGGCGCATGGCTTCACCGGTGTTCTTGCCCGCGGAGGTTAAGCGGCTTCTGGAGCAAGGGGCGCAGCTGGTCGACGTCCTGGGTGCCGACGAGTTTGCCCACGACCATCTGCCGGGAGCGATCAACATCCCGCTCAAGCAGCTGGACGCGACCGCGGCCGCCCGGCTGGACCGCAACCGGCCGGTGCTCGTTTATTGCAATGACTTCGGTTGAGACATGTCGCCCCGGGCCGCGGCGCGGCTCGAGTCGATGGGGTTCACCCAGGTCTTCGATTACGTCCCGGGCAAGCAGGCGTGGTACGAGGAGAACGAGCTGCGTGAAGGCAAGGCGACGGACGAGATCTGGATTGGCGATGTGGCCGACGGCAACATCCCGACCTGCGGCCTGAAGGAACGCATCGGCGAGCTGCGCGATCGGGTTCGGGCAGACGGGCGCGACACCTGCGTGGTGATCAACCCGCAGGGCATCGTCCTGGGGCTGCTCAAAAAGAGCGCCCTCGAGGCGAGTCCCCAGTCGACCGCCGAGGAGGTCATGGTGTCGGGCCCGAAGACTTTCCGGCCGAACGTCACGTTGCAGGAGCTCCTCAAATCGATGCGCGATCACAATATTCAGACGAACAGCCTGGTGACGACCGCCGAAGGCCGGCTGCTGGGCGTGATCTCGCGAGCCGACGCTGAAGCGACCTTTGCCCACGAGGACACCGTCGAAGCGGCGCGATAGATGCGACACGAGCAACCCAAACCGCCGCGTGACCTTGCCGGCTACCTCGAAGCGATGACGCGGATCGTATTTTCTTCCGGCATCAGCTGGCGCGTGGTCGAGGCCAAGTGGCCGGGTATCCGCGACGCCTTTTCGGATTTCCAGCCGGAGCGGGTGGCGCGGATGACGGCCAGGGACGTCGACAGGCTGGCCAAGGACACCCGCGTGATTCGTAACCTGCCCAAGCTCGAGGCCACCGTTCTCAACGCCAAGGAGGTGGTCGCGATCGGGAAGGCTCCCGGCGGATTCAGGGGCTACCTCCGCTCGCTGGGGCCCGCGCCGGTGGCGGCCGCCGCGCTCAAGAAGCGTTTTCGCTATCTCGGTGACCACGGGACCTACTACTTTCTCTGGTCCGTCGGCGAGAAGGTGCCCGCCTGGGACGAGTGGGAAAAGGCACGCCCCGCGACGGCCACGAGGAAGCGCGCCACCCGCCGATAGGCCGCCGATTCATCGGCGTTGCCAGCCTTCCGGCAATCGTGTTAGGTTAGCGCCTAAAGGAGGGAAAGACATGAGCACTTCCGTCGACGCGCATCGTCTCCAGCGCAACGCCGTCGGTTTGGCCCCCACCCTGTTCCAGTCGATCACTCACATGGCTCCGGCGGCGGCCGTGGCGTTTTCGATCATCGTCGGAGTTCCCTATGCCGGAGGGAGTATTTCGCTCGCCGTCCTGCTTGCCCTCATCGCCTGCCTGCTCTGCGCCATCAGCATTGGCCAGCTCGCCAAGCACCTTCCGTCGGCCGGCGGCCTTTATACCTTTAGTTCGCGGGGTCTGGGCGCTCCCGTCGGCTTCCTGGTCGCCTGGGGCTTCATGATGGCGGAGCCGATCGTGGCGCCGCTCCTCTACTTGATCTTCGGTAATGAGCTCGCCGCCAATCTCAACTCGCATTTCGGCTGGCCGTTCTGGCTGTGGGCGCCATTCGCGGTGGTGGCCGGCCTGATCGTCTGGGTTCTGACCTACCGCGGCATTCGGCTGTCGACCCGCACCGGCGTGGTGCTCGGCGCCTTCGAGATTCTCGTCTTCGCGGCATTGGCGCTGACTCTGATCATCGCCGCCGGAAGCCACAACACCCTATCGGTTTTCGCGCCGAACACCGGCAACCCCAAGGGACTCGGCTCGGTCTTTCCCGGAATGATCTTCGCCATCCTGGCCTTCATCGGTTTCGAGGCGTCGGCGCCACTGGCGGAGGAGGCCCGCGAGCCACGCAAGACCATCCCGCGTGCCGTCATTCTCTCCGCCCTGCTGATCGGCCTGTTCTATCTGCTGTGCTACTACGCCGCCACGGTGTACTTCGGCCCCGACAAGATGGCGCCCGATCCAAAGCACGGCTTCGTCTTCTTCAATGGCGGTGACCCCTGGTCCGGTCTGGCGCAGGCGGTATGGGGTCCTGGGATCGTGATCGTCATCCTTGCCGTCCTCAACAGCGCCATCGCCAACTCCAACGCCGGCGTCAATGCCGCAACGAGGGTGGGATACGCGTTGGCGCGGATTGGCCTGCTGCCGCGGATGCTGGGGCGGATCCATCCCACCTTTTCCACGCCCTACGTCGCGGTGAACGTTCAGTCGGCCGGCGGCATCATTCTCGCCGTCGCGCTCGGCATCGTCGCCGGCGGGCCGCTGCCTGCCTTTGCCCTGCTGGGGACGGTGGCCACCATCATCGTGGTCGCGATCTACATCCTGACCAACCTCAGCAACCTCGTCTTTTATCTCCGCGAGCGGCGAGCGGAGTTCAACCTGTTGCTCAACGGGATCGTGCCGATCGTCGGCACCGTGGTTTTCCTTCCCGCCCTGGTGGCGGCCTTCGGCGTCGATTTTGCCGGCCTTGGCATTACCGCCCTCGCTGCGCCGGCGAACCTGGCGCCGATCATCATCGGCATCTGGATGGTGATCGGGTTGGCGCTGCTGATCTACTTTGCGGTCCGAGATCCAGGGCGAATCTCACAAACCGGGCGAGTCTTCATCGACGAAGCCGAGCCGGCTGCGGAACGGGCGCCGGCGCCGACCAGGACCTAGTTGAGGGCAGGGGTCCGCGCGACCCCTGCCTCGCTCTCCTTCTGAAGTCACAGCTCCGCCGGAGCGGGCAGCTGTCACACCGCGGCGCGCGTGACCGGCAAACCAGGGCGCCGAGATCCATCAGCCCCTGGTTGATCAGGTAGCCCCTGCCTTTCGGAATCACGTCAGCGGCCAGCCGCCAGAGTTCAGCGCTCCGCGCCCGGGCCGTCGCGCTCACGCCAAAATGCCGCCGCAGAAGCCGCGCCACGTTGGTGTCGAGCAGCGGCGCGTCGCGCCGGTGGGCAAAGTTCATCACGGCCCCGGCCGTATAGCGTCCGACGCCGGGCAAGCGCCGGAGCGCCTCGAGTGTGTCCGGGAAAGCGCCGGCGAATCGATCGGCGACCTGCAACGCGACCCCGTGAAGCCACCGGCCACGGATCTTGTAGCCCAGCGGGTCGGTGATCGCCTTTATTTCGCCGAGCGGCGCCCGGGCCATCGCCTGCACCGTCGGGTAACGGCGCAGGACCCTGTTGTAGACCGGCACCACCCGGGAGATCTGCGTCTGGTGCGACAGGATCTCGGAGACCAGGATGGCGTACGGATCGCGGGTCCTGCGCCAAGGCAGGTCGCGCCCATACGCGGCGTACCAGCCGAGCACGCGGCGCTGGAAGGAGCGTCGCCGTCCCCGAGCGATCATCGAAGCCCGGTCGCCAGCCGCAGTCCGGCATCGACCAGCCCAGCCGCCTCAACCAGGTCGTTGACGAAGCCGGCCGCATGTGCTTCGCTCGCCGTCATCAGCCGGCCGGTCAGCATCAGCTCCAGGCCCAGCTTTCGGGGGAGGGTGCGAAACACGGCCGGCATGATCGTCAGCGGCATGATGCCGAGTCTGACCCCGGGAAGCCCGAAGCGCGCGGTCCTCGAGGCAACCGCCAGCTGACAGGCGGCGACCAACCCGAAGCCGGCGCCGAGCGCGTCGCCATTGACCGCCGCGACCAGCGGCTTGGGGAACCGATCCATCAGCAGGAACAGCGAACCGAGCTCCCTCCGTTCGAGCGCCTGCGCCAGCGGCGGACGCGGCTCGACGAAACTATGCAGGTCGGCTCCTGCGCTGAAGGCATCGCCGCTGCCGACGATCAAGACGGCGCGAATCGCGGCATCGTCTCGCGCCCGGGTCAGCCCGGCCGTCAGCGCCCGTACGAGTGGCGGACCGAGTGCGTTGCGAACCTCGGGTCGGTTGAGCTGCAGCAGCAGAGTGCCGGCTTGACGGCTCTCGAGCAGGTCGCCGGCCGCTAGACGCCTCCCATGATGACGCTCTTCTCTTCGGTGTAGAAGTCCAGCACCTCGACCCCGTGCTCTTTGCCGAACCCACTGTGCTTGGTGCCGCCGAACGGTAGCTCGTCGTAGGCGACCAGGTTGACCTGGTTGATCCAGCTGTAGCCAACGTCGAGCCGGTCGATCGTCTGCTGCGCCTTCTTGATGTCGCGGGTAAACACGGACGATCCAAGCCCGAATTCGGAGTCGTTCGCGCGCTCGATCGCCTCGTCGAGGCTCTTAACGCGGGCGATCGGCAGCAATGGCCCGAACGTTTCCTCGCGCCAGACCCGCGCATCGGGCGGGACGTCGGTGATGACGGTCGGCTCGAAAAAGAAGCCGCGATCGAACGGCTCGCCGCGCAGCCGGTTGCCGCCGGCCAGCACCCGGGCTCCCCGATCGACGGCGTCTTTCAACTGGGCCTCGATCTCCTCGCGTCCGCCGGCGGTGTGCATCGGCCCCATTTGCGCGGATGCATCGGACCCGGGCGCGACCTTGAGCCGCTTCGCCCGGGCGGTGACCTTCTCGATCAGCTGGTCGGCAACCGCCTCGTGGACGAAGACCCGCTTGACCGCCAGGCAGGCCTGGCCGCAATTAAAGAAGCGCCCGATGGCGATCGCCTTGCCAGCCATCTCGACGTCGGCGTCGTCGCAGACGATGGCCGGATCGCTACCACCCAGCTCGAGGGTGACGTGCTTCAAGTCGGAGGCCGCCTCTGCCATTACCTGCTTGCCGGTCTTGGTCTCTCCGGTGAAGCCTATCTTGCGAACCTTCGGGTTCTTGATCAGCTCCTGCCCCACCACGGCGCCGGGACC
>VBDZ01000051.1 GCA_005881215.1 Chloroflexota bacterium | reverse complement strand
CTTCCGTGGCCGAGGACGGGCAGTGTTGCCCTCGCCATCGATGGCCTGGGCACGATCGCCACCTTCGGACCGCAGGTCGCGCTGCCCCTGGCGAGTACCGCGAAAATCATGGCCGGCCTCCTCATCCTCGAAGGCCACCCGCTCGGGCGAGCGGACCAGGGGCCGATGCTGCCGGTCACCGCCGCCGACGTGCAGACCTACCAGAACGAAAAAGCGGAGGGCCAATCCGTTTTCCCGGTGGCCGCGGGTGAGCAGCTCAGTGAATACCAGGCGCTCCAGGCTCTGTTGGTTCCGTCGGGTAACAACATCGCAGAACTCCTCGCCACCTGGGATTCCGGCTCGCTCCCAGCCTTCGTCGACAAGATGAACGCCCGCGCCGCCGCGTTAGGCCTCAGCCATACGCATTACGCCGATGTCAGTGGCGTCTCCGCCGAGTCGGTCGGATCGCCGAGCGACCTGATCACGCTGGCCGAATTCGCGATGCGACAGCCCGTGTTCGCGGAGATCGTTGCCCAGCCCGAAGCAACGCTTCCCGTAGCCGGGCGCGTCTTCAACGTCGATGGCGTCGTTGGACAGGACGGCATTGTCGGAGTGAAGACCGGATTCAGTGGTTCCGCGGGCGCATGCTTCGTCTTCGCAGCCGATGTCGATGCCGATCAACAGCCGGCGCGGATCTTCGGCGCGCTGATGGGATTGCGCACGCTCGACGACGGATTCACGACCGCACAGAATTTGATTCGGACGGTCGGTCCGGCCCTGCATTACCGAAGCGTCCTGTCCAACCTCCAGGTGATTGCCGAATATCGGGCTCCCTGGGGCGATCGAGCCACGGTGTTTTCCCCGCAGGAAGTGGATTGGGTCGTTTACGACGGGATGACGCTGCATCTTCGTGCCGACCTGAAGCCGGTCAAGGCGCCGGTACCCTCTGGCACGGACGTCGGCACGGTTACTGTTCGCGTTGGCGAACGGATGACCCAGCTCCGGGTGCAGACCACTGAACCGATCTTCGAACCCGATGTGGTGTGGCGGCTAACCCGGGTGCGACTGTTCTAATGGTGCCTCCCGCAGCCCAATACTTTCGCTGAGCCGGCCCCCCACCGGTGGCGCACCTGGGCGATGAACTCGCACCACGGCTTCGTACTCGAGCGGCCCACCTTCGAGGAGCACACGCTCTGAGTCGATGGTCAGTGTGAACCGGAGATCGCGGTGGTCGTCGGCCATTCGCATCTCGGTCGCGCCATTATCGCCCGGATATACGTCAAAGCTCAGCGGGTCCCAGCTCCGTTCGTTCGCATACTGCAGCTCAGGGCCCATCGGCAGCACGGCGCCCGCCCGGACGAAGAGCGGAAGCGTTTCCAACTCGGCCTCGTAGTGGATCCAGCGCCCGCCAGCGAGGCGACGGTCGGTCCAGTAGTCATACCAGCTGCCATCCGGCAGATAGACCTCGCGCGAGCCGCGTGGCTTGAACATCGGCGCCACCAGCAGATCCGGTCCGAGCAGGTACTCGTCGTCGACGTGGTAGGTGGTCGGGTCGGATGGGTGGTCGTAGACCAGCGGCCGGGCAAGGGGAATTGCCTCGGGCGCCCGACGCGCCGCCGCGTATAAGTAAGGAAGGAGCCGGTAGCGCAACTGCGCATAGCGGCGAAAGATCGAGAGCGCCGGCTCGCCGTAAGCCCAGGGCTCACGCGGGGCGGTATGCCCATGCGCCCGCGAATGCGAGAACAGCAGCCCCATCTGCGACCAGCGCACGTAGAGCTCCGGGGAGGGCGGATCGGTCAACTCCGGGATCCCGAAGAAGCCTCCCATGTCGAAGCTGGCAAAGGCGGCGCCGGAAAGGGCCCAGCTCAAGGCTCCCCGCAGGCTGGCCGCCATGTCGTCGAAGGTGCAGGCGGGATCGCCGCCCCAATGCACGGGATATCGCTGGGATCCCGCGTAACCGGGGCGACCCCAGATCAGGCCGTAGCCGTGAACCGCCTGGGTGGTCTCGAAGACCGCTCGCTGGTAGAGCAGCGGGTAAAAATTGTGCAACTGCTCGGCGGGAGTCCCGTCGTGCGCGACGGCGTCACCCGGCAGGTCCTCCGCGAAATCGGGCTTCATCACGGCCACCCCCATCTTCAGCAGCCGTTCGTTCTTGACCTTGAACCAGGCAACGGCTTCGGGGTTGGTGAAGTCGACGGCCGCACTCGGCTTGGCAAAACCATGCACCAGGGCGGGAGTGCCTGCCTTGGTCTTCATCAGGAAGCCGCGACGTTCTCCCTCGGCGCGCATCTCCGAGTCGAGCGGAACATAGGGGCTCTCCCAGAGACTCAGCTTGAAGCCGAGCGCTCTGAGCTCCTCGATCATGCCTTTCGGATCCGGAAACGCGGACTCGTCCCATTCGAAGTCCCCGTGGTGGCCCTCGTGGTAACGCATCCAGTAGGGATCGACGTGGATCACGTCGCAGGGAATCTGCTCCTCACGCATCCGCCGGGCGACCGCCATCACCTCGTCCCGGTTCCGATATCCCCATCGGCTGATCCAGAAGCCGAACGACCAGTCGGGCGGCACCGCGGGCCGGCCGGTCAGCTCGTGGTAGCTGCGAAGCATCGACGCCATCCCATCGCCGGCGATCAGATAGGCGCGGAGGTGATCCGCGCGAGCCGTGGCTTGCCAGCCGGCCACCGAGGCCTGCCCCAGGTCGTAGTAGATCGGCGCCGTCATGTCGAAGAAGACCGCGTAACCCTCCGAGCTGAGTAACAGCGGCACGTTCTTGTAGGCCCGATCGCTACGAACCCCGAAGGCGTCGACGGTCCAGGACGCGAAGGCCTGACCGCGGCGGTCAAGGGCGCCGAAATGCTCGCCCAGGCCGAAGATCGCCTCACCCGGTTTCAGTCGTGCCGTCAGCCAGCGCAGCCCGCGAGCATGACCGGTCGGGAAATGGTGGTAGGTGCCGCGGATGTCCTGATCCTCCGGCGCTTCGGCAAAGCGCTCGGCACCGGACGAATCAATCAGCCGCAGACGATACGGCTCGCGGTCGATCTGCAGGAGGACGTGCGGGGTTGCGATCGACCAGCCTTGCGGGTTGTCGGCGAGGTGCCACTCCGTCTGCTGCGGGGCATCCGGTACCAGCAACCGAGATGCCCGGGCGGCGCCGGCGCCGATGTGGACCCGAATCACCCTGGGGGTGACGGGGCGGATGTCGATCGGGACTCGCGCGCCGTGATCGTCCTCGGCCGAGACCTCGAGACGGCCGGCCCGCGCCTGGACTGATTTCACTCGCTGGATCCGCCGCGGATCACGCGGCTGGAAATCGGACGCCGGGCGCGCGGGTTGGGCTGCCCGGGCTACCAGCCGCGCTGGATCCACTCGTCCAGGTGCGGCCGCTCCCGGCCGATCGTCGTGGGCTTGCCGTGGCCGGGAAGCACCTGGGTCTCATCCGGCAGGCGAAAGAGCTTGCCGCGAATGCTTTCGATGATGGTCGGAAAGCTCGCGTAGGGATTCGACGTATTTCCGGGGCCACCGGGGAAGAGGGTGTCGCCTGAGAAGAGCTGCTCGCCGGCGAGGAAGCAGATGCTGCCCGGCGTATGCCCCGGCGTGTGCAGCGCGATGACCTCGTAGTCGCCGAAGCGGAACCGCTCGCCATCTTTCACCCGGTAATCGGCGGTGATCGGCATCATCGACTCGTCGGCCTCGTGGCAGGTGAAGCGAGCATGGGTCTGGTCGCGCACGGTCTTGAGTGCCTGCACGTGGTCGGCGTGTCCGTGCGTCGTCAGGATGTGGCTGACGCGCAAGCCCTCGAGCTCCTTGATGATTCGCGGCGCGTCGTTGGCGGCGTCGATCAGGAGGGCCTCCTTCGCCTTGGGATCGCTCAGGACATAGACGTTGTTGTCGTACGGCCCGACGGAAAATGTGCTGAGGCGATACACGGGGAAAGTCTACGCAGGTTCATAGAATTGGCTTCGGTGGCAAAGGAGCGTCGAATCGGCATGCATTTGCATACCGGGCGTGGCCTTGACAAGACGGTCGAGGCGATCAAGGCCCTGCAGCTGAAGGCCATTCAGATTTTTACCGGCAACCCGAGCGCCTGGCGCTCAGCGCCGATCGACGCCCAGGCGACCGCCATGTTCAAGCGTTCCCTGCAGGAGCTCGACGTGCGCCCGGCGATGTCCCACGCCATGTACCTGATCAACCTCGCCAGTCCCAATCCAAACTTTCAGAAGAAGTCGCGGGAGGCGCTGACCGCCGAGCTGGTCAGAGCCGAGTCGTACGGCTGCCAGTACGTCGTCACCCACGTCGGCAGTCATATGGGCGACGGCGCCCAGGCCGGCATCGACCGGGTGGTGGCGGCGCTCGACCACGTGCTCAGCACCGCCACCGGATCGGCGACCTGCCTGCTCGAGACCTCGGCGGGTGGGGGCGCTTACGTGGGAGCGAAGTTCGAGGACCTGGCCCAGATCCTGTCTCGACTGACACCGCATGCCGAGCGACTGGGCGTCTGCTTCGACACGGCCCACGCCTATGCATCCGGCTACGATGACGCCGGCTTCGAGGGGATGCGCAAGACGCTCGATCAACTGACCGAAATCGTCCCGGCGCAACGAATCCGAGCCTGCCACTGCAACGACACGACCGTCACCTTCGGCGGAAAGGCCGATCGTCATGTGAACATCGGTCAAGGCAACATCGGACTCGAGGGGTTCCGGGCGCTGTTGAACTACGAACCGCTGGCCCACTGCGCCTTCGTGCTCGAAACGCCCGGCGAGGAGATGTTGGAGGGGTTGGAAAACTTGAACCGGTTGCGCTCACTGCTGTGAGCCAGCCGATCGACGCCGTGCTGCTTGACTACGGGCACACGCTGATCTATTTCGATGAGCGTCCGCACTCGGCACTGGTGGACGCCTACGAAAAGGTGAACCAGCTATTGGCCACGACGGTGGAACGCGAGATACCCGCGGCCCAGGTCCTGATCGAGCGCGTCTCCCGGGTGGTCGACGACGAAATCCAGCGGGACTACGCCGCCGGCCGGCCGGAAGAGGTTGAGATCGCGGCCATCTATGACACGGCGCTGCAA
>VBDZ01000050.1 GCA_005881215.1 Chloroflexota bacterium | reverse complement strand
CGTTCTCCTCGGAGGTTGGGGTGCGCAAGCCGCACCCCCAGATCTTCACCGACGCACTCCGCAAAGTCGGCGTCGACGCGGCGCGCGCCGTCTTCGTCGGCGACCGGGTGCGGGAGGACGTGCAGGGCCCGCAGCGGCTCGGCATGCGGGCGGTGCTGACCCGCGAATGGCGCCAGGAGGATGACCCCGGAGCGGCCGACGCCGTCATCCAGCGGTTGGGTGAGCTGCCGGCGGTGGTCGACCGGTTGGCCGCTGGAGCGCAGGCAGCCGATACCTATAATGAGGTGACGTCGC
>VBDZ01000068.1 GCA_005881215.1 Chloroflexota bacterium | reverse complement strand
CTGTTGCGCGACGGTCACGAGGTCGTCGTCCTGACTCGAAGTCAGGCGCAATCGGGCCCGCCGGGGGTGCGGATGGTGACCTGGGACGCGCGCAGCGCGGATGGCCCGTGGGTCAGCGAGCTCATCGGTGCGGACGGCGTCGTCAACCTGGCCGGCGCCAGCGTCGGTAGCTGGCCGTGGACCCGCCGGCGAATGGCCGCGATTCTCTCCAGCCGGCTTGGCCCCACGACGACGATCGTGCAGGCGATCGAGCGCACGCCGCCGGACCGCCGTCCCAGGGTGCTCGTCAGCGCGTCGGGGATCGACTATTACGGGGACCGCGGCGATGAGGTGGTGACCGAGGAGAGTTCACCGGGTGATTCGTTTCTGGCTCGCCTTGGCCAGCAATGGGAAGCTGCCGCGGCGAAGGCCGAGCCGCTCGGAGTACGGGTGGTCCGGATTCGCACGGCAATGGTCTTCGGACGGGGAGCGCCCGCCTTCGGGCTTCTGGTCCTGCCGTTCCGGCTCTTCGCCGGCGGGCCGCTGGGTAATGGCCGGCAGTGGTTTACATGGATCCATATCGACGACCTGGTCGGGCTCTATCGGCTGGCCCTCGAGGATGGACGGCTGACGGGGCCGGTGAATGCAGTAGCGCCGGATATCCGCCCGGAGCGGGAGCTGGCCCGGGAAATCGGACACGTGTTGCATCGCCCGGCGATCATTCCGGCACCTGCGTTCGCGCTGCGGCTGGTCCTCGGTGGCGAGTCGCAACTGCTGCTCGACGGCCGGCACGCACTGCCGGCGAAAGCGCAAGCGGCCGGCTTCCAATTTCGACTCGGGAGCCTCCGGCAGGCCCTGGAGGACGCCCTCTCGAGCCGTTAGCCATTCGTCTTGACAAATACACAGATTTGTGTAAGGATGGCAGGCGTTGCCGCCCGTCCAACCGTTCGAGGAGTCCGCCATGCGCCCACCCTGGAAGCTCGCCCTGATCGGTGGAGAAGTCACTCTGCTGGCTGCATTCACTGGCGTTGGCATTCATCTCGCCATGCAACCGCACCGGGTCGCCTTCCGGCCACCACCCCTGACCTTGCCAATCGGTCGCCCGGCGGTGATTCCGACCGTCGTCACTCCGCTTGTCCCTGCGCGCCCCGCGCCGGCGGCCGCTCCTTCCAGCCCAGCCCTGGGCCCGGCGCTCTTCAAAAAATTCGGCCAACAGGACAAAAACCTGCTCGTCGGCCAATGGAATATCCTGCAGCGCCTTACTGGTGCTATCGAACGCTACGTCGAAGCCCGGCTGACTGAGCAGCTCGACAAGAAACGCTGATGGACCAGCTCAAGCATCTGATCGAGCTCTGGACCAGCTACGCCCAGGGTTTGACGGGAAGCATCGGTGCCCTGGCTTTCGTGTGCGCCTTCATCTGGAAGATGGTGGCGATCGAGCCCCGCAGCGTGATGGAGGCCAAGCGCTGGATCGGACGGATCGTCTTCGGCACCATCGGAGTGGAGATGGCCGGCCTCCTGGTCCGCGTGCTCGTGGACTCGGTCAATCACTAGGGGCAGCCGCCGGCTTGGACGCTCCGCTCGCCGGCCGTTCTCGTGCTAGAGGTTTTCTCCGGCCTGGTCACGGGCTTTTTCAACAACCTGATCAACGACGTCCGCGACTCGGTGGCGGGAATGGTCGAGACCTATCTGCTGAGCACGCACGACCTCTCGACGCTGACGCCTCGTCCACTGACCGAGGAGCCCGCGCTGCAGGCGATGTTTCATCTCACGCTGGCCATGGCCGACCTCTTGCTAGTCCTGGTTTTCACCTGGGCGTTCCTTCGCAGCCAGTGGGAACGCAGTTTCCGTGCGCACTACACCCTCAAGGTGATCCTGCCGCGGGCCATGGCCGCCATTGTCATGGCGCACTTTGCCCTGCTGTTCGGCCAGATGGCGATCGACCTCAACAACGCGATGGTTCACGCCGTCTGGACGCAGCCATTTCCGGGCGGATCGCCTCGGTTCCCCTGGATGTTCGCCATGAACAGCGCCTTCGGGCAGCCGCTCTTCCAGATCGTGATCCGTCTGGCCATCGCGGTCATGCTGGTCATCGTCGCGCTGACCTACGTCGTGCGGTTCGCGCTGCTGGCCGTGCTGCTGGGGGTGGCTCCGCTGGCCGCGATCTGCATGATCCTTCCGGAAACCAAACGCTATGCGCAGTCGTGGCTGCGCGTTTTCCTGCTCACGGTTTTCATGCAGTTCGGCCAGGTACTGGTGTTGCGTTTCGCCAGCCTGTTCGCGGACCAGGTCGGGGCGCGGCCGGTTGAGGCGCTCTACGGGGTCGCCGTGCTCTATCTGCTGATCAAGGTGCCCGGGCTGATGAACGCCTCCGCCCACCTCGAGGGGAAAACCGAGCACCTGGCCGAGAGCATCGTGAAGAAGGGGATCAAGAGCGCCATGGGCACGGCGCGGGCATCCCACGCGTGACCTTGCTGACCGGCGGCCGCCTGGTCCTGCTCGGATGGTCGTGGCGCCGCCCGATGTTGGCGATCGGCGCCGCGTGTGCCGCGGTGCCACTGTTGCTCGCCGGGATGGTGGTGCAGGCGCAACAGGCCCGACCCGGCGCTCTCACCGCGCCGGTGCGAGGTGCTGTGCTGACCCAGCCGTTTGGATGCACCTCGGTCGAGATCGAGCCGTGGTCCTCCGTTTGCCCTGGCCACCATTTTCATAGCGGGGTCGACCTGGCCGCGCCGCTCGACACGCCAATTTTTGCGGCCACCGGCGGTACGGTCAACATTCACCGGGAGCGCGGCGGCTACGGCCTCTACATCCTGGTGACTCGCGATTCGCAGCTCAGCACGCTGTACGGGCACCTCGACTGGCCGCTCGTGCAGCCGGGCGACGTCGTTGCCGCGGGACAGGCGATCGCCCTCATGGGATCGACCGGCAACAGCACCGGACCGCACCTCCATTTCGAGGTACGCATCGCGGGCGTCCCGGTCGATCCACTCCCGCTACTCGAGAACCTGAAGGGAGGTGGTGGCTAGCGCAGTTACTCCTCCCCTGCTTGCGGGGGATGGCACGTGGGCATCAGAACTGGAAGGGAGAACCAATATGGTCAACCGCGTTATCCTCGTCGGCCGACTGACGCGCGATCCTGAGATCGTCACCAGCCCCAAGGGGCTGACGATCGCGAAACTTCGGCTCGCAACCAACAGCTACTCGAAAGACGACGACGGGAACCGCCAGGAGGACGTCCAGTACCACTCGCTGGTCGCATTCGACCGGCTGGCCGCCATCTGCCAGGAGTTCCTGACCCGCGGCAAGCTCATCTATGCCGAAGGCCGGCTACGCAGTCACGAGTGGGACGGCAAGGACGGCCTGCGCCGCTATACGACCGAGGTGGTGATGGACCAGATGAAGATGCTGAGTCCGAAAGCCGAATCGGCTGGCGAGACTGTTCCGCCGGCTGCCGAGCCGGTTGCTGAGCCGGTCGGTGCCTGAGGAGACCACACATGATCCCCGAACCGCATCCGTATGACCCGGACGATCCCACCTATGAGGAGGCGACCGACGACCTGGGGTACTTGCTGCCGGACCGCGGCTATCGCGGCGATGGGATGGATCCGGTGGATCCGCTCGAGTACTGACTCGGTCGGCGCCGCCTTTGCCCTAGCATTTGCCCACACCGGCCGCTCCGGCGTGGGCGTTCGCGTAGGTGCAGGAGGTAAGGGATGGCGCTGCAGGTTGCGCTCGACGAGTGCCTGTCGATTCGTGAGGGCCGGCTCCTCATCGAGGAGTGCGACGTCCACGCGCTCGCACAGAGTTTCGGCACGCCGGCGTACGTCATGTCAGAAAATCAGCTGCGCCGCTTTCGATGACACTGGGCGTCGGTATCGTCGGCCTTCCCAACGTCGGAAAAACCACGTTGTTCAATGCGCTGACCCGCGCCGGTGCGGGGGTGGCCTCCTATGCCTTCAGCACCGTCGAGCCGAACACCGCGATGGTGGAGGTCCCGGACAAGCGGCTCGACATGCTGGCCCAGATGTACAACCCGAAGAAAGTCACGCCGACCGTGATGAAGTTCGTCGATGTTGCGGGGCTGGTGGCCGGCGCCAGCCGCGGCGAGGGAATGGGCAACCAGTTTCTCTCGAACATTCGCGAACTCGACGCGCTGGCGATGGTCGTCCGGGCATTCACCGATCCGAATGTCCAGCACGTTGACAGCAAGCTCGACCCACGGCGCGACATGGGGATGGTCAATCTCGAGCTGGCGCTGGCCGACCTCGACGTGGTCAACAAACGGCGGGAGAAGATCGCCGGCACTGCCCGCCTCAAGCCAGGGGCCAAGGAGAAGGAGGAGCTCGAACTGCTCGACCGGCTGGCGGCTCACCTCGATGAAGGCAAACCGATTCGCACCCTGAGCTTCGATGCCGAGCAGGCCAAACTCCTCAAGAGCTTTTCCTTCCTCACCGCCAAGCCCGTACTGTACGTCGCCAACATCGGTGAGGACCAGATCGGCAAGGAGTCCCCCGAGCTGCAAGCCCTCCGCGACGAAGCAGCCGCCGAGCATGCCGAGGTCATCCCGCTGTCCGCGCGACTGGAGGCGGAGATCCGTGAGCTGCCGGACGAGGAGGCTGCGGTGTTCCTCCAAGACGCGGGTCTGACAGAGGCGGCGCTCCCGACCTTCATCCACGCCGCCTATCGATTACTGAATCTCGTGACGTTTCTGACCGCGGGCGATCCCGAGGTACGGGCCTGGACGGTTCGTCACGGCGCGAAGGCACCCGAGGCGGCCGGGGTGATCCACAGCGACATCGAGCGGGGCTTCATCAAAGCCGAAATCGTCGCCTACGATGACCTGATCGCGGCCGGTTCGTACGCCGTGGCCCGCGAGCGAGGCAAGGTCCGGCTTGAGGGACGCGACTACGTCATCAAGGACGGCGATGTCTGTCTCTTCCGATTCAATGTCTGAACCCGGCTGGCGGCTCCTGATCGACCCGCCCGCAAGCGGGGCCTGGAACATGGCCGTCGACGAGGCGTTGCTCGAGGGCGTTGCGGCGGGCCGCTCACCGGCGACGCTCCGCTTTTACACCTGGACGCCGGCGTGCCTTTCCCTCGGGTACTTTCAATCGTTCGGCATCGTGGACGTCGACAGCTGTCGGGCTCGCCGCATTGACGTCGTTCGCCGCCCGACCGGCGGACGCGCCATTCTTCACGATCGCGAGCTCACCTACAGCGTGACGCTCCCGGCCTCTGTCCTGGGGCACGACGCCGGCATCGTGCCCTCGTACCACCGCTTGAGTCTGGCGTTGCAGGCCGGCCTCCAGGATCTCGGAGTCCCGGCGACGCTGGCGCCTCTGGAGAGCGGGCCGGCCGTCGTCGATCAGGGCCCGGTCTGTTTCGACCGGCCCTCCGCCCATGAGATCCTGCTGGGCGGCCGGAAGCTGGTGGGCAGCGCTCAGGTGCGGCGCAGCGGCGCCCTGCTGCAGCACGGCAGCATCGTGATCGAGCCGCAGATTGACAAGCTCCTCGCCTGCCTCAGGCTGGATGGCACGGATCCCGTCGAAGAGCAGCGACGGCTTGAGGAGGCCGTTGCCGGCCTGGCCGAGATTGGTGACCTCGATCCGGACCGGATCTCGGCCGCGATCGCTCGCGCCTTCGGCCGGCAGTTTGGCGTCGGCGTCACCCCGGGGCGGTTGCGGGAGCAGGAAATCGCCGCGGCGACCGACCTCGCCCGGTCGAAATATCAGTCAGCCGACTGGACGGAGCGGCCGCTCGCGGACATGGCGGGAAAAACAACAAGGACCAGATGAGGAGGGGCATTGCAGCGGCGATGGCAGGACGGCTGCAGGATCTGGCCCTTGTTGGCTCGCGGCTTCGGGTACGCTATATCTTGTACCCGGGGCCGTTTGTACCACAGCCCATTGGACGTGTCAAGCGCTTA
>VBDZ01000067.1 GCA_005881215.1 Chloroflexota bacterium | reverse complement strand
GCTGCGATAGCAGGCCGCTGCCGACGACCAGGGTGAAGTGTCCCCCGGTTAGTTCCCACAGCTGCCGGGCGTGATCGGCATAGAACGCCGGCGGTTGACCGGGGGCAGGAACAGCGGAGATGCCGACGGTAAGGCCGCTCGCCAGGTGCCAGCCACGGCATCGCTCGAAGGCCGCCGCGTCGGGGCCCGCGTTGGTCCACGCCGACTCGTAGCCCAGCTCGGCGGCGAGCCTGACCACCCGCAACTCGTCGGCCTGGCTCAAGCCCTGGTCCGGGTCGATGCCGAAGCCGGTCAACAACTCAGCTCGTCACGATCGCTCGCTACGCGGCGGCCTCCTGGTCGACGACCACCGGCGGCGTGCGCTCCTTGGTGTAGTTGAGGATGAAAATCACCGCGATCAGGAGAGCTGTGCCGATGAATTGCGGTCGGTAAAGGGGCTGGTTGAAGCCATAAGGGGGCGGAGCCGAGGCGATGAACGTCGCCGCCACCGGGTAGGCCATCTCCGCGATGGTCGCCAGGGTGGCCGGCGTGCTCGCCAGCGCACGGTAATAGAGGAGGAGCGCGATGAAGCCGGGAATCAGCGCGATCCCCAGGAAGGGGAGCACGTCGGACGACTGGTAGTGGGTGAAGCCCGATCCACCGAACTGGAGCAGCACGACCAGGATCAGCACGGGGAGCGCCAGCGTGAAGCGCAGCGCGGTGGTGGTGGTGAAGCTCACCTTGCCGAGTACGAAGCGGCCGAGCACCGTCCCGCTCGCCCAGAGAGCCGCCGCGCCGAGCGCATAGAGTCCCGCTTCGAGGCGACCATGTTGCAGGTCGGAGAACGGGGCCGTGAGGTTTTGCGCGAAGACCACCATGTAGACGCCAACAATGGCCAATGCCGCGGTCGGCCAGAACCAGGGACGCCGCCGTTCCCCGAGGATCAGCCAGGCCAGCACGATGGCGATCAGCGGCTGTGTCTGCTGCAGCACGAAGGTCTCCGCATAGTGGCCATACGAGAACGACTGCGTGAACAAGATCGTCGCGACCGCCTGGGGACCCACCGCGATCAGGCCGATCGCCACCCAACCTCGCCGGTCGAGGTGGCGGAGCTCTGGAATGCCGCGCAGCAGGAAGGCCAGCAGAAACAGGCTGACCAGGGCGTCCTCGATGACGACGATCTGCGCCGGCTTCAGATGACCGATGAGCTGGGCTCGGAAGTAGGTGTCGGAGGCCCACATGGTGGCGGCCACGCCGACCAGCACCACGGAGAACCGGTCGATGAGACCGCTCCGTCGGGTCTGCCTTGCCGCTTGTGACCGGGCTGTCGGGACGGCCATCGTCATCACTCCTTTGGCCGCCGGGGCAGCGATCGGGCGCATGACAGCTGCGCGCCGAAGGCCTTCTTTCATCCCGACTGTACGGTCGGCCCCGGAGTGGGCGCTACGCCTTCACCGGGTCATGCGCCGTAGGGCGCTCGCGGGCTATACCGCCGATCAGGGAGTTACACCCCTGCCCCGAAGACCGTTCTCAGCATACCCGATCGTCCGCACCCCCCACCCCGACCCTCCCCCACAAGGGGGGAGGGAGAATCGAGAATTCGTCAGTGCTTGAAGTGGCGCTCGCCGGTGAAGACCATGGCGACGCCGGCGGCATCGGCGGCCGCAACTGCCTCGCTGTCCTTCACCGATCCCCCCGGCTGGACGATCGCCCGCACACCGGCGCGCGCCGCAACCTCGACGCTGTCCGGATAAGGAAAGAAGCCGTCGCTGGCCAGCACCGCACCGGTCGCCCGCGGACCGGCCCGATGAATAGCCAGCTCGACCGCCTCCACCCGGCTCATCTGGCCGGCGCCGACGCCGACGGTCGCGCCCTGGTGCGCCAGCACGATAGCGTTCGAGCGCACGTGCTTGACCACCGTCCACGCGAACAGCAGGTCACCCCAGGTTGCATCATCCGGGCTCGCCGCCGTCACGACGCGGGCCTCGCCCAGCGTGTCGCCGGTGTGATCGGCCGTCTGGACCAAAAAACCGCCGGTGATCGGGCGAGTCTCCAGCGCCAGCTGAGTGGACCCCGGGCCCGGCTGCAGAACGCGCAGCTTCGGCTTGGCCTTGAAGACCTCGAGCGCCGCCTGATCAAATGACGGCGCCACCACCACCTCGAGGAAGACCTGGACCAGATTCTGCGCGACGCTCGCATCGACCGGCCGGTTGAGGGCCACGATGCCACCGAAGGCCGAACGGCGGTCGCTGGCGAGCGCCCGGTCGAAGGCATCCCCCGGGTCGCTCCCGACCGCGACCCCGCAGGGGTTGGCGTGCTTGATGACCGCTACCGCGGTGGTCGAGAAATCCCCGACCAGCGACCAGGCCGCCTGCGTATCGAGCAGGTTGTTGTACGAGAGCTCGAGTCCCTGCCACTGCCTGGCCCCCGCGATGCCGCCGCCGTCGACCGTCCGATAAAGGGCTGCGGATTGATGCGGATTCTCGCCGTAGCGGAGGTCGCGCAGCTTGCGGCCGCCCAGGGTGAAATCCTCGGGCAGCGTCTTCTGCGTGTGTGGCTGCCCCAGGTGCTCGCCGATGGCCGCATCGTAGGCGGCGGTGTGGGCGAACGCCACGGCAGCCAGGTGCCGCCGCAGGGCTGCGGGTACACCGCCTGGATCACTCAGGGCCTGCAGCACAACCGGATAGTCGCCGGGGCGAACCACCGGGAGGACATGGTCATGGTTCTTGGCCGCGGCGCGCAGCAGCGTGACCCCTCCAATATCGATCGACTCGATGGTTTCGGCGTGCCCGGCGCCGGCGGAGACGGTTTCCACGAAGGGATACAGATTCACGACCACCAGGTCGATCAATTTCATGTCTCGGTCGCCAAGCTCCTGCAGGTGGCGAGGCTCATCGCGCCGAGCCAGGATCCCGGCGTGGACGTTGGGATGGAGCGTCTTGACCCGGCCGTCGAGCAACTCGGGAAAACCGGTCAGCTCCTGGAGAGCGTGAACCGGCAGGCCGGCTTCCCGCAGCACAAGCTCGGTGCCGCCCGTGGCATAGATGGTGATACCCAGCCGGTCGAGGCCCCTGGCAAAATCGGCCAGTCCGGTCTTGTCGGACACGCTCAGCAGCGCGTTCATATTGAGAGCGGCAGCGCCTCACCCGCGATCCGCTTCACCAGCACGGGGAGCAAGACGTGTTCTTCGGCCTGGATCCGCTCGCGCAGGCTCTCGACCGTATCGTCCGGCCGCACCTCGACCCGTCGCTGGGCAAGAACGGGGCCGGCATCGACGTCGTCGGTCACGACATGGACCGTGCAGCCGGTCTCGGTGACGCCGGCCTCGAGCGCCATCGCCACCGCGTCCATGGTCCCCGCGAATTCGGGCAACAATGAAGGATGGATGTTGATGATCCGGCCGCGGAAACGCCGGGTGAAGGGCTTCTCCAGGATCGCGTCATAGCCGGCGCAGACGACGAGGTCCACCCCGTGATCCTGCAGCAGCTGGGCCATGGCCCGATCGCGCGCTTCGCGGTCGGGATATTTTGACAGGGCGAACAGCTGGCGGGTGATGCCGGCCTTCTTGGCGATCTCGAGCGCGGGGCACTCGCGGTTCGCACAGACGACCACGACGCGCGCCGGGTACATCGGATCGCGGGCGGCCTTGACGAGCGCCTCGAGATTGCTCCCCCGGCCGGAGGCGAGAACTCCAACCCGCAGCCGGCTCACTCTAGGATTTGAACGCGCCGCTGATCGGACGCCACGATGTCGCCGACCACGAAGATGTCGCCATCCAGGATCCGCAGCGCCGTTGCTGCGCTCGGCTCATCGACGACCACGATCATCCCGATCCCCATGTTGAACGTTCGCCACATTTCTTCGTCCGGCGTAAAGGGCGCCAGGTAGGAGAAGATCGCCGGCTCCGGCCAGGCCCCGCGCTGGATGCGGGCACCCAGGCCGATGGGAAGGATGCGGGGGAGATTGCCAATAATGCCGCCCCCGGTGATGTGTGCCAGGCCTTTGATGGTGATCGCCTCCCGCAGCCGTCGGACGGGCTCCAGGTAGGCGAGGTGCGGCGCCAGTAAGGCGTCCATGACGGTCTGCTGGGTCCCCGAGATCGTCTGGCTCAGCGCCCGGCTCGGAATCACGCGGCGGGCCAGGCTGTAGCCATTGGTGTGGAGGCCGGTCGAGGGAAGCGCCAGCAGTGCATCGCCTTCCCGGATGCTGGTGCCGTCGATGATCGCGTCGCGCTCACAGGCGCCCACCATGAAGCCGGCGACGTCGTAGGTATTGGGCTGATAGAGACCGGGCATCTCGGCGGTCTCGCCACCGAGAAGGGCGCAATTCACCCGACGGCAGGCGTCGGCCATCCCGGCCACCAGCTCGGCGACCACCGGCGGATCGAGCGCGGCCGTCGCCACGTAGTCCAGAAAAAATAGGGGGTCCGCGCCCGCGGTCAGGATGTCGTTGACGCAATGGTTGACCAGGTCCGCACCAATCTGCGCGTGGCGGCCGGCGCCGGCGGCGAGCAGGACCTTGGTGCCGACCCCGTCGGTACTGGCGACCAGCACCGGCTCGCGGTAGCGCGAGGTCTTGAGGGCAAACAGCCCGCTGAACGGCCCCACGCCGGCCAGCACCTCGGGGCCCTGGGTGGACTCGGCGAGCGGCTTGATCAGCTCGACCGCTCGATTCCCGGCGTCGATGTCGACGCCGGCATCACGGTAGCTTGTCACGTCAGCGCCGCCTCCAGGGCCAGCTTGTCCATCTCGAGCTGCACCGGCACCGGCACCGGATAGTCACCGTCGAAGCACGCCATGCAGAAGCCGGTCACGTTCTTGACGGCGCGAAAGAGTCCCGCCTTGCTCAGGTACTTCAGGGAGTCGGCGCCGATCAGCTGCTCGACTTCCTCGACGGTCCGACCGGATGCAATCAGCTCGGACCGGGTGGCGATGTCGATCCCCATGAAACAGGGCCACTGGATCGGCGGGCTGCTGACCCGCATGTGCACCGATTTCGTCCCGGCCCGCCGCAGCTCTTCGACGATCTTCCGGCTGGTGGTGCCGCGCACGATCGAATCGTCGACCAGCACCACGCGCTTGCCATCGAGGATCTCGCGTAACGGGTTGAACTTGAGCTTGATGCCGACATTCCGTAGCCGCTGGTTCGGCTGAATGAAGGTGCGGGTGATGTAGCGGCTCTTGATCAGGCCCTCGCTGTAGGGGATGCCACTGGCCTCGGCGTAGCCCACCGCGGCTGGCGTGCCGGAATCGGGCAACGAGATCACGATGTCGGCATCGGCGGGCGCCTCGCGGGCCAGCTCGCGGCCCATGTTGCGGCGCGCCTCGTAGAGCGACTGCCCCTGCAAGCGGGAGTCCGGGCGGGCGAAGTAGATGAACTCGAACATGCACATCGCCTTGCGGGTGGATGGCATCAGCTGCTCCGCCTTCGGAGGGCCCTGGCCGAGCAGCACCGCCTCACCGGGTTCGATCTCGCGCACCAGCTCGGCGCCCACGGTGTCGAGCGCACAGGTCTCGGAGGCCATGATGGCGCCACCGTCGGGCAGGCGGCCGAGGCAGAGCGGCCGGATGCCGAGCGGATCGCGAACCCCGACCAGGCTGTCCCGGGTCAGCACCAGCAGGCAGTAGGCGCCCTGCAACCGGGGCAGACTGCGACGCAACACCGAGAGCAGGTCGAGGCCGCTGGTTCTCGCCAGCAGTTCGGCGATGACTTCGGTGTCGCTCGAGGTCTTGAAGCGGACGCCTTCGTGTTCGAGGCCGCGCCGCAACGGTTCGGCGTTGGTCAGGTTGCCGTTGTGAGCGATCGCGACCGGTCCCAGCTGGGGATGCTCGACCACGATCGGCTGCGCGTTCTCCAACCGGT
>VBDZ01000066.1 GCA_005881215.1 Chloroflexota bacterium | reverse complement strand
ATGCTGGCGGGCCCGCTGGCCGCCTGCGGCACCTCGTCGCCGAATGCTGCCGGCGGATCGCCAAAACGTGGCGGCAACTTCCGCCTGGGCGTGACCGGCGGCGGCTCGGGCGACATCATCGACGGACAAAAAATCGTGACCAAGCCCGACCAGGCGCGCCTGGTGGCCGGCTTCGAGACCTTGCTCGAGTACGACACCAACTACAAACTGCAGACAACGGGCCTGGCCGAGTCGGTCACCCAGGACGCTCCCGACAAATGGACCATCAAGCTCAAGTCGGGGATCACGTTCCATAACGGCAAGCCGCTTAGCTCGGACGACGTGATCTATTCCCTGCAACGCATCAGCGACCCGAAGCAGGGGCTGTTCGGGACCGCCGGGCTCAACTCGGTCGATCCCAACAACATCAAGAAGGTCGACGACCGGACCGTAACCTTGAACCTCAAGCAGGCCGACTCAACGATCGGCGACCAGCTGGGCCAGTACTACAACGGCATCGTGCCCGTTGGCTACACCCGTGCTGGCGAGCAGATCGGGACCGGTGCGTACAAAGTCCAGAGCTTTACCAAGGGCCAGCAGAGCGTGCACGTGCGGAACACGAACTACTGGCGCAGCGGTCTGCCGTACTTCGATACGGTCACCATCATCGACTTCCCGGATGTGGCCGCCCAGGTGAACGCGCTGCTCTCCGGCCAGATCGACGCCATGACCGACATCCCGGCGGCGCAGATCAACGTGGTCAAGAGCCACAGCAACCTGGCCATCCTCGAAGGCCAGGGCGCCGACTGGCGTCCGCTCTGCATGGCGATCGACATGCCGCCGTTCGACGACGTCAAGGTCCGCCAGGCGATGCGCCTGATCGTCGACCGCAACGCCATGCTGCAGCAGGTGTTTTCCGGCCACGGCCGGATCGCCAACGACCTCTACTCGCCGTTCGATCCGGCCTATGATTCCTCGCTGCCGCAGCGGCATCAGGACATCGCCCAGGCCAAATCGCTGCTACATTCCGCCGGTAAGGACAACCTGGTGGTCGACCTGCATACCACCGACGGCGCCGCGGGCATGGTCGACTCGGCCAACATCTTCGCCAGCCAGGCGAAGGCGGCGGGTGTCACCGTCAACGTGCACAACGACCCCAACTACTACGGCGACCAGTACCTGAAACTCGCCTTCTCGGTCGACTTCTGGGGCACGCGCAACTTCCTTCCCCAGGTGGCCAACGGCAGCATTCCAACGGCCCCCTACAACGAGTGCCACTGGCCGCCGAAGGATTCCAACTACATCAGCCTCTACCAGGACGCCCTGAAAGAGGTCAACGCCTCAAAGCGGGCCGACATCATCCACCAGATGCAGAAGCTCGAGTACGACCAGGGTGGCTACATCATCCCGATGTTCAACAACCTGGTCGACGCCTACGCCACGAAGGTTGGTGGCTTCAACAATGGGAGCAAGGCCACGCTGAACCTTGACTCCTTTGGACATGGGTATCGGAGCATCTACTTCACCGCCTAGCGCCACGCTCCAGGTCGAGCCCCTGGCCGGGCCGGCCATGCTGGAACGGCCGGGGCCGGCTGGAGGACCGGCTCGGACCGGCGGCATCCGCCTGTTCATCCTGCGGCGGATCCTCCAGGGACTGCTGGTGCTCGTCCTGGTCTCGATCGTGGTCTTCGCGGCGACCCAGGCGCTGCCCGGTGATCCCGCCCGCGCGATTCTGGGCCGGGGCGCCACCCCGGCGAGCCTGGCCGCGCTGCGCGACCAGCTCCATCTCAACCAGCCGAAGGTGGTGCAATATCTCACCTGGGCAGGCGGGCTGCTGCACGGCGACGCCGGCCGTTCGTTTGCCGCGCAGGAGCCCGTCAGCAAGCTGCTCGGCGATCGCATCGTCAATACCGCCTTCCTGCTGCTCGTCTCTGGAGTGATCTCCATTCCGCTGTCGATCTTCATCGGGGCCTACGCGGCGCTCTGGCGAGACCGGCCATTCGATGTCGTCACCTCGCTCGCCACCCTCGTGTTCGCCGCGCTGCCGGAGTTCGTCGTCGGGGTGGCGCTGGTGGTCCTCTTTGCCACCACCGTCTTCCACTTCCTGCCGGCGATCACGCTGATCCCGCCCGGCGGCCGACCCTGGGACCAGCCGATCGCCATCATCCTTCCCACCCTGACCCTGGTGCTGGCGGTGACCCCGTATGTCGTCCGCATCATGCGGGCGTCGATGGTCGAGGTGTTGGAGAGCGACTACGTCGAGATGGCGCGGCTCAAGGGCCTGCCCGAGCGAATCGTGCTTCGCCGTCACGCGTTGCCGAATGCCCTGGGACCCACCTTCCAGGTCATCGCCATCAACCTCGCCTACCTCGCGGGTGGCGTCATCGTGGTCGAGTACATCTTCAACTACGCGGGGATCGGCGGCGCCCTGCGCGACGCCGTCTTCAACCGTGACCTGCCGGTCGTGCAGGCGATCGCGATGATCATCGCCGGCCTCTACGTGGCGCTCAACCTGCTGGCGGACATTGCGACGATCCTGGTCACGCCGCGGCTGCGGACGAGGCTCTAGGCCATGGCCGTTGTCAGCCAGGTGATCACCCCCGAGGTCCTCACCACCCGCCGGCCGACGGGAGCGCTGCTGCGGAGCTCGCTGCGCCTCCGCCGCACCCAGATCGGCCTCGGCTTGGTGCTGTTCATCCTCGCCATCGCGATCATCGGTCCGCACGTGGCCCCCCACAGCGGCAGCGATTTCGTCGGTACTCCCAACAGCACCTCGGTTCCGGGCGCGCTCTTCGGCACGGACCACATCGGCCAGGATGTCTGGAGCCGCTTCCTGCACGGCGGCCTGACCATCCTGGTGCTGGCCGCCGCATCGACCGCGCTGGGGCTGGTGCTGGGGATCGTGGTCGGCCTGATCGCGGCCTACTCGCGCAACGTCGTCGACGACATCCTGATGCGGCTGATGGACGTGATTCTCGCCTTCCCCCAGATCATGCTGGCGCTGGTCGCCATCGCCACCGTTGGCCCGAACCCGCTGACTATCATCCTGGCCGTCGGGCTGACCACCACGCCGCGCGTCGCCCGGGTCACCCGCGGCGCCTCCCAACCGGTGGTTGAGCGCGACTTCGTGGCCGCCGCCGAGGCGATCGGGGTTCCCCGCTTTCGGATCCTGTTAAGCGAGATCTTTCCTAATGTCCTCAGTCCGCTGCTGGTGGAAGCGAGCTTGCGGCTTACCTACGCGATCGGCCTGATCGCCGCCCTGGCCTTCCTCGGTTTCACCACCAATCCGGGCGCCGCCGACTGGGGCCTGATGATCCAGGAGAACTACATCGCCCTGACCGTCCAGCCCTGGGGCGTCGTGCTCCCGGTCGCCGCGATCGCGCTGCTGACGGTGGGAACCGGCCTGGTCGGGGACGGCATCGCGCGCGCCGCCGCCGGTATCGATCGGTCTCGGGGAGCAGGATGACGACGGCCAGGCCCGCCATCGTCGTCGACCGCCTGCAGATCGGCATCCAGGGCTCAGGGCTGGACATCGTCAACGACCTCTCCTTCAGCATCGCTCCGGGTGAAGTGCTCGGGCTGGTCGGCGAGTCCGGCTCCGGCAAGACGACCGTCGGGCTGGCGCTGCTCGGTCACGCCCGCCGCGGCGCCGAGATCAAAGGCGGCTCCGTCCGGATCGGCGACATCGACGTCCTCGAGCTCGACATGGCCGAGCGTCAGCGGCTCCGCGGTCGGGTCATCAGCTATGTGCCGCAGGATCCAGCCTCGGCGCTCAACCCGGCACTGCGCATCGGCACCCAGCTGCGCGAGATCCTGGATACGCACAACTACGGCAAGAACGGCGAGGAGCGCCGGGCACGCGTCGCGGAGATGATGCGCGAAGTGGCGCTCCCCGACACCGGGCGCTTCCTTCACAACTATCCGCATGAGCTTTCCGGCGGACAGCAGCAGCGGATCGGGCTGGCCATCGCCTTCGCCTGCCGGCCGCGGGTCATCGTGCTCGACGAACCCACCACCGGGCTCGACGTCACCACCCAGGCGCACGTCCTCGATACCGTCCGCGACCTGGCCACCGCGCATGGCGTGGCTGCCCTCTATGTCAGTCACGACCTGGCCGTGGTCGGCACGCTCGCCTCCCGGGTCGCGGTGATGTATGCCGGCCGGATCATCGAGCTCGGGCCGGCGGGCGAGATGTTCCAGGCCTCGAGCCACCCCTACACCCAGCGGTTGATCGTCGCGATTCCCCATCTCACCGGCGGCCGCGAGCTGGTCGGGATTGCGGGTCACGCCCCGTCGCCCGGGCGGCGCCCGCCCGGCTGTGCCTTCGAGCCGCGCTGCACCTTCGCCATCCCCCAGTGCCGGGAGGCAGTTCCCGACCTGCGCCCGATCGCCGAGGTTCACGACGTTCGCTGTATCCGCGCCGAAGAGGTGCGTCTCCAGGCGCCCACCCGCAGCGGCGAGATCCCACGCGACGGGTCGGTCAAAACGCTTCAGCCGGTGCTGTCCCTGCAGGGCGTCCATGCCGGCTATCGCCGAAAGACCGTGCTCCACGAGATCAATCTGGACATCGCACCGCACGAGTGCCTGGCGCTGGTTGGTGAGTCCGGATCAGGAAAGACAACGCTGGCCCGGTCGATCGCCGGGCTTCATGGCGATCGCTGGGGCATCATCAACTTCAACGGCACGCCCCTGGCAAAGGTCGCGCGCACCCGGCCACGCGAGATTCGCCGGTCCATCCAGTACGTCTTCCAGAACCCCTACGGGTCGCTCAACCCGCGTCGCACGATTCGTCAGATCGTCAGCCAGCCGCTCGAAGTCTTTGGCACCGTCAAGGGCGACCAGATCGATCGCCGGGTCGCCCAGATGCTCGAGCGGGTGTCGCTCACCGCCGCCTACGCCAACCGTTTTCCCGATCAACTGTCCGGTGGTGAGCGCCAGCGAGTGGCAATCGCCCGGGCGCTGATCTGCGAGCCATCGGTGCTGATCTGCGATGAGGTCACGTCCGCGCTCGACGTCAGCGTGCAGGCCGCCATCGTTGAGCTGCTGCATAGCCTGCAGCGTGACCTGGGCCTCTCGATGCTGTTCGTGACGCACAACCTGCCTCTGGTTCGCTCCATCGCCCAGCGGGTCGCGGTAATGAGCAACGGGCGCATCGTCGAGCTGGGCGGCGTGGCCGAGGTGCTGGAGAATCCCAAGGCCGAGTACACCTCGCGCCTCCTCTCCGATACGCCGTCGCTCGAACTCGCCCTCGAGACCGCCGCCGTCTCGTAACTCCCTCCCCCTTGCGGGGACAATTTCCCTCCCCCTTGCGGGGAGGGTCGGGGAGGGGATCTGAATGTGTCAGTTTCCCTCCCCCTTGCGGGGAGGGTCGGGGAGGGGATCTGAATGTGTCAGTCTCCCTCCCCCTTGTGGGGAGGGTCGGGGAGGGGGTACATCCAATTTCCCTCGGAGGGTCGGGGAGGGGGTTACATCCAATTTCTCCCTCGCCCTTGTTGGGAAGGTCGGGGAGGGGGTTTGAATGTGTCAGTCTCCCTCCCCCCTGTGGGGAGGGTCGGGGAGGGGGTCTCTGGAGTACTTTTGACGGAGTTCGCATGCATTCGGCCTCACGTTCTGACACTCAACGAGCTCGACAGCTCAGAAACGAAATGACCGTTGCGGAAGTTCGGCTGTGGACGCGATTGCAACGAGACCAGATCGACGGTCACCGATTTCGCCGGCAGGTGCCGATCGGGCCTTACGTCCTCGATTTCCTTTGCGTAAAGTCTCGACTAGCGATCGAAGTTGACGGTGGCCAGCATGCGGTCGCAGCAGAGAAGGATGATCGGCGCACGGCGTGGCTCGAGGAACGCGGCTTCCGAGTACTGAGGTTTTGGAACAACGACGTGCTGAAGGAGACCGATGGCGTTGTCCAGCGGATTCGGGAAG
>VBDZ01000065.1 GCA_005881215.1 Chloroflexota bacterium | reverse complement strand
CGGCCCGGTCGTGCCGTGGTTCGTCCGCTCACGCCGCCGCCGGCAAGACGCGGCTCTCGCCGTCGGCCATCGTGGCCGGTTGCGGGATCCGGGCAAACGCCGCCCAGATGAGGATCGGCGCCGCGCCGGCGATCACGACCACGATCCGCGCCAGCAGCATCTGATTCATCGGCGCGGCCAGCATCAGGAAGCAGCCGATGCTCAGGACGCGTCCGATCCCCAGACAGAGCTCCTGGTGGACGATGTAGTCGTAGCGCATCGCTCTCGGCGCCGGGTCGCGGTCGATCACCTGGAGCGCCACCGGTGCCAGGGCGTTGCCGTGCAGCGGCCCGCCGACCGCCCGCAGCAGACCGAAGGCGAGCAACGCCCAGCCGGTCAGGTAGAGCGGCAGCAGCAGCGTGGAGAGCACCAGCATCGTCCCACCCACCAGCGCGCAGAGGGTCCGGTGGCGCGGCTTCATGAAGGTGGCCAGGCCAAAGCTGATCCCGACCCCGAGGATGCCCATCAGGCCGTTGAAGTTGCCCACCTGCTGCTCGTTCTTGAGCACCAGGTAGGTCAGGACCGTCAGCACCAGCCCCATCAGGCTGCCGGTGAATCCATCGGCCAGGCGGGCACGGGTGACCCAGTGCCAGTCCGGATTGCGCGCCACCAGGGTGGCCACCCGCCGAACCGACAGCCGCTCGCGGGCAGCCGACGGCAGCCGCCCGGCGAGCACCATGGCCGCCATCAGGAGCACGGCGGCCAGCGCGAAGACCAGCTCGTAGCCACGATACGGTCCGCCACCGGTGCCGCTGCCGGCCACGATGATGGCGCCGGCGGCCGGTGGCAGGGCGGCCGTCAGCAACCAGCTCGCTGTCGCCTGGACGCCGAAATAGCGGTCGCGGTCGCGATCGCAGGTGGTGTCGTAGCTGACCAGGTGGAAGCCCGACCAGTAGAAGCCTTCGGCCAGGCCTTTGAGCAGACCGAGGGCGGCCACCCATTGCGGAGCCTGGCTTCCCAGCAGCAAGACCAGCAGGTAGACGATGCCGTTGCCGCCCAGCCCCAGCCGGATCGAGGCGCCGGCGCCGATCCCGCGCCAGAGGACGCCGTTGGCGATGAACGCGACCGGGATCATCAGCGCGCTCAGGCCGCTGTAAACAGCAATCGGGGTCAGGTCGTGGCTGGATCGCCAGAGGAAGAGCGACAGGAACATCCCGGCCAGCAGGTTGGCGGCCGTGTAGGCGCCATGGATCAGCACCATGAAATTGGCGCGTCGGTCCAGCCCGGACACCGATCGAAACACCGTCCCTCTCTTTGGGCCCGCCCCGCCGGCCCGTATCCAGACAACGCCTTGCCGGGGGGCCACTTTCCCGGGTCATGAGGCTGTGACGGGGAGCACCGGCCCGTTACTCGCCGCCGAAACGTGCGCCGTTAGGGGACGGCAGTAGCCTCCCGTTAGGCGCCGGCCAAAGGCGCTCTCAAGGGGGCGTAACCACGGAAATCAACGACGTCCACTACACCAGCCGAGGCGTCATGCCCCGGTCGGCCGAGGTACCGCTGCCGGCGGCCACCCGGCGGTTGCTCGCCGCCCTCCAGCAAGGAGCGATGACGCCGGCGGCCTACGACACCGCCTTCGTTTCCCGGCTCCGGCTGCCGGACGATCCGAAGGTCCTCGCCTTCCCCCAGACGCTCGGCTGGCTGCTGCGCAACCAGAACCCGGATGGCAGCTTCGGGACCACCCTCCCGATTCCCAAGGAAAAGCTGATCTCCACGCTGAGCGCGCTACTGGCGCTCGCCGACCTCCCCGAGCACCTCCAGGACGGCCTCGCCCACCGGGCTCGGGCCAGGGCGCTGCGGTTCCTTTACGAAGACACCGGCAACTGGCAGACCGGCCCGGACACGGCCGGCTTCGAGCTGATCCTCCCCGCCCTGCTCGACGAAGGCCGGGCCAGGGAGCTCCCCTTGCCCTACGAGCGCTTCATGGGCATCGCGGCTCAGCGCGACGCCAAGATCGGCCATATCCCGCCGCGGCTGATCTACAACGTGGCGACCCCCTTGCTGCACTCGCTGGAATACCTGGGCAACCGGCTCGATGTCGAGGCCGCCCGGGCGCAACTCTCACCCAATGGCTCGTTCGCGAACTCGCCGTCGGCAACCGCCTACTTCCTGCTGAAGACCCGCGACGAGCAGGCCAACGAGTACCTGGCGATGCTGCTCGGCAACCGCGGTGACGGCAGCGTGCCGAACGTGGCTCCCTTCGAAGTGTTCGAGATCGCCTGGGTGCTCTACAACCTGTCCATCGCGAATCAGCATCCGGCCGAGGCGCAACCGCTGCTGCGCTACCTGGCCCAGGCGCTGACCGACGATGGGGTCGGCGTCTCCCGGGAAGGGCTGCGGCCGGACTCCGACGACACGGCCCTCGCGCTCGGCGTGCTCCACCGCTACGGCTACCCGATCTCGGCCGGGCCGCTTCGGCCGTTCGAAGGCATCGATTTCTTCTTCACGTTCCCGCTCGAGCGCGACCCATCGGTGACCGCGAACGCCCACGTGCTGGAAGTGCTGCAGGTCGTGCCGCCCTTTCCCCGCCAGCACGTGATCCAGCAAAAGGTGATCAAGTACCTGCGCGACGCGCGCGTAGACGGCGACCACTGGGCCGACAAGTGGCATGGTTCCCCCTTCTATGCCACCGCCCACGCCGTCTTCGCGCTCCTCACGTCGGCACCCGACGTCTGCCAGCCGGCGCTCAACTGGTTCAAGAACAGCCAGCGGGAGGACGGCTCCTGGGGCTGGTTCTCAAACGGCACCCCGGAGGAGACCGCCTACGCGGTCCAGGCCCTGATGGCGGCCCCGCCCGAATTCCGGGCCGGCCTGAAGGAGACCTTCCGCCGGGCCGCCGCCTATCTGAATGAAACCGAGGCGGAGCCCGTCATTCCTATGTGGCTGGCGAAGACCGTCTACGCCCCGACCGAGGTCGTCCGCTCGGCGGTGCTGTCGGCGCGGATCCTGCTGGCGAGGGGCGACCATGCTAGATCGGCGGATTAACAAACTTCGGCAGAACCTGCTGGCGCAAGCCGATGAGGCGCCGATCATCCGGCACCTGGTCGACACCACCTCGCGCAGTGATGACCTGTTGGGCGAGGCGTGTCGCGCCGTCGTCCTGCTGCACCCCGGCGGCAGCTTCGAGCAGGCGCTGACGCTGGCCAGGACGATCGCCTACATCGTCTACATCGACGACTACCTCGAGGAGGAGCACCCCGAGCTCGATCTCGCCGATTACCGCCGGGTCTGCCAGAACTTCCTGCTCTGGCACAACCGCGACCTGAGCCAGATGCCGCTGGTCAATGCCATCGTCTCCCGCAAGATCGAAACCCAGTTCCGCGAGGACGAGGTCCCCGAGGAGTGGACGGCGATGCGCCGGCTGGTCTGGGAGAAGTCGATCTGGACCATGCTCCAGGAGAACCACTGGCTCAAGCACAAGGAGCGGGTCACGCTGGACGCCTACCTGGCGAACGGGATGTACAGCAGCTCCTTCCCCATCATGCAGGTCAGCATCCTCGCCTTCAGCTACCAGGACGTCTCCCAGGAGCTCAAGAACCGGATCTTCGGTCACATCTGCCAGTCCGCCCGGGTGGTGCGCCTGGCGAATGACGTGCGCACCCACGAGCGCGAGTCGGCGCAGGGCCGCTTCAACTCGGTGGACCTGATCGCCGCCGGTCGGGGCGAGATGACGCTGGAGGGCGCGCGCGCCGCCGTCAAGGGACTGATGGAAGAGGAATTCGAACAGCTCAAGAAGGCGATCGCCCGGGAGCGTCGCACCGGGCCGACCCAGCAGTTCCTCTCGCACCTGATCGACAGCACCCAGGTCCTGCTGGACTTCTACGACCTCCCGCGGCCCGCCCCGGCCCGTCCTGAGCGGCTGCTGAAGGCGAGCTGAAGGCGGCGAAAGCCATGGGCAGCTCCATCAACCTCAAGCTGGGAACGACGAAGGCGGCCGGCTACGGCAGCGCGGACGATTCGTCCGCCAAGGAGATGGAGCGGCGGATCGTCACGATTCGCTGGCTTGCGATCCTGGTCTCCAGCGGCGCCCTGCCGTTTCTGAACCTCGGGAAATCGCTGGTTCCGCTGCTGGGCATGATCGCCGTCGGCGCCGTCTACAACCTGGCGATCCAGGCGTACATCCTGCCGCGGCGCCCCGGCTGGCTGACCCGGGGCTACGTCTCGGCGATCGGCGACGTCCTGCTGGTCACCGGCGGCGTGGCGGTCACGGGCGGGATCCAATCGCCCTTCTTCCTCGCCTACTTCGCGGTGTGTGTCACCTCCGCCGTCCGCTTCGGCGGGGTGGCGGCGGTCACGGCGGTGCTCACGATCGCCTTCAGCTACACCGCGGTGGTCTACTACGACAACGCCATCCAGGGCACCGGCCTGACCCTGAAAGACCTGACCGACCTGGCGATGCGCACCGGTTTCGTCGCCATCACCGGGATCTTCGTCGGCTTCGTCGGCGACCGCGCCCGCCGGGCGGAGCGCGCGCTCCAGGAAGAACTCGAGCGGGCCCATGCGTCGCTCTCCGAGGTCACCGTCGAGTTGAACCGTGACCTCGAGTTCGAGCAGACCTGCCAGCTCACCGCCGAAAAAGGCCGCTCGCTACTGGGCGCCGATGCCTTCCTGCTCCAGGTCCAGATGCCGCCGCTGATCGGCCAGGACGAATCGATGCCGTCCGCCTCGATGCTCTACGTCGACTGGAGCCCCGAGCTGAAGGCGTCTCATGCCGGCGTCGACCTGACCACCGCCCGGCTGGCGTTGACCCCCGCCCCCGGTGAGCAGGTGATCACGGTCGCCGACCCCAACCTGCTGCTGCCGAACGAGCACAAGCCGCTGGCGGCCGGGCTGTGGTTCCGGGTGCCGGTCTTCCACGGCGCCCGCGCCATCGCCGACATGATCGTCGG
>VBDZ01000064.1 GCA_005881215.1 Chloroflexota bacterium | reverse complement strand
CATATACGTGCTGCCCTTGCTCGCCGAGGATGACGGGAACGCCAAACGCCGGTAGGCCGACGTTCGTCGATGCAACCGACCGGCCGGTCGAGAGGTCAACCAGCTGCAGGCTCGAGGGGGAGTTTCCGGCCACGGCGAAGTAACGTCCGTCCGCGCTCAGCATCGGCAGCCCATAGGTCACCGGTTGCAGGTGAAACGACTGCTCTTTGTGGCCATCCACTGCGCTGAAGACATCGAGGCCGCCATCAACCAGCGCATACAGGTGGGAGCCATCGGGCGAGCGGAGCTCGTCCCGCGCGTTGATCCGGCCCACCACGTGGCCGCTCGGGTCGATCCCGGTGATGAGGTCGCCGGTGTAGGCGCCGCCGCTGGCTTGCTGACTGGTCACCCACGCGATGTTGGCGCCCGGTCCCGCCACGATTGGCGCAGTCGGAAAGGTCGTCACGGTTGTCGGCGTTACGCGAGCTCGATGCGTGGCAAAGATGACCCCGCCGACGACCAGACCGATCCCCAGGACGGCGGCGACCTGTCCGATCGCCATGAGGGGCCGCCGTCGAGAGACTGGGCGAAGCCGCTGCCCGATCGCCGGCATCAGATCTGGTGTCGAACCGGTGATCGGGTCGAGCGCCCGATGGATGTCGCTTCGCAGCGCGTCGTCCTGGTTCACGCCTGGACCTCCGCGATCGGAAAATCCGCTCTCAGCTCGCGGATTCCGCGGTAGAGTCGCCCGCGGACCGCGGCAAATGACGCGCCGGTGATGGTCGCGATCTCCTCGAGGGGGAGATCGAGATAGAAATAGAGCACCATAACGACCCGCTGGTCGGCGCGTAACCGCTTGAGCGCGTTGCGCAGGTCGATGCCGCGCACAGCCTCCTCGTCGGGCGCCTCAGCGCTGCGTCGCTCGGGGTCCCTCTTCAGGACGCCCCACCAGCGGCCGCGCCGCGTCGTCCGGCATTCGTTGGCGACGATGCCGAGGAACCACGGCCGCATCTGCGTGCCCTCTCGTAGCTGGTGGATCTTTCGCCACGCCTTCATTGCCGCCTCCTGGACCGCATCTTCCGCGAGTTGCCGGTCCTGGAGCATGCCGGCCGCGAGCCGGTAGGCAGGTTCCAGCAGAGGCCGCAGCAGCGAGGTGAACGCCGCTTCGTCACCGCGCTTCGCGTCCCGAACCAGGTCCGGGTCGGCGGCGTGCTCCATGCCGTCGTCCTATATACGCTTCGTCGACCTCGCTTTGTGACACGGGACGTTGCATCCCAAGCTCTGGGAAAGGTCATAGCCCGTGGCGGATTCGACCCCTCGATCCCAAGGAACGTTTTCCCAGAACCGTGGCTGGCTAGACTCACACTGTGCCATTTGAATTGACGTTGCCGTTCACCGCGCTCGTCGGCCAGCAGCAAATGAAGCGCGCCTTGCTGCTCAATGCCGTCGATCCCGGGATCGGTGGCGCCCTGGTTCGCGGCGACCGCGGCACAGCGAAGTCATCGGCCGTTCGCGCCCTGGCGCGGCTGCTACCGGACTACGAGGCGGTGCAGGGCTGTCCATACCGCTGTGATCCGGCCATCCCGTCTCGGTTTTGCGACGATTGCCGGCGTCGAGCGAAGGAAGGATCCCTGCCCGTTGTTCGGCTGCCAATGCGGATCGTCGAGCTGCCGATCAACGCGTCTGAGGACCGGCTGGTGGGCTCCATCGATATCGAGGCGGCGGTCCGAGCCGGCACCCGCCGGTTCCAGCCGGGGATCCTGGCCGAGGCCAACCGCAACCTTTTATATGTCGACGAGGTGAATCTGCTCGACGACCACCTCGTCGACGTTCTCCTCGATGCGGCGGCCATGGGGGTCAACGTGGTCGAGCGCGAGGGGATGTCCGTCGTTCACCCGGCCTATTTCATCCTGGTCGGGACGATGAATCCGGAGGAGGGTGAGCTCCGACCACAGTTGCTCGACCGCTTCGGGCTCTGCGTCGACGTTGAGACGCCCAACGACATCGAGCAGCGACTCCGCGTGATGGAGCTGGAGCGGGAGTTTCTCGAGGATCCCCGGAAGGTTCACCAGGCGTTCGGGCCCCAGGAGACCGCTCTCCGCCAGCTGTTGCTGGCCGCCGCCTCACGTCTCGACGGTGTGAAGCTGCCCGAAGCGATCCGCGCCCTGATCTCCCGCCTGTGTCTGGATGGTTCGGTCGCCGGCCACCGGGCCGATCTGGTGGTTGCCCGTACCGCCCGCGCGATTTGCGCCCTGCGCCAGGGATCGGTGGTCGAGTTGGCCGATGTCCTGGAAGCACTCGAACTGGCGCTGGCCCATCGCCGCCGCGACCTTGCCTCAGACAAGCAGGCTCAGGCGCAGGAGCTCGCCTCGCGGGCGGCCGAGCAATTGGCGCAAATTCAAGCCACCACCCCGACCGAGACCGCACAGGCGGTCCGAGGGGAGGCGACGCAGCAGGAAGGGGCCGCCGGCGGCGATGCCAACGAGGGCTGGACCACCGCTGAATCGCGTGAGTCCCCCAGTAGCGAGGCCGTCGAGGCAGAGCCCGATACCGTCATCCAGCTGCGCACTTTCCCGGTCAAGAAGCTCGACCTCCCACGGGAGCGGCAGGCCCGTCGCGCCGCCGGTAAGCGGACCTCGACCAAAAGCGAGACGAAGCGTGGCCGGTACGTGCGCAGCTCTCAGACCGAGAAAGTTACCGACGTGGCCTTCGACGCCACCATGCGGGCGGCCGCACCGCATCAGCTGCGCCGCCGCCAGGCGATGCCGGACGCCCCCAATCAACTGCAGCTCGAGAGCCAGGACCTTCGCCAGAAGGTGCGCGAGCGAAAAACGGGCAACCTGATCGTGTTTGTCGTCGATGCCTCGGCGTCGATGGACGCGGAGCAGCGGATGCTCGCCACCAAAGGGGCGATTCTGTCGTTGCTACGCCATGCGTACGTCCGTCGGGACAAAGTGGCGCTGGTGGCCTTCAGCGGACGTAACGCCCGGGTTGTGTTGCGGCCAACCTCCAGCGTTGATCTGGCGGAGCGCCGGTTGGAGCGGCTCAACATCGGCGGCACGACGCCCCTTACGCATGGACTGATGACGGCCTTGAAGCTGATCAAGACCGAGCGGCTGCGCGATCCGCGCGTCTACCCATTGCTCGTCCTGATCAGCGACGGCCGCGGCAACATCAGCCTCTTCGGCGAGGAGCCGTTGCTCGAAGCGCAGCGGACCGCGGGCCAGATCAAGCACGAGGGGATTCGCGCCATGGTGATCGACTCGACGCGCGACTTCGGCAGCCAGCCGGGATATCCACGAAATCGCGTCACAAGCCTGTACGGTGCCTATGCCTTCAACGTCTGCGGCGACCTGGCGGAGCGGCTCGGCGGTCGCTACTACGGGCTCTTCGACCTGTCGCAAAATGCCATCGTCGACAGCGTGCAGCGTGAGATGCTAAGGACGGGTTCGGCTTGATGGAGCGGTTTGTTTATCCGTTCAGCGCGATCGTCGGTCAGGACAAGATGAAGCTGGCGCTGGTCCTGAACGCGATTCATCCGGCGATTGGCGGAGTGCTGATCCGCGGCGAAAAAGGAACCGGCAAGTCGACGGCGGTTCGCGCGCTGGCCCGCCTGCTGCCGGAGCTCACCGTCGTCGCCGACTGTCTGTATCGCTGCGATCCCGACGCGCCGGAGGCGCTCTGCTCGGATTGCCAGGATCGGGTGGCGCGCGGCGAGGCGCTGCCGCGAGCTCGCCGGCGGATGCGGGTGGTGGAGCTGCCGATCAACGCCTCGGAAGACCGGGTGGTGGGCGCGATCGACATCGAGGCCGCCATCAAGAGCGGTGAGCGGCGCTTCGAGCCGGGGGTGCTCGCCGAAGCCAATCGCAACATCCTCTACGTCGATGAGGTGAACCTGCTCGATGACCACCTGGTCGACGTGCTGCTCGATGCCGCGGCCATGGGGGTCAACGTGGTGGAGCGCGAAGGGATCTCGATCTGGCACCCGGCCCGCTTCATCCTGGTGGGAACCATGAATCCGGAAGAGGGCGATCTCCGTCCGCAGCTGCTCGACCGGTTTGGTCTGACCGTCGACGTCGAAGGCATCAAGGACATAGGACAGCGGGTGCAGATCGTGGAGCGCCGCGAGGAGTGGGAGTCGGACCCCGCCTCCTTTAGCCAGCGGTTTGCCGAACGGGACGCCGAAATCGGAACCCGGATCGCGGAGGCGATCACCCGGTTCCCCAAGGTCGTCATGCCGGCGGGGATCCTGCGGGCGCTGGCGGAGCTGAACGTCAGCCTGCAGGTCGACGGCCATCGTGCCGACCTGGTCGGCCGCAAGGCCTCCCAGGCCCTGGCCGCCTACCGGGGGGTTCCGGAAGTAGGGGTCGCGGAGGTCAACGAGGTGGCCGACATGGTGCTGGCCCACCGGGTCAAGGCGGGAGGTCGGCGAGAGCTCGGGGCCGTCCCCCAGAGCCTTCCCGGCGTCTCCAGGGCCTCGAGGAGCTAATTCCAGGCCCCACCCTGCCCTTCCCCCCAAGCGCGGCCGGGAAAATCCATCCCGAATGGGGAGTCGGTTAACTTGATATCGGCGCACTCATGTGATACGTTAGGCATGCGCTAACTATCCGCAGGAGGTGACCGATGGTCAAGGACCCGTCCGTCGAACGCGAAGATATCGGCGGCAAGGAACCGATGGGCGATCCGGCGGAGACCGATCCGCAGACCACGCGTGAGCGAAAGGACGACGAGCTCGAAGCTCCAGACCTCGCTCCTGACGTGCAAAAGAAGTAGGCGACGCGGCAGCGAAGGCCGGCCCTTGTGGGGCCGGCTTTTTCTTTTGTGACCGATAAACTCCCCTCGTGTCCACGCCGACCCGGCTGATCCGCGCCATCTCGGTGATCGCGCACGTCGACCACGGGAAGACCACGCTCTCCGATCGGCTGCTCGAGTACACCGGCACCGTCGCGCCCCGCGACATGGTCGAGCAGGTGCTCGACCAGCTCGACCTGGAACGCGAGCGCGGAATCACGATCAAGGCGCAGGCCGTCCGAATGCTGTACAAGGCCGATGACGGCCAGACGTACCAGATCAATCTGATCGACACCCCCGGTCATGTCGACTTCTCCTACGAGGTCTCTCGGGCGCTTGCCGCGTGCGACGGTGCGATCCTGGTGGTCGACGCCTCGCAGGGCATCGAGGCGCAGACTCTGGCAAACGTTCACCAGGCGCTCGATCACAACCTCAAGATCGTGCCGGTGATCAACAAGATCGACCTGCAACAGGCGAATCCCGAACTGGTTCGCGAAGAGATCGAGAAGGTGATCGGCCTGCCGGCGGAATCCGTCATCCTGGCCAGCGCGCGCCAGGGGATCGGAACCAAGGAAATCCTCGAGGCGGTCGTGCGCGAAGTCCCGCAGCCCACCGGCGACCCGACGGCGCCGCTGCGCGCCCTCATCTTCGACGCCAAATTCGACGCCTATCGCGGGGTCGTGACCTACATCCGTCTCCTCGAGGGGACGCTGCGCAAAGGCGTCCGGATTCAGATGATGCAAACCGGGAAGTCCTTCGAAGTGGACGAGGTCGGTATCTTCCGGCCGGAGCGCACGCCGGTCGATGACCTCTCCGCCGGCGAAGTGGGATACCTGATCGCCAACATCCGCAACGTTCGAGACTCCCGGGTCGGCGACACCGTGACCGACGCGGCCCGACCGGCCGCTACCCCCCTATCGGGGTATCGGCACGTGACGCCGATGGTGTTCGCCGGCCTGTTTCCGACGGACAGCGATCAGTACCAACAGCTCAAGGAGGCGCTGGAGAAACTTCAGCTCAACGACGCCGCGCTCGTCTACGAACCGGAGACCTCGGCGGCACTCGGGTTTGGCTTTCGCTGCGGCTTCCTGGGCCTGCTGCACATGGAGATCGTCCAGGAACGCCTCGAGCGGGAGTTCAACCTGACGCTACTCGGTACGGCGCCGACGGTGGAGTATCGGGTCAAGCTCCGCGACGGCCAGGAAGTGCCGGTTGACAACCCGGACCGCCTGCCCAATCCGTCAGAAATCGAATCCATCAGCGAGCCCATGGTACTGGCGACCATCGTGGTCCCCAGCGCCTACGTCGGCAACATGATGCAGCTGAGCCAGGAACGCCGCGGG
>VBDZ01000063.1 GCA_005881215.1 Chloroflexota bacterium | reverse complement strand
TCTCGTCCTCGACCGCCCAAGGCTGGCCCGGTCACAGTTCGTCTTCACGAGTGCGCGCGGCCGGCCGGCTGTCTGGTGGCAGACGCAGACGACGGTTCAACTGGCGAATCCGGGAGCGCGCGTTCCGCGCGGCCGCGCGGCGGGCACACTGGCGATCGCTGTCGACACCCGCGAGAAATATGGCTGGCGGTTTACCGGCCGACCGGTCACGATCGAGCGGCGCGCGCTGGCCGGCGGCGACTACGGCGCTGTTGTCTACGACCGCGTTATCGCGGTGGTGGAGCGGAAGACGCTTGTCAACCTGGCTGCCTCTCTCTCGGACGGAACCCTGGCCTTCCAGATGCAGCGCCTGGCCGAAATTGGGCGCTGCGCCATTGTGGTCGAAGGTGACTATCCAAATCTCTTCCGGACGCAACCTGGCCGGGGCTCCTGGTTGGCCGACATGCTCGGCCGGCTGGTAGTGCGCTACCCGGAGGTGCCGATCGTGTTTGCCGGGTCGCGAAAATTCGCCGAGGATTGGGCCTACCGCTTCCTCGGGGCTGCGGCCGCCGACACTGGCGAGCCGACCCTTCTCTAAGCGTCAGACGCCCAGATAGGCCTTGCGGACCGCGGGATCCCGGCGCAGATCCGCCGCCGCGCCGCTCATTGCGATCCGTCCGTTCTCGAGCACGTAGCCGCGGTTGGCGATCTCCAGCGCGAGCACCACGTCCTGCTCGACGAGCAGCACCGCCGTGCCGTCCTGGTTGATGGTCTTGACGATCTCCATCACCCGGTCGACGACTTTCGGCGCGAGGCCGAGCGATGGCTCATCGATCATCAGCAGCCTGGGGCGCGCCATCAGGCCGCGGCCGATGGCGACCATCTGCTGCTCGCCCCCGGACAAGGTCCCGGCGTCGCGGTCGAGTTTGTCGGCGAGCGCGGGAAAATACTGCAGAATCCGCTGCAGGTCCTGCTGGACCCGGCCGTCGCGTCGCCGGTATGCGCCGAGCAACAGGTTGCGCTGCACCGTCATGGTGCTGAACAGGCGCCGACCTTGGGGAACGTGGACCAGGCCGCTGGCAACGATCATCTCCGGGCGCAACCCGCTGATCCGCCGATCGCCGAAGTGCACGCTGCCGCGTTCGAGTCGGACCAGGCCGGAGAGCGCGCCGAGGAGCGTCGACTTTCCGGCCCCGTTGGCGCCGATGACCGCGACCAGCTCGCCGGGTTGCAGCTCGAGATCAACGTCGAACAGCACCGGGGTCAGGCCGAACCCGGCGGTGAGCTTGTCGACCTGGAGCAGCGAGCCCACCGTCACGTTCCCTGATCGCGGGCGTAGCGCTCACCGAGGTAGGCCTCGATCACCCGCCGGTCGCGCAGCACCTCCGCCGGCGGTCCCTCGACCAGCGTCCGCCCGAAATTGAGCACCAGGGCGCGGGTGCAGACACCGACGATCACCTTCATGACGTGCTCGATGAGGACGATCGTGATGCCGCCCGCCCGCACCCGCCGGATCATCTCCAGCGCCTGCTCGACCTCGACCGCATTGAGTCCGGCCATCACCTCGTCGAGCAGCAGCAGGCGAGGTCGCATCGCGAGCGCCCGAGCCACCTCGAGGCGCTTGCGGTCTGGAACCGTCAGTCGGAGGACGGGATAGTCGCGCTTCTCGCCCAAACCCACCAGCTCGAGGACTTCGTCGGCTTGCTTTATCGCGGCTGCGGGCTGCAGGCGGCCGGAGGGCTGGCCGAACAGCGCGCCCATCGCGGTATTCTCTCGGACAGTCATCGAGGGAAACGGCCGAACGATCTGGAAGGTGCGGCCGATCCCAAGGCGCGCTCGTCGGTACGGTGGGACCCGGCTGATCGACGTCTCCTCCCAGCGGAGATCGCCAGTGTCCGGATGGACGACGCCGCTCACGCAGTTGAGCAGCGTGGTCTTTCCGGCTCCGTTCGGCCCGATGATCCCGAGCACGTCGCCGGGCTCCACGGCAAAGGTGACGTCGGCCAGCGCATTCACGCCGCCGAACCGCTTGCTGACGTTGCGAACGGCGAGCAGGCTCATGCGCTGGTCTCCCGGAGCGTCTGGCGAAGATACCGCAGCGACAGCCGGCTGCGGCCGCCGAAGAAGTCGATGACCCCGCGAGGAATGAAGATCACGCAGATCGCGAGCAGGACGCCCAGACCGATCTGCGAATAGACCGCCGCCGAGCCACCGCCGGCGAGCGTCTCGATGATCAACTTCAGGACGACCGCGCCCGCGACTGGTCCGAGCACCGTGCCGGCTCCGCCGACCACCGCCATCAGGATCATCTGGACGTTATTCGTGATGGCGAAGACGTTTTCCTGGTTGATGAAACTGTTCCACTGCGCGAAGATGCCGCCGGCGAGACCGGTCAGCGCCGCGGCGATGCAGAAGGCCGCAACCTTATAGAAGGTGGTATTGACCCCGATCACGGCCGCCGCCTCCTCGTTCTCGCGAATCGCGAGCAGCCCGTAGCCGAATCGGGTCCGGAGAATGACCCAGGTGGTCACGACCGCCAGGATGGCAGCGGCCAGCATCAGATAGAAAAAGAGCAGATCCGAGCGAACGATGGGCAGGAAGAGGCCGGTCGACGCTCCCAGCGGCCCGATGTTGTTGACCACCTCGCCGACGGCGACGCCAACCCCCAGGGTGGCGACCGCGAAATAATGGCCGCGCAGGCGGAGCAGGGGAATTCCGACCAGCACGGCGAAGACGGCGGCAACGAGCGGGGCGACGACCAGGGCCAGGGCAAACGGCCAACCGCGGCTGCTGACCAGCACCCCGACCGTGTAAGCTCCCAGGCCAAAAAAGGCGACGTTCCCGAAACTGGCGTATCCCGTCAGGCCGCCGATGATGTTCCACGCCGACGCCATCACCACGAACATCGCGACCGTGGTGGCGATCCGAAACCAGAGCTTGTCGGTGAGCAGCGGCAAGCCGGCCTGTTGGGCGGCGTCGATCGATGTCAGGGGCGCCAGGATGAGGTAGGCGAGGGCCAGCCCGCCGATCGGCAAGCCCCCGCGTCGCAGCCAGCGCGGCAGGCGCCGTTCGCGCGCGATCATGCCAGCCGGCCGAGGAGCCCTCGCGGGCGGACCACCAGGACGATCACCAGCACGACGAAGGCGATCGCGCCCGCGTAACCGGAACCGAGACCCGGCGCGCTCTGGCCGAGGACCTCGATTAGCCCGAAGGCGAGGCCGCCGACGACCGTGGCGCTGACTCGACCCAGCCCACCGAGGATCACGACGGCGAACGACTGCAGCGTGTAGGGATCACCGGCCGTCGGTGTGATCGATTGAGAGGTACTGATGATTCCGCCAGCGACCCCGGCGAAGGCCGCGCCGATCGCGAAGGTGAGGGCATAGATGTGGCGCAGGTCGATGCCCACCAGCTGGGCCGCGTCGCGGTCGGCGCCGACCGCCAGGATGGCGGCCCCGATCCGGGTGCGGTTGAGGATCGCCCAGAGGATGCCGGCGAGCAGCAGCGCCACGGCCAGGCCGCCGAGGCGGATGTAGGGAATCGTGACGCTGCCCAGGTGGAGGCCGTTGCCGGAGTAGGACGGCGTCACCGAGCGAAAGTCGGCGGTAAAGATGAGCAGGACGAGGCTGACGATGACCAGATTGATCCCGAAGGTCAGCAGAAACGTGAAGAGCAGGGGCGCCCGAATCACACGATTGATCACGCCTCGCTGGAGGGCGTAGCCCAGCACGAACAGCGCGAGGGCGTCGACCGGCAGACTGAGGAACGGGTCGACGTGCAGCCGGTCGAACAGGAGCCAGGTGATGTAGGCGCCGACGATCACCAGCGCGCCGTGCGCCAGATTGACGATATTGAGAATGCCCCAGACCAGGCTGAAGCCGAGCGCGACCGCCACATAGATGCCGCCCAGCAAAAGGCCGAGGATGATCTGCTGGGTGAATTGGCTCACGAGCGCAGCTCGGCGGTCTGGACTTGTGTCCTAGCGGGAGCTCCAGGGCGGCGTCGGGTACTGCGGCCTGCCGTTCGCTATGTCGGTGGGAAAGACGGTGTAGTGGGTGCCGCTCTGGATCTGCTCGACGACCATCGGCTTGAAGGTGTTGATGCCGCGGCTATCGAATTTGATCTGGCCGAAGAAGGTCATCACGTCGAGGCTGGCCAGGGCATCGCGCACCTTGGTCGGATCCAGCGAACCGGCATTCTCTATCGCCTTCTGGAACGCCAGGCACGCGGCAGTCGACTCGGCGACGTGGTAGTCGGGCGGCTGGCTGCTGTTGTACTTGGCCTCATAGGCCTTGACGTAATCGCTGACCGATAGATAGAAGGTTGGCTTGTATTTGACCTGGGGTGTCCACTGCGAGCCGTCGAAGACGAAATTGGCGTCGGGGCCGAGCGCGCTGATGAAGTCCGGGGTTGAGGGGCCCACGGAGTAGGCGAAGATCTTGGCGTTCAACCCCAGCTGTTTGGCCGCCTTGTTGATGTTGATGGCTTCCGCCAGGTGGCCGGAGTTCATCACGATGTCGGGGTTGAGGGCTTTGGCCTGGCTGACCAGGCTGCTGACATCCAGAGCCGCCGCGGGGTACTGCTTGGTGACCAGCACCTGCATGCCTTTCGAGGGGGCGTAGTCGGCGACGGCCTTGGCGACCTCTAGCGAGAAGTTGTCGTTCGCCGAAAGCATCACGATGGTGGTCGGCTTAGGGCTGAGGGTCGCCGCCATGTCGAGCACGCCAGTCAGGTACTTATTGGCAGGGGAGAGGACGCCAAAGGTGAACTTGTAGCCGTGATTGAAGATCGACTGCGCCGCGCCATTGGCTTCGACCATCGGAATCCCGTCCCTCTCGACGATGATGGCGTCGGTGGCGGTGGCGGCGCTGCCGTAGGGGCCGAGGATGAACTGGGCCTTCTCACTGGTGATCAACTTCTGGACCAGGGTCGCCGAGACGTTGGGATCGCTCTGGTCGTCCTCGTACTTGATCTGGACGGGATGCTTGACGTTGTTGACCACGATCCCGCCCCGCTGGTTGATCCAGTCGAGCCAGAGATCGTACCCCTGCTTGGTGAGACCGCCCTCCTTGGACTGTGCGCCGGTCAGAGAGACGGCGGCTCCGAAGACCAGGGTCGACCCGCTGGTCGGAGAGTTACCGGTGCTGCTCGTGCCGCAGGCGGCGAGTAGCAGCGCCAGGCCGACCATGCAGGGCCCGAGCTTCTCCCCTCGCATTTTCCTACTCTAGCGCAGCCGTACCGGCCCGGCCAAGCGATCGACGACCTCGAAGGGGCTTGAAGTTAGACGGTCAGGCGCGTGAGGGTGACCGCCAGCGATCCCCAGGAAGCCCAGAGCTGGAGCCCTTTCTGGCGGCCGAATTGCAATAGTTTCATACCCTTCGCTATTGGTAACGGTGCCGGGGCGCCAGCCGTTACGCTCGAGTCACCAGTCGCGATCCGCTTGCAGCTGGTCGTCGAGGCGCCCGCGGCAGGCGCTGCATACGTAGCCTTCGTCGTCGTTCGCCTGCCGGTATTCGCCCTCATCGAGGAAAGCGTCGAGCTCCCGTCCGCAGAGATCGCAGGTGACTTCGTGACCGGCACAGGCTGAGCAAATTCGCTCGCCCGGTTCGAACTCGTCGAAGGTCGCACTGTTCACGCCGAGTCCAGCCGACCGCAACAGGGCGATCATCCGGCTATCCAGGTCGGTTTCGCGGACCTCGAGCGTCGGAATCCCGCAGTACCGGCACGCGGCGACCTCGTGTTTCCGGCGTAACTCCAGGATTTCCTGGGCGACCTCCTCCACGCTCTCTGGCTCTGCGGCCTCCTCCACGGCGGGATTAGTGCTCGCGGCATCAACCGGCAGCAGGCTGGTCTTCTGCCGAAGGAACTCCCGGGCGTCGTCGGCATCCTCGGCCGGTACGGCGATCGTTAGCGTGGCCGGGCCTCCGTAGGTGGGGATGAA
>VBDZ01000062.1 GCA_005881215.1 Chloroflexota bacterium | reverse complement strand
CCTGGAAGGCATCTTCCGCGTCGGCGGCGGATCCCAGGATCCGGTAGCAGTGTGCCTGCAGCTCGCGCTGATAGGGACGCACCAGCTCCTCGAAGGCCACGTCGTCTCCTGAACGGGCCCGACTGACTAGCTCCCACTGCACGGCACCATCCTCCGCTCTGCGCAGCCCTCTCGCTGCCGACACGCCCACAACAGTACTGACACCGACCGGGACCAAATTTAGGCGGTCGGACGGCCAGCTAATTCGCCGGGCATCTGGTGTCTATACGTCTAGGTGCGCGCTACAAACAACAAGGAGTGAATGAACATGAAATTCAAACCAGGCGACATTGTTCCGGCTACAACGCTGGAATCCGTCACCGGCGGGCCGATCAAGCTCCCCGACCCCAACCGTCTCGTCCATCTGCAATTCCGGCGGTTCGTGGACTGCCCTATCTGCAACACGCACATTGCCAAGCTGCGCCGGCGTGCTCACGAGATCGAAGCGGCGGGCATCAAAGAGGTGATCGTCTTTCACTCCTCCGCTAAGTCGATCCGGTCGTACCAGAAGGATGTTCCATTCGTGCTGGTTGGCGATCCGAAGAAGGCCCTCTACAAAGAATTTGGCGTGGAAGCGTCGCTTGGGTTCCTGAGCCGCAAGGCCCTGGGCGCCGCCATGCGCGGGGTGGCGCATGGCCATTTTGGCTTGCGGCTTGCGGGAGGCCCAATGGGCCTCCCGGGCGACTTTCTAATCGCGCCGTCCGGGCAGATCAAAGCGGCGAAATACGGGACTCATGCCTACGACCAGTGGTCCGTGGATGAGTTGATCTCGCTTGCCAAGGGCGCCGCCGTGCAGGCGGCTTGAAAGGAGCCACCTTTTTTTGTACGTATCCATTAGCAGGTAGACCATGTCAGTCGACCACAAAGAGGAGAACACAAATGTCCCGACTTACCACCGTTGATCCCGCTCAGGCGACCGGCGAGACGAGCGAGCTGCTAGATGCCACGCAGCGAACGTTCGGTGTCATTCCCAACTTGGCCAAGATCCTTGCCTCGTCACCGGCCGCGCTCAAAACCTGGCTGGAGTCCATTCGCGCTCTGGCCGCCGGCCAGCTCGACCCAGGACTCCGCGAACGGATCGCGCTCGGTGTGGCCGAAACCAACGGGTGTGGTTACTGTCTGTCTGCGCATACCTACGTCGCAAAGCACGTGGCGCACCTCTCGGACCAGGCGATAGAGGAGAGCCGGCGGCTGTCCTCCGCCGATCCGAAGGTTGACGCTGCGCTCTCCTTCACGCAGGCCGTGCTGGACACGCGGGGTGGCGTCTCAGACGCCGACGTCGAGCAGGTCCGGGCCGCTGGGTACTCGGATGGCGAGATCGCCGAAATCATCGCCCACGTCGCGCTCAGTGTCCTGACCAATTATGTCAACAGAGTCGCCGATACCGAAGTCGACTTTCCTCGGGTAGCGCCGGCCGGGAAGGCGGCGTAGTCGAGCTGCGGGGTAGCAGGGATCGTATCCGCACTACCCCGTCGAATCACCCCGACTCTGCCGTACAGTCAGGGCGGGTTCGGATTGGGACTGTCGGGACCGTGGACAACACAAGCAGGCCTGATGACAACGGGATCCGGCTCACGCAGGCAGGGGCCACGGTTTTCGCGAACTGCGACGGCGAGAACTGGGAGCGTCAAGTGGACATCGAGTCGCTTTGAAAGCAACCGTGAAAGCAACGCCCGCGGACGCCCATGGACAACGCAGCACAATCCAGCATGTCGGCCTCGCCCATCGAATACGGAACAAGCCTAGATAGACGCCCACGGACCTGCTGGACTGTGGTTTCCTCGAACTTCAAAACCGCTGGTCGGCATCCTTGGCGATGTCGACGGACGGATCGTTCCCGTCGCGCCCCCGCCATCGTCCCCACTCTCGGCACGCTGACAGCAACGCCGGCGAACCGAAGCGAACCCTGGCGACCGATGCGCTCGCGAACTTCAAACCCTAGACGCTTCTGCACAACGAGGACCGCGGCAGGCGCCGAAGGATGGCCCGCTCTAGAGCTAGGCAACCCGCGACCGCCGAGGGCTGATCAGCGCGCTGACCGCAGCGGTTTACCCGAACGTAAAGCAGTATGCTTCAGCCCCAGCGTCGAGGAATTCGATCTCGAAGGTGCGATCCTCAATGCTGCCCCGCTGGCGGATCAGCTGGTAGAGCCGCTGGTCATCCGCAGTTCCCTGCCCCTGGCCGTCAACGTCGCTTCCGTGGGCTGCGCCAACAGGATCGCCGTCGATAAAGACCCGAAACTGTACCGAAGGGGCACCTTTGGGCGGTCCCATCACGAGGTTGACGTCACGGGCATGAAAGCGGAAGACGATACGCCCGTTCGCCTCGTTGAGAACCGCTGCCCGTCCCGTGATCGTCCAAAGTCCCGATAGGGCCCAATCATTCAGGTTCAGACGGCTCGGAACTGTATAGGTGCGAGGCTTGTTCGGGACCGCACCACCGGGCGAGGCAAAACCTTCCGCCTGCTCGTAGCCGGTGTAGGTCTCTCCCGACTCGAGGCTGCTCCATTCGGCGGCAACCTCGGTTCCTTCCGGTTGGACAGTCACCAGGTCATCGCGGAATCCGCTGAAGCCCGCATCCGCGAGCAGCTGCTGAAGGATCATCTCCGACATGTCGTAGGCGCCCTCGCCAAAGTGGTGGGCTCGGATCCGTCCCTGGGCATCCGCGAGATAGAGCGCCGGCCAGTAGTTGTTGTCGAAGGCCCGCCAAACCTCGTAGTTGGTGTCGACCGCGATTGGGTATCCGACGCCCAGTGCTTTAGCTTGCTTGCGGACGTTGTCAATGTCTCCCTCAAACGGAAATTCCGGCGTATGGACGCCGATCACCACCAGGCCCCTGCCGCCGTATTTCTCAGCCCAGGCACGAACGTAGGGAAACGTCCGCAGCCAGTTGACGCAGGTAAAGGTCCAGAAGTCGACAAGAACGACTTTCCCCCGCAGGCCAGCCGGCGACAACGGCTCGGAATTGAGCCACCCAGTTGCACCGGCAAACGAAGCCAGCTGACCTTCAATCGGCAGCTTCGCGGCTCTGGCCTTGAGCTGTCGGACAAGCTGATCGTCTACTTTGACCGCCTCGCGTGGCGGTTCCACCCCGGCGGGGTGCGTCCCGGCAAAAACGAACTGCTTGGCTTTCATGGCGGGCTACTCCTTTGACATCCGGTCGACGTCCAGAATGGCCTGCGCGAAGGCCTGTGGCGCTTCTTGCGGCAGATTGTGCCCAATGCCACCCCTGATGACGCGGTGTTCATACTTGCCTGAGAACTTTCCCGCATACGCACTAGCGGGCGGGTGGAACGCGCCATTGGCATCACCTTCCAAGGTGATGGTGGGCACGGTGATGACGGGGCCTTTGGCGAGCCGCTGTTCCAGTTCGTCATATTGGGACTGGCCTTGAGCCAGTCCGAGCCGCCAACGGTAGTTGTGGATCACGATGTTGACGTGATCCGGGTTGTCGAACGACGCGGCCGTTCTATCGAATGTCGCATCGTCGAATTGCCACTTAGGTGATGCAAGCTGCCAGATCAGCTTGTTGAAGTCCCGGGTGTACCGGCGGTATCCGAGCCCCCCGCGTTCGGTAGCGAAGTAGTACTGGTACCACCACTGCAGCTCGGCGGCCGGCGGCAGCGGCTTCTTGTTGGCGTCCTGGCTGCCGATCAGGTAGCCGCTCACGGATACGAGCGCCCTGCATCGTTGTGGCCAGAGCGCCGCGACGATGTCTGCAGTTCGCGCCCCCCAATCAAAGCCGGCAAGAATCGCACTATCGATTTTCAACACATCCATCAGTGCAATGGCATCGAGCGCCAGGGCCGAGGGCTGGCCGTTGCGAAACGTCTCGTTTGAAAGAAACGTGGTCGTGCCATAGCCACGCAGGTACGGGGCGATCACGTGGTAGCCCGCCGACGTGAGCAACGGGATGACGTCGACGTAGCTGTGAATGTCGTACGGCCACCCGTGCAACAGGATCACGGTCGGGCCGCCGCTGGGACCGGCCTCGGCGTATCCGACGTTGAGAACGCCAGCCTCGATTTGCTCAAGAGGACCGAGCGCGGTCCGTGTTGTTGCGGTATGCTCGACGGTCCTCATGTTCTATTTCGCGCCCCGAGAACGATCGTGGGCTCGTGACTCATTTGAATCCCCGTGCATCAGCGAGCTCTACCGTTACCTTCTTTGCTACCGCAGTGAGCGAAACGCTGCGCGAATCTCCTGGGTGAAAAGTTGCGGCTCCTGCCAGGCCGCGAAATGATTGCCTTCGCCGACTTCGTTGAAGTAAATGAGCTTGGGGTAGGCCTTCTCGGTCCAACTGCGCGGCGCCTGATAGAGCTCTCGAGGGAAGACGCTCACGGCGGCCGGAACCGAGACGCCCTTGACGTCGAAGAAGCCGAGCTTGTTCTCCCAGTAGAGACGACCGGAGGAAACCCCTGTGTCCGTTACCCAGGTGAGCGTGATATTGTCGAGGACCTCGTCTCGTGTGAGGTTGCCTACGGGGTGGCCTTCGAAGGCCCGTGCGATGTCCTCGTAGCTTTGCGCGTCGTGGTCGAGCATCCAGGCGGCGAGGGCGACGGGCGAATCGGCCAGCCCGTACAACGTCTGCGGGCGCAACGCCATCTCGGTCGCGTATCCGATGCCCTTGGTATAGAGGAGCTTCAGCTGGTCCCACGCGCGGCTCTCGTCGGCTGACAGACCAGAAGGCGCCGGGCCGCCAGTCGCGAGCGCCTTCGAAACGTCAGGTGCGACCGTACCGGGCATGTTGGAGTGAATGCCGAGCAACTCTGGAGGTGCCTTTGCACCCATCACATCCGTGATTTGCGCACCCCAATCGCCGCCTTGCGCGACGAATCGTGTATATCCCAGGCGCCTCATCAGCGCGATCCAAGCATCCGCGATGTGGACAGGGTCCCAGCCGGTAGCCGTCGGTTTTGCCGAGAACCCGTAGCCGGGCATTGACGGAACCACCACATCGAACGCGTCCTTCGCGTCGCCGCCATGGGCCGTCGGGTCGGTGAGCGGGCCGACGATGTTGAGCATCTCGATAACCGAGCCCGGCCAGCCGTGCGTGATGATCAGCGGCAGAGCGTCCTTGTGCGGCGACTTGACGTGGATGAAGTGAATGTCGAGGCCGTCGATCTCCGTGATGAACTGAGGCAGCGTGTTCAGCCTCGCCTCGAACCTCCGAAAGTCGTACTCGGTGCCCCAGTAGCGCACGAGCTTCTGCATTGTTGCGAGCTGCACGCCCTGTGTCTCGTCTGCGACGGTCTCCCTTTCGGGCCAGCGCGTCGCCGCAATGCGCCGGCGAAGGTCGACGAGGGCCTCCTCCGGAACGTCGATGCGGAAAGGCCGGATCGCGGTATCTTCGGCCACAGCGGTGGCTGCGCCAGCCATGCTTCTGGTTGTGTCCGCGCCCATAGTTCGCACCCTCCTGAGGTCAACTGACGGTTGTTGCCAGCAACGTCACGTTGTGCGCGACCGCTCGTCCGCAGCCAGCCCCGAGTCAACTAGGCGACGCGCAACTACACCACATCCTGACCCCTAATTCACGGATGTCAACTCTTGAATTTATTGCGTCTATTTGTAAACAGGCCTGGAGCACCATGAGCGGACCGTCGACGGCGCATCGATGAACCCAGCAAGAAGGGTCGGACCGATCTTGCCATCGCAAACCTGTCAACCCGCTGGACGCGCACCTGATTGGACCGGTGGCTGGCTCCGTCGTCGCCGTTGGGTTCGCGCGGGTGCTGCGTAGGCCGGCCAAAGCCCAGGAAGGCTTTTGCCGCCGAGGGGACGCCCCGCCAGTCCCGAATTCGGCTGTTCTGACGCCATACCCACCGGACAGTTAACGGCGTCCGCGGCGCGGGCGTATGGTATCGACTGCTTCAACACCTGGCAAACCATCAGGGTTAGGTGGCGCTTACAAGATCGGAAGACAGCTCCGCCGTTCGCGACACGCCGAGGAGCTTGAGGGTGCGAACGTAGTCGTCGGCGAACAGCTTCAGGAGGTGGTCCACGGCTGACTCGCCTCCGGCCATCAGCGCGTAGAGATACGGACGACCGATGAATGCCGCCCGGGCTCCAAGGGCGACTGCCGCAGCTACGTCCGCGCCTGAACGAATGCCGCCGTCCAGAAACACTTCCGCCTTGCCGCCGATCGCGTCGACCACCTCTGGCAAGAGCATCAAAGGCGTTGCGGCACGGTCCAACTGACGGCCGCCATGGTTCGAAACAGCGATCGCATCGACACCCGCTGCGGTTGCCGCTTTCGCGTCATCGAGTCGCTGAATGCCCTTCACCACCAACGAACCGCGCCATTGAGCGCGCAGCCACTCGAGATCGGCGAATGTGACGCCAGGGTCGAACGCGTTCTTGAACAAGCTCACAAGGTCTTTGCCCGCGCCGAGGGCCTCGAATGCGAGCGGTTCGGTCGTCAGGGCATCAAACAACCAGTGCGGCTTCGCCGCCATCGCGACGAGGGTGCGCAGGGTAAGCGTGGGCGGCAACGTCAACCCGTTGTAGGAATCGCGAAGACGCGCTCCGGCGACCGGCACGTCGACGGTGACAACAAGCGTCGTATAAGTGCTTGCTTTCGCGCGATCCAGCAGTTCACGGCTGCGACCGTGATCACGCGAAAGATAGAGCTGGAACCAAAGCTCGGTATCAGGGGCTTCTGAGCGCAGCCGATCAACTGAGGTGGTGCCGAGCGTCGAAAGTGCGTACGGAATACCTGCGCGAGCCGCCGAGCGCGCCACCGCG
>VBDZ01000061.1 GCA_005881215.1 Chloroflexota bacterium | reverse complement strand
GCCCCAGAAGAAGGTGCGGAAGGTGGCGTTCATGCGCCCCTGGAGGTGGGAGGGCGTCAAGGATTGCCGGAGGCTGACTTGCTGAATGTCCATCGTGGTGATGGCGACGCCAACGACGAAGTTTGCGAAGAACAGCCAGGGGACCGGCGGCAGGAAGACCGCCAGCGGGACCATGGCGAGGCCGACCGGTGAGCTGATCACGCCCGCCAGGATCGCGCGGCCCAGCCCCAGCGTTGCGACGGCCCGGCTGGACACCAATGAGCCAACCAGGGCGCCGACCCCGAAGCCGGCAAAGATGATGCCCGCTTCTGCCGGGGTCAGGTGGAGTTGGCGGTAGAAAAAGACCAGGTAGATCGGAATCGCGAGCTGCTCAGCGATCGAGACGCCCGTCATCATGGCCAGCAGGCTGCGCAGCAGGGGATGGTGAAAAACGAGCCGAATCCCCTCCCGAAGCTCGGCCATCACGCTCGAGTGTTCGCCGTCCTTCCTGGGGTGCGGTTCGGGTTCGCGGATCCAGAGCAGGGTGAGCACCGAGACCACGTACGAAAAGGCGTTGATGCCGATCGCCCGCGCCGCCCCGATCGCCTGCACGAGGACACCGCCCAGCCCCGGCCCGGCGAGCAGCGCGATCGAGAAGCTCGTGTTCAGCTTGTTGTTCCCTTCCACGATGTCCGCCTGGCCCACCAGGGAAGGGAGATAGGCGAGGTAAGCGATGTCGAAGAGCACGTTCCCGATCCCCATGCAGAGCGCGATCACAAAGAGCTGCGCGAGGGTCAACACGTGCAGCAGAAACGCCAGCGGGATCGAAGCCAGGGCGATCGCCCGTGCCACATCGGCGACGATCATGAGCGGTCGGCGCCGGACACGGTCGGCGAGAACGCCGGTGAACAGCGTAAGCACCAGGAAGGGAAGCCGTTGGGTACCAATCAGCAGCCCGACGACCAGCGCGCTGGTGTGGAACTCCAGGATCGCGAGCGTGGGCAGGGCGAGGACGGTGATCTCGCCGCCGATCACGCTGATGGTTTGACCCGACCACAGTTTCAGGAAGTCGGGATGACGCCAGAGCCGGCTGCCTCCCAGCATCGCCGGTCAGGTTATCAGCCGCTGGCGGCGATCACCGTCGCGGCCGGCCGCGGAACCGAAGCGGCGGCTAGGTGGGTGGAGTGCCGCGCCGCCGCGACATCCACCAGGCGACGGCGGCGACGATGATGACCAGGACGACTACCGCGGCGATGATCTTGTTGGTCGTGATCGCGGTCGAAATCAGGGGCGCGATCAGGGCGACGAGCGCACGTATGTCCATCGCCCGAGTCTAGGCGATCAGTCCGGCGCCGTGCCGGTTGGGCCGGCGCAATTGGACGATACTAGTGACCGCCGGTGGACGTCATCCTGCGCGACATTCTCGTGTTCCTCCAGAGCGGCACCATCTGGCGCCATATCCTCGATCTGATCGATATCAGCCTGGTGGCCTTCTTTCTGTATCGGCTCTTCTTGCTCGTCCGGGGTACCCAGGCCGTGCAGCTGATGTTCGGGGTGCTTCTGCTCGCCGTGATCGGTTTGCTGGCGAACCTGCTGGAGCTGCACCTTTTGTCATGGATCTTCCGCAACGCCGCCCCGGCCATCCTGGTCGGCATCATCGTGCTCTTCCAGCCCGAGATCCGGCGGGCGCTCGACCAGTTCGGCCGCATCGGCTTCATCGGCCGGCCGCTGGCCCACTACAACCTGCAAATTTTCAATCGCATGATCGACGAGGTGATCCGCGCCACCACCAAGCTGACCCAGCGCTTCACCGGGGCGCTGATCGTCTTCGAGAAGGAGACGGGCCTGGAGAACTACGCGAACAGCGGCATCCGGATCAACGGCGAGCTGACCGCGGAATTCCTCGAGGCGATCTTCTTCCCGAACTCGCCGCTCCACGACGGTGCCGTGATCGTCCGCGGCAATCAGATCCTGGCCGCGGGGTGCGTGCTGCCGCTGGCGGAGGAGGGGACCGTCCGCGAGCGGATGGGCACCCGGCATCGGGCCGGCCTCGGCCTCTCGATGCAGACTGACGCGGTCGTCTTGATCCTGTCCGAAGAGCTCGGCCAGATCGCGGTCGCCCACGAGGGCAAGCTGCTGCGCAATCTGGATCCCGACCGCTTACGCCAGGTGCTGACCTCGCTGCTTCAGCCGCGCCCCGAGATCCACCGACCGCCGCTGCCGGTATGGCGACGCGAGGACCGGGCTCGGTAAGATACGGTCCTGCTCAGCAATCTTCGGCTCAAGCTGCTGGCGACCTTTTTCGCTGTCGCGCTGTGGAGCGTCGTCGCTTACACGTCGAATCCCACCCAGAGCAACAAATATCCGCTGAAGCTCGACCGCCCCGTGTTGCCGGCCGGCCTGGTGCTGGTCGGGGACGTCCCCTCGGTCACGGTCACCGCCACTGGAACCGCGGACAACCTAAAGCTGTTCGACTACCGGACGTTGCACGTGACCGGGAACTTCTCGAACGTCAAGGTCGGCCACGACAACGTCCCGATTGCCGTTAACAACCCTGATCCGAACGTGACCATCGACGCGCCTTCATCCGTCGGGGTCACCGTCGATGAGCTCGGCAGCACGACCCAGACCGTCTCGATCGATCGGGTCCACGCGCTGCCGGCCGGCGTTCACGAGCAGACGAGCGCCACCACCGTCACGCCGACAAGCGTCAAGGTGGAAGGGCCTAAAGGCAAGCTCACCGGGATCCAGGCGGTGGTGCAGGTCGACCTGGTCGAAGCCGCCGCCGGCGGCATCAATCGGCCGTTCAACGTGGTGATCCTGGACGCAAACAAGAAACTCGTGCCCCAGATGACGGTTACACCGCCCCAGGTCACCGTCAAGATGGTGATCCAGGCGGACGCGGTCACCGAGCCCCGTCCGGTCGGGTGGACCCTGACCGGCCAGCCGGCTGCCGGCTACCGGGTGACGAACGTGACGATTGCCCCGCTCGAGGTGCAGGCGACCGGGCTGCAGAGTACTCTGAACAATCTCCTGCTGGCCACCGATCCGGTCGACATCGGCGGCGCCAAGTCGGACGTGGTCCGGACGGTGACGATTCGACCGCCAGCCGGGGTGGAGGTGGCCCAGAAGACCGCCACGGTCCACGTGTTCATCTCCCCGGCCCCGGGCGTGTCACCCTCGCCGTAACCTTCCGCCAGACCCCACGTTTTACCGAAACTACGAACCGAGTTCGCTGGTTTGACCGTGTCCGGGATGGGAACATAGGAGGCCGCTAATGTGCGGGATCATCGGCTACCTGGGTGAGCGCTCGGCGGCGCCCATCATCATGGCCAGCCTGAAACGGCTGGAGTACCGAGGCTATGACTCGGCGGGCGTTGCCATCTTCAACGAGGCCGACGGGCAGACCTCCGTCGTGAAGAGCGCCGCCAAGGTCGACACCCTGGTCGAACGGCTGACCGAAGAGATGCCGGAGGGCCGGCTCGGGATCGGCCACACCCGATGGGCGACCCACGGCCGTCCCACCGTGATCAATGCCCATCCGCATACCGACTGCCACAAGCAGATCATGGTGATCCACAACGGGATCATCGAGAACTTCGCCGAGCTGCGCAAAGACCTGCAGGCACGCGGGCACGTCTTCATCTCGGAGACGGACACCGAGGTCGTGCCCCACCTGATCGAGGAGAACGACCAGGGCGACCTGGTGGCGGCGGTACGGGCCGCCCTCACCAAATTGCGCGGCGCCTACGCGATGGCGATCTTCTCGCAGAAAGATCCGGATCTCCTGATCGGCGCCCGGCTCAATGCCCCGCTGGTGGTCGGCATCGGCGACAAGGAATGGTTTGTCGCGTCGGACATCACCGCCGTCATTCCCTATACCAAGAAAGTCCTGCTGCTCGGCGAAGGCGAGATGGTGTCGATCACCCGGCTCGGTCCCGAGGTCAGCACCATCGGCGGCGCCAGTGTCAAACCGAAAATCATCGAGGTCAAGTGGGACATCAGCCAGGCGCAGAAGGGCGGCTATCCGCACTTCATGGCCAAGGAGATCAACGAGGCGCCGGAAGCGGTCTCGAACGCCCTGCGCGGCCGCCTCACCGACGAGGGCGAGGTCACCTTCGAGGAGTTCGGGCTGACCGACCGCCAGCTGCTGAAGATCAGCAACATCAAGATGGTCGCGGCCGGCACCTCGTACTATGCCGCGCTGCTTGGCAAGTACATCGTCGAGGACCTCGCCCGGATCCCGGTCGAGGTCGAACCGGCCTCCGAGTTCCGCTACCGCCAGCCGATTATCGACCAGGACACGCTCGTGATCGGCGTCTCGCAATCCGGCGAGACGGCCGACACCCTGGCGGCGATTCGCGAGGCGCGCGAGCGCAAATCCAAAGTCGTCTCGATCACCAACGTGGTCGGCAGCTCGATGGCGTTGGAAAGCGACGGCGTGATCTACCTGCACGCCGGCCCCGAAATCGGCGTGGCGTCGACCAAGACCTTTATCGCGCATCTGACGTGCCTGTACTTACTTGGCATCCGGCTGGCGGCGATCCGGCACCGGCTGGCGCCGGAGCGGCTGCGCGAGCTGACCGCCGAGCTCAAGACCCTGCCCGAGGCCGTCCAGTCGGTGCTCGACCGCGCCGAGCAGATCCAGGCACTCGCCAAGAAATACTCGGGTCATCGCAATTTCATGTACATCGGCCGCGGAATCAACTACCCGATCGCGCTGGAAGGCGCCCTCAAGCTCAAGGAGATCTCCTACCTGCACGCCGAGGGTTACGCCGCCGGTGAGCTGAAACACGGACCGATCGCGCTGCTGGACGGCGGCTTCCCCGTGTTCGCCGTCGCGACCCAGGCGGCCACGCTGGAAAAGATGGTGAGCAATATCCAGGAGGTCATCGCCCGCGATGCGCCGGTGATCGCGCTGGTCACGGCGGGCGACCACACGCTGGATGAGATCGAGGCAGATCGCTTTGAGGTCCCGGAGGTCTCGGAGTTCGTCTCGCCGATCGTCAACGTGGTGGCGCTGCAACTCTTCGCCTACTTCGTGGCGACCGAGCGCGGCTGCAACGTCGACCAGCCGCGCAACCTGGCGAAAAGCGTCACCGTAGAGTAGGGGCATGACCCCTCGGGTCGGCGTGGATGTGGCGGCCATTCCCCGCATCGCGGAGGCCCACCGTCGCTTCGGCAGCCGGTTCCTGCGCAAGTTTCTCTCCGACCGGGAGATCGCCTACTGCGCTGAGAGCCCCGAGCGCTGGGCCGGTCGCTGGGCCGCCAAAGAGGCGATCGGCAAGGCGATGCCGAGCGGCGTTCCGCGGCCGCGGATGCGCGACGTCGAGATTCTGCCCAGCGACGATGGACGGCCGCACGTTCGGGTCGCTCCCGCCACCACGCTGACCGGCCGGACCGTCGACGTCAGCATCGCTCACGACGGTCACTTTGCTGTCGCCGTCGCTGTAATTCCGGATCTTCATGAGACCCCCCACCCTGAACGTCTCAAACGCTCGCCTGGCACTGAAGCGCCGCTCGCGTGGGCCGACGGGCCCGCCCCACAAGGGGACCCGGAGCGCCGGCCCGATGGATTTCGACTTCCGGACCGGCCGCGTGACGGCCACAAGGGGACGTTCGGCACCGTCGTCGTCCTGGCGGGGTCGCAGGGCTTCACCGGCGCGGCCTACCTCGCCAGCATGGGCGCCGCCCGGGCCGGCGCGGGCATCGTTCGCCTGTTGGTCGCGCAGTCGATCTACCCGATCCTCGCCGAGAAATGCACCGAGGTGATCGTCGGGCCGGTGCCCGAGATCTCTCCGGGAGTTGTCGGGCATGCCTCGTTGAGCGGCATCCTGCGCGGTTTCGCCGGCGCCGACGCCGGCGTGATCGGTCCGGGGATCGGCCGCGACGCGTCGACCCGACGCTTGATCGAGGAGCTCATCCCGCGCGTCGCCGCCCCCCTGGTCCTGGATGCCGACACGCTGAACTTATTGTCTGAGTACCGCGCCATCCTGCCGCGGCTGCCGGCGCAGATCGTCCTGACCCCGCATCCGGCGGAGTTCGGCCGCCTCGCCGACCTGGAGACCACCGCGGTCCAGCAGGACCGGCGCGGGGTCGCCTCGCGATTCGCCAAGGCCTGGAACAAGGTGGTCGTCCTCAAGGGCGCCGGCACCGTGATCGCGGCCCCGGATGGCCGGGTCACGCTCAACCCGGTCTCGACCCCGGCGCTGGCCTCGGGCGGCACCGGCGACGTGCTCGCCGGCTTGATCGGCGGCCTGATGGCCCAGAAGCTGCCGCCCTTCGAAGCCGCGGTGACCGGGGTTCACCTGCACAGCCTGGCGGGGATGGATCTCGAGGCATCGCTCGGCCAGGCCGGCGTGCTGGCCTCTGACCTCTTGCCGCAGATTCCACGGGTGATGGAGCGGTTGCGCTGACGGAGCAGGGCGCGACGAAGTGGGCCGACGTCGACCCCTCGGCCATCGCCCACAACACCAGCCTGGTCAAGCAGCTCGTCGGGGAGAAGACGGCCGTGATGGCCGTGGTCAAGGCCAACGGCTATGGGCATGGCGCCGTTCCCGCCGCGCGCGCGGCGCTCCAGGGTGGGGCTACCTGGTTGGGGGTTTCATCGATCCCGGAAGGCATCGAGCTGCGCCGGGCGGGCGTCAGCGAGCCGATCCTGAATCTCGGCTACACGCCGCCGGCCGCGCTCTCGGCGGCGGTCGCCGAGAAGCTTTCGCTCACGGTCTATGACCGCGCCGGCCTCTCGTTGTTGACGACGGCGGCCACGGAGATCGGCGTCCACGTCAAGGTCGATAGCGGCATGCATCGCCTCGGTGCCGCCCCCGACGAGGCCGTCAAGCTGGCCACGGAAGTCCACGCCGACCCCAGGCTGCGTCTGGAAGGATTCTGGACGCATTTCGCCGACGCGGACCACGATCTCGCCTTCACCAGGGAGCAGCTCCGAATCTTTCTCGACGCGCGCGCCGCGCTCGTCCGCGGGGGCGTCACCGGCTTCCTCAGCCACGCCGCCAACTCGGCGGCCACCCTCCGTCTCCCGGAGTCCCGGCTCGACCTGGTTCGCGCCGGCTTGATTCTGTATGGCGTCCGACCGGTCGCAAGCTGGACAGACTTGCCTTCCCTTCGGCCGGCCCTGACCTGGCAGACCGTCGTGACCAATGTTGCGTCGCTCGCCTCCGGGGATACGGTTGGGTACGGCCGACGCTTCACCGCCACGCATCCGGGGCGAGTCGCGACGATCGCGGCCGGCTATGCCGACGGTCTGCACTGGCGCGCCGCCGAAAAAGGCGGCGCCATCGTCCGCGGAATGCGAGTCCCCTACGCCGGATCGGTCAGCA
>VBDZ01000162.1 GCA_005881215.1 Chloroflexota bacterium | reverse complement strand
GTGCCAATCCCCGATGGATCGTCGTCGGCGGCACCCGTGATCAATCCCGGTCCGAGACGCCGGAAGATGGTGAGGCGGCCGCGCCGCCGGCTTCGGGCGTGGACTAAAGAGTGGCGCTCGGGTTCAAGTCGCTCTCCAGTAGCTTGTTTCGGCATGGTTGTTGCTGAACGTCCACATGGTAGGTCGTTATGGTTGCCGATCTGCCTAGGCGTGCCGGTCGGGCCGGTGTCACCTGTGCGATCGCCCCATGGGCCGAACGCGAGGACTCAGATGGTGCTCCCCTCGGTTGAGACGGTTGCGGTCAGGATGGAGGCGCCGACTCAGGCTGGCATACCCACCCCGCGTTGATGCCTGGGATCCTTGGGATTGTGGTCAAAGCCTTTACGAGACCGGCACGACTCCGACCATTGCTCGCAACGCCAGTCAGACCAATCCGCTGGTCGTCCGGGCTACCAACATTGTCCCGAACGGAGTGCCGACCCGGCGCGACGTTCCAGCGTCGCATATTCCTGTCTGCTGACAAACAATTCATCTGTGGAAGTGGTGCTGCTCGGGACCACCTCCAGTAAGCCACGTACAACTGGTTAGACTGTGCGCAGGGGGCGACTGTTCAATCAAGGAGGGACAATCCATGGCCCGACGTACCACGCGACGCCGCGGACGGAAGCGAGGAACCCCCACTCAAAGTGTTAACGGATCTGCAGCCGGGCTGCTCTCACAGGTCACTGCGCTCGTCACAGAAAACCTGAAGCTGGCTCGAGAGAACAAGGAGTTACATTCCGTTCTCGACACGATCACTCAGTCTGTCCAGCGGGTTGGAGCGGCGGTCGGGCGGTCGAGTCGTCGAATCAGAATCCCGTCGCCGTCCATCGGCCGGCCTTCGGGTCGCCGCCGGACCCGCCGCCGGATCACGGATCCCCTCGCGCTCGAGCGTCGTCGGGCAGCTCTAGCGAAAGCTCGCCAGGTGCTCGCCGCCAAGCGGGCCTCGGCTAAGAAAGGCAAATGATCGAGACCGTCGAGGTCAAGCGGATTGTGCCCACCGAGAAGCAGTACGCCTGGACCTTCGGCGGGGTGGATCCGATCGCGCGAATCAAGCCGGGCGACGTCCTCGATCTCTTCACGGAAGACTGCTTCGGGGGCCGAGTCCGCTCGGAGAAGGACCTGTTCAGTAAGGTCTGCGAATATCCCTTTGTCAATCCGCAGACCGGTCCCTTCTACGTCGAGGGGGCGGAGCCGGGCGACACACTCGCGATTCACCTGATCGACGTTCAGCCGGCACGCGACTGGGCGGCGAGCGTCACGGTCCCGCTTTTCGGAGCACTGTCGAGCACGCATTACACGGCCACCCTGCAGGATCCGCTGCCCGAGAAAACCTGGATCTATAAGGTTGATCAGGCGTCTAAGAGCGTTCGGTTCCAGGCGCTCGACTCGGATTACGGGACGAGCTTTCCGCTAGAGCCATTCCATGGCACGATCGGCGTCGCGCCGGCCGCGTTCGAGGCCCGCAATGTCCTGGTGCCAGAGGCCTTTGGCGGCAACATGGACACGCCCGAGGCGAAGGCCGGGGCAACCATCTATTTAGGCGTCAACGTCCCGGGCGGCTTGTTCTCCCTGGGCGACGGCCATTACACGATGGGGGAGGGGGAGACCTGCGGCGTCGCGGTCGAGGGCGCGATGAACACCGTCCTGAGCGTCGAGGTCGTCAAGGGCGTGTTCGCCGAGTGGCCGCGACTCGAGTCGGACGATGCCATCATGGTCGCCGGTTCCTACCGCCCGCTCGAGGACGCGTTCCGGATCGCACACACCCAGATCGTCAACTGGATCGCGAAGGACACGGGGCTCTCCGTCATGGATACCTACCAGCTGGTGTCGCAGGCGGCGCGCTCGCGGATCGCAAACGTCTGCGACGCCAACTACACCATCGTGGCGAAGGTGCCGAAGCGGTTCCTGCCGTCTGACATCCCCTGGATGAACGGCGTGCACGAGAAAATGCGCGACCGAGGCAAGGCGGTCATGGCGGGCCGCAAAGCCCGCACCTGATTTCCAGAGGCAAGCCCTAGTGCCTCAGCCAATTTCGAATCGAGCGCGGTCGATAGTCCGCATGACGATGGCCGACATGGCCGAGCTCGCGGATGCCAGCCCCGGCAGTTACCGACTCGAGAACGCCGACTCAAACTGGCCGCCGCCAGCGGCGGCCATCAAGGCGACGAAGGACGCGGTGGGGCTGGACCGGTACAACAGCTATCTGCCCCTGCATGGCCTTCCCGAATTACGGAAGGCCATCGCCGACCGATACCAGGCCGACCTCGGGCTTCGCTACGACCCCGACGGCGAGGTGCTCGTCACCGCCGCAACGGGCGAAGCCATGCTCGACGTCCTGCTGAGCTACATCAACGAAGGCGACCGGGTCTTGATGACGAACCCGACCTATAACGGGATGGCTCAGCGGGTGCGATTGGCCGGCGGCGTCCAGGTGTTCACGAATCAGGTCGAGGCGCAGGGCTGGCACCTCGACATTGCCGATTTCCGCAAGGCGGCTCGAGGATGCCGGGTGATCTTTTACGGTTCACCGTCGATGCCGACCGGGGTGGTGTTCGACACCAAGGAGACGAAGCTGATTGTGGAAGTGGCCATTGAGAATGACGCGCTGGTGATCTTCAACGGCGCGGTGGACAAGCTGGTCTTCGATGGCAAACAGGTGGCAAACCCGGCAACGCTGCCTGGCATGCGCGATCGGACCATCATCTGTGGCAGCGTGACCAAGAACTACAACATGATCGGCTGGCGGATTGGCTGGGCCGTCGGCCCCCGCGAGCTCCTTAAGCCGGTCCACGATGTGCACATCTTCAACGGCATCATGGCCAGCGGCTTCGCCGAGGCCGGGGCGACGGCGGCTCTGACCGGCGATCAGCGCTATCTCGATGAGACGGTTAAGGCCTTCCAGCGTCGCCGCGATGTACTGGCGGCAGAGCTCAACAAGATCCCCGGAATCCGGTTCGTGCTCCCCGACGGCGGGTACTTCTTCATCGCCAACATCAGCGCTTTCGGCGTTCCAGCAGGAGAGTTCTGTCGCAACCTGCTCGAGGAAGAAGACGTCGCGATCACCCCGATGAATGCCTGGGGAGCCGACGACTTCGGTGATCACCATGTCCGGTTCATCTTTACGAACGAGTCCGAAAATCGGTTAGTCCAAGCGGCAAACCGGATCGGCGCATTCGTCAAGCGCCACAGCCTCGCGCGTTCGCCGGCCTAGCCGCCCGGCTTGGAAACCGGCCTTCGCGGGCGACGCGCGCTGGTAACGGCGGCCAGTAAGGTGATCGAGATAATTTGTGGCCATGGCCACGACCCGACGAGCCGACATGTTCACTGCGGATGGCAAGCCGTCTGACGACGACCCGCGTGAGAACGGACCAAGGTTGGGCGATGAGCGCACCACGCTTGTCGAAGCCCTGCGCTGTCAACGCCTCACATTGGAGATGAAGTGCTCAGGTCTTGATGCGGAGGCTATGGCGCGGCGTTCCGTTGAGCCGTCGACGATGTCGCCGCTGGGGATCGTCCGACACCTGGCCGAGGGGGAGCGTGCGACGTTCCGGGTAATGATGGCGGGACAGGACGCGCCCCGGCTCTTCTGCTCCGACACCGACCGCGACGGTGATTTCGATGGTGCTGTTCCCGACCCCCGGGTGGTTGCGGAAGCGTGGGATGCATGGCGTGCAGAGGTGGACTTCGCTACGCGGTTCGTGGCCGAGGCGCCCAGTCTCGACATCACCGGCAACGATCCATTGAATCAGCATGGCAGCGGTGGAGGGCTGATGTCGCTGCGCGAGGTGCTGGTCGGAATGATCGAGGAGTACGCCCGCCACATGGGTCACGTCGACCTGTTGCGCGAGCGGATCGACGGACGCATAGGCCAGTAACCACGTGGATATCCGCCTTCGCGGACGACGCGCGCTCGTCACCGCGGCGAGCAAGGGGCTCGGGTTCGCGTCAGTCCGTGCGCTCGCAGGGGAAGGTTGCCACGTGGCCATTTCGTCGCACAACGCCGAACACCTGGAGGTGGCAGCAAAGGCCCTACGGAAGGAGGGGTACCGCATCGATGCCAGGGTTGCGGATTTGCGGAATGGCGACGAGTGCAGCGCGTTGATGGAGTGGGCCGTGGCCACGCTCGGCGGCCTCGACGTCCTCGTGAACAATTGCGGCGGACCAATCTTCGGAACCGTCGAGGGCTTAGACGATGCCGCCTGGAGCGAGGCCTTCAACCTGGTCGTGATGAGTGCCGTTCGCCTTTCACGGGCTGCGCTTCCGACACTGCGACGGGATGGCGGTGGCGTCATCGTCAACCTCACCTCGATCGCGGCCCATCAGCCCGTCGACAACCTGGTGCTCTCCAACGCGCTGCGGCCCGCGGTCGTGGGGATGGGCAAGACGCTGGCGAAGGAGGCGGCGCCGGAGGTCAGGGTCAACTCGATCCTCACCGGGCGTTTCGAGACCGACCGGATCGTCAACGAAAACCGGCACCAGGCGCAAAAGCTGGGTGTCGACATCGAGGAAATCCGCGCCAGGAGCTTCAAGCAGATCCCACTGCGACGCTACGGCCGGCCCGAGGAGCTGGCGGCCGCGGTCGTCTTCCTTGCGGGCGATGGCGCGAGCTTCATCACCGGCGCCACGCTGGCCGTGGACGGCGGAGAGTACCCCGGCCTCTTCTAACGCGACGGATCTCGGTCAGGGTCCAGGACGCTCCTCCGCAACCGGCGCATCCCACGCAGCCACCGGTCGTAGTCGTCGGCTTTGCGCCGAACGTACTCGGCCACCTCTGGGTGGGGCAGCACCAGGAACTGCTGCTTGCGCATGGTGTCGATCAGGGCCGCGGCCACCGCCTCCGGTTCGATCGCCCCGGCCGAAAGGAAGCTCCGCTCGCCCTCGCGCGCCAGCATCGCGGTGCGCACGCCCATCGGGCAGATCGCGGAGACTCCGATCCCGCGATCCCCGTAGGCGATCGCCATCCACTCGAAAAAGGACAGGGCCGCCGCCTTGGTGGTGGCATACGGCGACGCCAGCACGTGGTTGAGGAGCGCGGCAGCCGAAATCGTGCCCACGAAATACCCGGCGCCTCGTTCCAGCATCCCCGGAAGAACGGCTCGCGCGGCATAGACGTGAGCCATGACATGCACTTCCCAGCTCTGCCGCCAGGCGTCATCCGGAGCTTCGGGCCCGCCGCCGAAGGCGACCCCGGCGTTCGAGCAGTAGACGTCCACGCGCCCATAGGCGGCCAGGGTGCGCTCAACCAACTCGCGAACAGCGCGCTCAACCGTGACATCGGTGACCACCGCCATGCCACCAAGCTCCGCGGCAACCGCCTCCGCCGCGTCGCGATCGATGTCGGCGACCACCACGGCGGCCGCGCCTTCCTGCTTGAAACGTCGGCACAGGGCACGACCGATTCCGCCACCCCCACCCGTGACGACGGTGACCGCGCCCTGCAGCTCCACGCTAGGCCAACAACCGCAACCCGGCCTGGATGAAGCCCACAATCGTCCCGGTGCGACCCTCGTAGCTTGGGTCCGGTCGCTTGCCACGCCGATGCAGCATCAAGTTGTAGCCGAGGATGGCCGCGTACTTGTAATAGGTCAGGCCCAGGGTCCAGCGGAATTCCGCCGGGTCGGCGCCGAAGATCTCGCGCACCGCATCGGGTTCCAGTCCTTTCGAGGCGCCCCAACCGCGCGTTCCTTCATCGTCGCCGCCCTGGAACACGACGCAGAGGCAGCACAGGTCGAGCAGCGGGTGACCCAGCTCGGCAATCTCCCAATCGAGCACCCCGCTGACGCGCGTTCCGGCAAAGAGCATGTTGCCGAAGTGGTAGTCGCCGTGGACCACGACCGGACCTGTATCGTGCGGCACCCCGGTCTCCAGACGCCGGGCCAGCTGGGGCGCGTCACCGGTGAGCTCCGCCGGCGCACGTTCCATCAACCAGGTCCAGCGGCGCAGCTCAGCCTGCAAAGGGACCGGCTCCTCACTACCGATGCCGCTCTGTTCCGCCGGCGTCGCCTGCAGCGCCTGCAGCACCTCGATCGCGGAGCGCGCCAGCTCGAGCGGAGCCAATCCGGCCGTCGCGGCGGCCTCGATGCGCTCGCCCGCGAGCGCCTCCATCAGGACGTAGGGTCGGCCGTCGACCACCGGCTCGGCCGACATTGCGATGATGCCCGGCACGGGAAGGCCCCGCGCATGGAGTGCCTGCATGATGCGACCCTGGCGCGGGATGTCGGCGGGACCGGCGATCCGCGCTCCTGGCGGCGGGAGGCGCAGGACGGCGCGGCGGCCGCTCAGCTCGACCCAGTAGGTAAAGCCGGAGTGCCCTTCCGGAATCGGCTGCACGTCGAGCACCGGCTCACCGATCGCGCCGGCCAGGTCGGCGCGAATCACGGACTCGGCCACAGTCATTGGGCCTCCAGGTGCGACACGTCGAACAGCGTGCCGACGGCCCGGCGATCACCCTGGGCGCGCACGATGCTGACGCCGGTAAACGGCGGATACAGCCGGAGCGTTCCGGGAACAAGCCGCAGCACGTCGGCCAGGTAGTTGAGAATCGCGATCCCATGGCCGATCATCACGATCCGAGCCGCCGGGTGCGCCGCGACGGCGTCGTCGACGGCCGCCCGCATCCGAGCCACGATGTCGAGCGCCGGTTCCTCGACCGCGAGGCGGCCGCCGGTGAACCTCGCCGCCGCTTCCCCGAGCCTGGCATCGAGGCGCACATCATCAGTCAGTGCCCGCGCGGTTTCCTGGGCGCGACGGGCCGGGCTGGCGTAGACCGCGGCCATCGGGAGCCGGCGGATTCGCTGCGCCAGGCGGGTGGCCTGTTCGCGGCCCCGCGCGCTCAAAGGTGGATCGTGGACGTCATCGAGGCCGTCGTAGACGTCCGCGTGTCGCACCAGCCACAGCTCGGTCACGCCCTCGATGCCGAGCAGATAGGAATGCTCCAGTGAGTGCATGGCGCGGATGACCTCGTCGGCCGAGTCAGTGGGCGGTTGGCTCACGCGTCTCGTACTTGCGCAGCTCCAGGCGGCCGATCTGATTTTGGTGGACTTCGTCGGGTCCGTCCACGATCCGCACGCTGCGCGCGTAGGCATAGGCCTGAGCCAGCGGGAAATCATCGGAGACGCCGGCCGCCCCATGCGCCTGGATCGCCCAGTCGAGCACGCGGCAGAGCATCTCGGGCGCAGCGACTTTGATCATCGCGATTTCGGCGCGCGCCGCCTTGTTGCCGACGGTGTCCATGCGGTGGGCGGCGTTGAGGGTGAGCAGCCGCGCCTGGTCGATCAGGATGCGCGACTGCGCGATCCGTTCCAGCCAGACCGATTGCTCGGCGAGCGGACGGCCGAACGCGACCCTCCGGCTCAGCCGCCGGCACATCAGCTCGAGCCCGACTTCCGCCACGCCGATCAGGCGCATGCAGTGATGAATCCGGCCCGGTCCCAGTCGCGCCTGGGCAATCTCAAAGCCGCGGCCCTCGCCCAGCAGGATGTTGGCGGCCGGCACCTGGACGTCTGCGAAGTCGATTTCGGCGTGCCCGTGGGGGGCGTCGTCGTAGCCGAAGACGGTGAGGGCGCGAAGGACGCGCACCCCGGGAGTGTCGCGCGGCACCAGCACCATCGATTGCTGGCGGTAGCGGTCCGGGTTGGCGGGATCGGTTTTGCCCATGAAGATCAAGATCGCGCAGCGCGGATCCATGGCGCCCGAGGTCCACCACTTGCGGCCATTGATGATGTAGGTATCCGCCTCACGCCGGATCTGACTCTCGATGTTGGTGGCGTCCGACGAGGCGACCGCCGGCTCGGTCATCGCGAATCCGGAGCGGATCTCGCCGTCGAGCAGCGGCCTCAACCACTGCGTCTTTTGCGCCTCCGTACCAAAGCGCTCGAGGATCTCCATGTTGCCGGTGTCCGGGGCCGAGCAGTTGAAGACTTCGGGCGCCCATTCGACGCGGCCCATGATCTCGCACAGCGGCGCGTACTCCAGATTGCTCAGCCCGGCGCCTTCGCTCGACTCCGGCAGGAACAGGTTCCATAATCCCGCGGCGCGGGCTTTCGGCTTGAGCTCCTCGACCACCGGGTTGGGTCGCCACCGGTCGACTGCCGACGCCGCCTCGTGGTACGGGCGCTGGTTTGGGTAGACGAACTCGTCCATGAAGGCGCCCAGCTTCTGGCGGAGCGCCTTGACCTTCGCTGAATAGTCGAAGTCCATCGTCCTTACCCCTCCTCAGCGGCTGTGCCGATGGTAGCGGGAACAGGCCGGGACCGCTGCGCGCGGCCCGGCCCGCCTGATTACGAGGGAATGCCGTTGCTCGGCGGCGTCGCCGGCGTCCCCGAGTACTGGTTGATCGGACCCGAGTCGCTCGAGGTGTAGACCGGGCCCACCGTCGTGGCGCTGCCGTCGGCCCCGATTTTCGCCACCTGGACGCCGAGGAACCCCAGGTGGTTGCTCGACGAGTAGCCGTAGGGCGCCAGGCCTGGGCCTCCCGTCAGCTTGGTGGTCTCGAGCGCGTGCACCAGGCCAGCGCGAGTGGGATTCTGGCCGGCGGCCTTGATCGCCTGGACGAAGGTATACGCGGCCGCCATCCCGTACAGGACGTTGCCGTCCCAGGGCGTGGGCTGAATGTGCTTGAACAATGCGATCCATGGATTCGAGGCGTCCGTCACCAGCGGTAGGTAGGCATCGGTGACCATCCCGGTCAGCAGCTGGCCGCCGACCGCCCCGTTGGAGAACTTCGTCAACAACCCGGTCAGCGTCGGCACATCGGACCCGACGTTGCTCACCACCCAGATCGGGTTGTAATGCAGCTTGGCTGCCGTCAGGAGCGCCAGCGCCGTGAACGCCGGGATGCTGAACGAGACCACGACCTGGGCGCCCGACGCCTGTAGGGCCGAGATTTGGGGTGTGACATTGGTGTTAGTTGGGACGTAGTTCTGGCGGCTGGCCACCGAGGTGAGCTGCTGGTCGAGTCCCTTCACGCCATCCAGCCCGAATTCGTCGTTCTGGTAGAAGTAGCCGACCTTCTTGCCGCTCAGCGACTGGTTGATGTACTGGCCGAGGATCTTGCCTTCGATCGTGTAGTCGGTCTGCCAGCCGAAGGTATAGGGATGTGTCGACGGATCGTTCCAGCAGTTGCAGCCGCTGGCGACGAAGAGGTCCGGAACTTTTTCCGTGTTGAGGTAATCGACCACCGCCAGGTGGGTCGGCGTCCCGAGCGCGTTGAACATGGCAAACACCTTGTCCTGCAGCACGAGTTTGCGCGTGGCGCTGGAGGTGGTGGTCGGGTTGTAGCCGTCGTCGAGGTAGTCGTAGGTGATCTTGCGGCCGAAGACGCCGCCATGGGCATTGACGTACTGGAAGTAGGCATTCGCCGCGGGAGCGATTTCGGAATATCCAGGGGCAGCCGGACCGGTGAGCGGCTGGGTACTGCCGATTTTGATCTCGCTCGCGGTGATGCCTGGCGCCGAGGCGGTATTGGCGGTGCTGGTGCTCTGGCCGCATGCCGCCAGCAGCGCGACGGCGCAGCCGATCGCGATCCGGCTCATCGCCGTTGTCATCTGGTTGATCTGGATGTTCAAGCGGACCTCCTTCCTTTCATTTGTTTGAGTGCTAGCCCCCCGCGGGATCGTCCCAATCGACCACCCCCTTGTGATTGCTCGCTGCCCCGGCCCAGCGCGCGCGCGCCAGGGCGAACAGGCGGCGGAGGCCGCCGTCGATGCCGTAAGGAACCAGCAGCATGGCGACCACCAGGACGGCGCCATAGATCAAGAGCGGCAGGTTGTTACCCACGGCGCTGGGCAGGTTGAGGCTGCTGGCCATGCCGCCCGTGAGGGCGGGCACGAACACCAGCACGATCGAGCCCCAGACGGCGCCGCTCAGGCTGCCGAGCCCGCCGATAACGATGGCGCTCACCAGCTGCAGCGAGAGGGCAACACCGAAGCCGGACGGCGCGGTTAGCCCCGACCAGTAGGCGAAGAGCGACCCGGCCAGCCCGGCGCAGGCGGCGCTGACCACGAACGCGACCACCTGCGTGCGCGCGACGTTGATCCCAGCGAGCGCCGCGGCGGCTTCGTGATCACGGACCGCCTTGAAGCGGCGACCGACCGAGCTCTGCAGCAGGTTGCCGAGCAGCACCATGGTGATCAGGGCGGCGGCGATGGCGATCCACGCGATCCACCGTTCCGGCGGAAAGTCCGCGCCGAGCCAGGCGGGGGCGACCTGGGGCGCGACGGTGAGCCCTTCCTCGCCACCGAAGACGTGGGAATATCGGGTGGCGATCTGGGGCAGGCCGACCGCCAGCGCCAGGGTCGCCCCCGCGAGGTACGGGCCGCGGAGCCGCGCGGCCGCGACCCCGAAGACGGCGCCGACCAGGGCCGCGGCGGTCAGCGACGCCGGCAGCACCAGGATCAGCGGCAGGTCATGGCCGCGAAGCAGCAAAGAGGTCGAGTAGGCCCCCACCGCCATCAACGCGCCGTGGCCAAGCGACAGCTGGCCGTTCACCCCGGTCAGGAGGTTGAGCCCGGTCGTGGCGATCACGAAGATGGCGATTGCGGCCAGGTTGTAGTCGTCGTAGGCGCCGATCTGCGAGCTCAGCACCAGCAGCACGATGAAGGCGGCGAGCGCCAGCCCGAGATGGCGGCTCAGCGTCGGGGTGAGCAGCGATCGCCACTTGAAGACTGAAACTCTCATCGCTAGACCACCCGCTGCGCGCGCCAGGCGAGCAGGCCGCGCGGTCGCACCATCAGGACCGCGATCAGGATGACCAGTGCGCCGACCGTCTCCAGGTCGGAGCCGAGATACCCACCGACATAGCTAAGGGCGAATCCCATCACGAGGCCACCAACGACGGCGCCGGGCGGGCTGTCGAGGCCGCCCAGAATGGCCCCGGTGAAGCCAAAGACGAGGACCTGGTCCATGTAGGTGGGATAGAGCAGCAGCGAGGGCGCGATCAGCAGGCCGGCCAGCGCACCGACCACGGACGCCAGCGCCCAGCCGAGGGTCAGCATGCGGCCCACCCGAATCCCGAGCAGCCGGGAAACCTCGGGATTGAAGGCGGCCGCGCGCATCCGCAAGCCGAGGTCGGTGCGTTGAAACAGCAGCAGGAGTAGCCCCATCACCACCAGCACGCTGACGAGGGTGAACAGGTCGAAGCCGGAAAAGGGCACCTGCAGCGAGCCCAGCCGGAGGCCGACGATGGAAAAGGCTGCCGGGAAGGAGCGGATCTGCCCGCCGAAGAGCATCGGCGCCAGGGCCTCGAGCACGAGCAGCACGCCCAGGGTCAGGATGACGACGTTCAAGGGCGGCTTGTTTTCCACCGGGCGGACCAACACCCGCTCGACGACGGCGCCCAGCGCGAAACCGCAACCCAGGGCGATAACGAAGGCCAGCCAGTAGGGGGCGCCGTTTTCCAGGCTGAAGAGCGCGAGATAGGTGGTGAACATCGCCATCGCGCCCTGTGCGAAATTCACCACCTGGGTCGCGCGCCAGATCATCACGAGGGCTAGCGCCATGGCGGCGTAAATCGATCCCTCGGTGAGGCCGTTCAGCGTCAGGACGACGAAGCGTTGCATGCTCGACGACCCTGGTCAGAACCCGAGGTAGGCATGGCGCAGGCCCTCCTCGGAGGCGAGCCGGCGCGCCTGGTCGTGCGCGACCACTCGTCCCAGCGAGAGCACTACCGCATCGTCGGCGACGGACAGCGCGCTGCGCGCGTTCTGCTCGATCAGTACCACGGTGAGCTTCCGCTCCCGGACCAGTTCCTTGATGCGGGCCATGATCCGGGTCAGCACCAGGCTCGCCAGCCCCAGCGACGGCTCGTCGAGCAGCAACACCCGCGGCCGCGCCGAAAGCGCGCGCGCGATGGACAGCATCTGGCGCTCGCCACCCGACAGCGTGAATGCGGGCAAGTGCCGGCGCTCGGCGAGCGGCCGAAATAGCTCATAGGCTTCGGCCAGTGATGCACGCCGATCGTTCTGATCGCGCCACAGGCCGCCGAGCCGCAAGTTTTCCTCGACCGTCATCTCGGCCAGCACGCCCCGGCCCTCGGGCACATGACCGATGCCCAGGCGGGCGATCACCTCGGGCGCCAGCCGCGAGATCTCTTTCTGGTTGAATCGGATAGAACCAGAGCGCGGCCGCACCAGGCCCGAGATGGTGCGGACCAGGGTCGTCTTGCCGGCGCCGTTGGCGCCGAGCACCGAGGTGATCGATCCCTCAGCGACGGTGAAGGAGACGCGCTCGAGCGCGACCACCGGTCCGTAGGCGACGGTCAGGTCGACGATCTCAAGCACCGAGGCCGCCCTCCGCCGTTTTCACGTCCTCCCCCAGGTAGGCGAGGCTGACCGCGCGGTTTCCCTTGATGTCATCGGGCGTGCCCGACGCGATCACCTGACCGAAGTTGAGCACCGTGATCCGTTGCGAGATCGCCATCACCAGGTCGACGTGGTGCTCGACGACGACCACGCTCATCCGCCGCCGGAGCCGTCCGACCAGCTCGGCGAGGCGCTCGATCTCGCCCACCGACAGCCCGCTGGCGGGCTCGTCGAGCAGGAGCAGCTCGGGGGCGGCCATCAGCGCGCGGGCAATGATGACGCGTTTCTGCACGCCGTACGGCAGCGCGGCCGGGCGCGTATCGGCAACGGAGGCAATCCCAAGTTCGTCGAGCACCTGGACCGCCTGGTCGCGAACCTGTCGCTCTTGCCGGTCCGCCCGAGGCATGGCGAGCAACGAGGCAACGAAATGGGGACGAAGCCGCGCGCCGGCCATGACATTCTCGAGGACGGTCAAGCCCGGCCAGAGACCCAGTCCCTGGAGCGTGCGGGCGATTCCCACCTTCGCCAGCTGGTGGGGCGCGGTGCCGAGCAGCGGCTCGCCACGGTAGCGGATGGTGCCCGTTTGGGGGCGAACGAATCCGCAGACCGCGTTGAAGAGGGTGGTCTTGCCGGCGCCGTTGGGACCGATGATGCCGTGAATCTCGTTGGCATCCACCCGAAGCGAGACGTGGTCGAGCGCCAGCACGCCGCCGAAGCGCACGGTGAGGTTCGCGACGTCAAGCGTCGGCTGCTCCAACCCTTGCCCTCAGCTCCCTAACGAGCGTTCGTCAGAGTATATCCGCCTTCCCAGCCTCGCAACAGGGCGACCGCCGCCTTCACGTAGGCGCGCGTGATCCGCTCTCGGTCCGCCTCGTCGCGCGGATGGAACCACTGGAACATCCCGTTGACCATGTCGAAGACCGCCATCGCGGCGACCTTGGGATCCGACACGTCGAAGAGGCGCCGTCGCCGGCCCTCGACGATCACCCCAACCAGGGCATCTCGATAATCCCGGCGAAGCTGGTCGACCCGCGCGCGCAGGTCGGGCGGTAGGCTCCGCCGCTCGCGGGTGTTGACCAGGACCTCTCCCCGCCGGGCGAGGCTAAAGCGAATGTGTTCGCCGAGCACGTCCTCGATCGTCTCGACCGGCCCCTTGTCCTGGCGGAAGAGCGGCATGACGGCGGCATTGAAATCGCTCTGCAGACCGAAGCAGATGGCAAAGAGGATGTGCTGCTTGCCGGCGAAATGATGGTAGAGCGACGAGGGCCGCATCGCCAGCGCGGCCGCGAGATCGCGGATGCTGGCGGCGTCGTAGCCACGCTCGGTAAAAAGCCGGGTCGCCGTCTCCAGCACCTGGTCGACCCTGACGTTGGCGGTGGCCGCCGCCACCTGCTCGGCTTTCTCCATGCTGTTGCCCCTGTTGCCATAATAATGACAATTCGACCGAACGATCGTTAGGAGCGGGATGGACTTCTCACTCAGCGACGAACAGCGAATGATCCTCGGCACCGTGCGCGCGTTCGTCCAGAAGGAGCTCGTGCCGTTGGAAGCGCGGGTCCAGCGTGCCGAGCTCGAGGGACGGCATCTCCCTGACCGTTCGACGCTCCGTCAGCTGCAGGCGACGGCCCGCAAGGCCGGGCTCTGGGGCCTGCTGACGCCGGAGGAATACGGCGGCGCCAACCTCGGCTACCTGATGACGGCCCTGATCACGATCGAGACCGCCCAGGCGCTGGTGCCTTTCGTCTACGGCGGGAGCGCCGACAACATCCTTTATCAATGCACCCCGGCCCAACGCGAGCGCTACCTCGTCCCCACGATCGAGGGCGAGCGCCAGAGTTGCTTCGCGCTGACCGAACCGGACACCGGCTCGGACGCCACCAACATCAAGATGCCGGCGGTCCGCGACGGGACCGATTGGGTTCTCAACGGGCAGAAGGTCTTCATCACCAACGGCTGCGAGGCCGACTTCGCGATCGTCTTTGCCGTCACCGACAAGAGCAAGGGCTACAAGGGCGGCGTCACCGCCTTCCTCGTCGACCGGGAGATGGGCTGGACCAGCCGCCGGATCGAAACCATGGGTTCCTGGGGGCCGGCCGAGCTGCAGTTCGACAATGTCCGGGTACCGGCCGAGAACGCGCTGGGTGAGGAGGGTAGCGGTTTCAAGCTGGCGATGGCGTGGATCGGCCAGGGCCGCCTGTTGATCCCGGCGCGCGCCGTCGGCCAGGCGCAGCGGCTGCTGGAGATGGGACGCGAGTACGCCCGCCAGCGGATCGCGTTCGGACACCCGATCGCCGACTACCAGGCGATCCAGTGGATGCTGGCCGACAGCGCGGTGGAAATCGAGGAGGTTGGCTGGCTGGTCTTGAGCGCCGCCTGGCGGGCCGACCAGTCGGGCGATGCCCGCCACGCCATCTCGATGGCGAAGCTGGCCGGCGCCGAGATGATCTGGCGGGTCGCCGACCGGGTCTTGCAGATCCACGGCGGCACCGGCTATACGAAGGAGTTGCCAATCGAGCGGGTGATGCGAGACGTGCGCGTCTACCGCATCTATGAAGGCACCGACGAAATTCAGCGCCGCTCGATTGCCCGCAACCTGCTGGAGCGCAACGCGCGGATCGGGTCCTGGGCATGATCTTCCGCAGCCGCTTCCCCGACGTCGAGATCCCGGAGGTCAGCCTCGCCGAGTTCGTGATCGGCCACGCGGCCGAATTTGGCGACCGGCCGGCGCTAATCGACGGACCGTCGGGGCGAATCGTGACCTACGCCGCGCTGGCCGGCACTGTCCGGGCACTGGCCGCCGGCCTGGCGCAGCGAGGCTTTGGCAAGGGGGACGTCTTCGCCGTCTACAGCCCCAACCTTCCCGAATATGCCGCGGTCCTGCACGCGGTCGCGATGCTGGGCGGGATCACCACGACGGTGAATCCTTTGTACACGGCGCGAGAGCTCGGCGAGCAGCTGGCGGACGCCGGCGCCAGCTTCCTGATCACGGTTCCGCCGTTGCTCGAGCGCGCGCGCGAGGCGAGCCGGCACGCCGGACTCAAGGAGGTCTTTGTCTTCGGCGAGGCTAAGGAAGCGACCAGCTTCGCCAGCTTGCTTAAGCGCGGCGACAGCGTGCCGAAGGTGTCGATCGCGCCCAGGACCGATGTGGTCGTCATGCCCTACTCGAGCGGCACGACCGGCCTGCCCAAAGGCGTGATGCTCACCCACCACAACCTGGTGGCGAACATCTGCCAGACGGAACCACTGTTCCCAACCGAGATCGAGCGCGTGATCGCGGTGCTGCCCTTCTATCACATCTACGGATTGACCGTCTTGCTCAACATCAGCCTGCATCGCGGCGACACCGTGATCACCATGCCGCGCTTCGACCTCGAGCAATTCCTTCAGCTGCTGCAGCAGCACGGGGTTACCCGCGCCTACCTCGTTCCCCCGATCGTGCTCGCCCTCGCCAAGCATCCGCTGGTCGAGAAATACAACCTGGGCGCGCTGCGGTCGATCAACTCGGGCGCGGCGCCGCTGGGTGGAAACGTCGAGCAAGCCTGCGGCGACCGGCTCAACTGTTTCGTTGCCCAGGGCTACGGACTGACCGAGACCAGCCCGGTGGTTTCGACCACCCCGATCGATCCGGCGGTGCGCCGGGCGGGGTCCGCGGGGCTGCTGATCCCGAACACCGAGTGCAAGGTGGTCGACCCGGCCAGCGGCGCCGAGCTCGAGGCGAATCAGCAGGGCGAGGTCTGCGTCCGCGGCCCGCAGGTGATGAAGGGTTATCTCAACCAGCCGGCGGCGACCAGCGCCATGCTCGAGCCGGAGGGATGGCTGCACACCGGCGACATCGGGATGGTGGACCAGGACGGGTACCTCTTTATCGTTGACCGTCTCAAGGAGCTCATCAAGTACAAGGCGTTCCAGGTGGCGCCCGCCGAGCTGGAGAGCCTGCTCCTCAAGCATCCGGCAGTGGCGGATGCGGCGGTGATCCCGCACCCCGACGCTGAAGCCGGCGAGGTGCCAAAGGCGTTCGTGGTGATGAAAGGTCAGGCGTCCCCGGATGAACTGATGGCCTTCGTCAACGAGCAGGTCGCCCCGTTCAAGAAAATCCGGCTACTCGAGGTGGTCGACCAGATTCCCAAGAGTCCGGCGGGCAAGATTCTGCGGCGGACGTTGATCGAGCGCGAACGGTCTCACGCCGGCGCCTGACCGATGGCCACGACCTTTCGCCCCGGCGAACGCTTTGCCGAGATGGATGGCTGGCAGCCAAAGCCGGGCGAGCGCGGCATCTTTGCCACGCTCGGCTGGCGCCGGCTGGAGGTCGCGCCGGGGCGAGCCGTGCTCGAATGGGAGCCGAGCATCGACCACGCATTTCCCGCGGGCAAGGATTGGATCGTTCACGGCGGCATGGTGACCGCCATCCTCGACACCGCCATGGGAAGCGCGACCTGGACGCTGCTCGATCGCGACGAGGTCTTCCTCACCGCCGACCTGCGCACCGAGTTCTACCGCCCAGCGCGCCCCGGACCGGTGCGCGCCACCGGGTGGGTGGTGCAGAAAACGCGCCGGGTCACCTTTGCCGCCGCTGAGCTGCATGACCTCGCCGGGGTGCTGCTCGCCAGCGGCCGCGCCAGCCAGGTGATCATCGACCTGGAGGCCGATCCTGATCGCAATCGACCCGGACCGGCCCGCGGGGGCTCTCGTTGATCGGCTCCCCCGATCGGCTCAGCGTCGGTACCCTCGGCACGTTGATGCCGCCCGCGGCCAACCTGGGGAAGAACGCCCGGCGCAACGAGGAGCAGGGGTACGCCGCCCTTTGGTGGCCCGATCACTTCATGGGATGGTTCCCGCAGAGCCTCTGGACTCCGGACATCACGCCGCTCGCGGCCTTCCAGGCGAATCCCGACATCTTCTTCGATCCCCTGATCGCGATCGCCGCCGCCGCCGGCGCCACCAACCGGGTGAAGCTCGGCACCGCGGTGACCGAGGCGTTGCGCCGCCACCCGGTGGAGCTGGCGCAGGCCTTCCTCACGCTCGACCACCTGGCGCCCGGCCGGATCATCTGCGGCCTCGGCTCGGGCGAGGCGCTCAACCTCCTGCCCTACGGGATTCCCTTCGACCATCCGGTGAGCCGGCTGGAGGAAGCCGTCCGCATCATTCGCCTGCTCTGGTCCAGCGATGGGCCAGTCGATTTCGAGGGCGAGCATTTCCGGCTGGAGCGGGCGGTGCTCGGGCTCCAACCGACTCCGGAAGGCCCGCCCGAGATCTGGCTGGCCGCCCATGGCCCGCGTATGCTCGAGATCACCGGCCGCTATTCCGACGGCTGGTTGCCGGAATTCCTGCCGCTGGACGACTACCGCGGTCGGCTGCAGCGCATCCAGCAGGCACGCGCGGCCGCAGGGCGATCCGCCGAGCCCTTCACTCCGGGGATGTACGTCAAGCTCGTCCTCACTGACGACCACGAGAAGGCGCATGCCCTGATGAAGACGCCGCTGCTGCGTATTCTGGCCCTGACCCAGCCCGCCGAAGCCTTCGCCCGCCACGGCGCCACCCATCCGCTCGGCGAGCAGGCCTTCGGCGTCCGCGATTTCATCCCGGTGCGCTTCACCCGCGACCAGATCCTCGAATTGATCGATGGCGTCCCCCCGGCTGTGGTCGAGGCGGGCGTGCTGCACGGGACCCCGGAAGATGTCGCCCAGCAGCTCGAGGCCTATGCCCGGGTGGGTCTAAGGCATGTCGTCCTCTGGAACGTGACCTTCTTCGGCGATGCCTCGCTCATCCGTCGCAGCTATGAATTGATGGGCTCGCTGCTTGGCTTGCTTTCTGAGATCCGCGTCGGCGAGTGGGCCGCCTCGAGGAATGCATGAGCGACGTCAGCGTCTTAAGAGAACTGATCGGTCGCCAGTCGGACGAGGTGCTGGTCGAGGTCGAGCGTGGCGCGATTCGAAAATTCGCCGAGGCGGTTGGCGACACGACCGAGGCCTGCATCCGCGGCGACATCGCGCCACCCACCTTTCCGACCACGATCCGCATCCCGATCCCCGGCCTGACCTTCGACCTCGCCCGGGTGCTCCACGGCGGCCAGGAGTATCGATTCGAGCGGCCGATCCTCGCCGGCGACCGGCTGCGGTGCCGGACGCGATTGCGCGATGTCTACCAGCGCGAGGGCCGGCTGGGGGCGATGACCTTCCTGATCATCGAGCTCGAGGGCCGGAGCGGGGACGGTGAGCCGGTGTTCAGCGGCCGAAGTACCGTCATTGTGCGATGAGCGACACACTCACGACGCACCTGAGCCCTCGCGAGCTGTCGGTCGGAAGCGCGCTTCCGGAATTGCGCAAGGAGGCGATCACCAAGCTGCAGCTGGTGAAATATGCCGGCGCGTCCGGCGATTACAACCTGATCCACACCGACGACGAGACCGCCCGACGCGTGGGCCTCGACGGCGTCATCGCCCATGGGATGCTGAGCATGGCCTTCCTCGGCGAGTACCTCTGCTGGCTGACCGGTCCAACGTCGATCCGGCGGCTCACCGTCCGTTTTGCTGAGATGGTCCGCCCGGGCGACGTGCTGACCTGCCGTGCTCGGGTCAAGGCCCTGGAGCAGGACGCTGGTGGACAGCGGATGACGCTCGAGCTGTGGGCCGAGGACCAGCGGGCCCAGCAGGTCACTTTCGGCGAGGCGGAGGTCGTGACCTCGTGAACGGTCGCTTCGACGGCCGTACCGCGCTGGTGACGGGCGGCGGCCGCGGTATCGGCGCCGCCACTGCGAACCGCTTCGCTGCCGAGGGTGCCGCCGTCGTCGTGTCCGACCTCGATCGCGAGCCGGCAGAGGCGGTCGCTCAGCAGATCCGCGGCGGTGGAGGCCGCGTGCTTTCGGTCGCCTGTGACGTGACGGAACGCGCCGCCGTCGAGGCGCTCTTCAGCGCTGCGACTGAGGAATTCGAAACCGTCGACTTCCTGGTGACCTGCGCCGGCATCCTCCGCGACAACCTGGTGCACAAGATGTCGGACGACGATTGGGACCTGGTCATCGACACCCACCTGCGCGGCACCTTCCTCTGCGCCCAGGCAGCGCAGCGGCTGATGGTGCCGCGGCGCTTCGGCAAGCTGGTCTTTCTCTCCTCGAACTCGGCGCTCGGCAACCGCGGGCAGGCCAACTACTCGGCGGCCAAGGCAGGGATCCAGGGATTGGCACGCACGCTCGCCATCGAGCTCGGCCCCTTCAACATCAACGTCAATGCGGTGGCGCCCGGTTTTGTGGAGACGCGCATGACCCGCGCGGTCGCGGAGCGCACCAGCATCGACTACGATGCGCTCAAGAAGGCGGCCGCGGAACGCGCTGCGCTGCGGCGCACCGGCCAGCCGGATGACATCGCCGGCGTGATCACCTTTCTGTGCAGCGAGGAGGCCAGTTTCGTCACCGGGCAGACACTCTATGCCACCGGTTCGCCCTGACCTGGCCGGCGTCGTCGTGAAGACGAACGCCGGGCCGGTCGAGGGTCGCGTCAGCGATGGCATCGCGTCTTTCAAGGGGATTCCCTTCGCGGCCCCGCCGTTCGGCGCCAACCGCTTTCGGCCACCGCAGCCGCCGGAGCCGTGGACCGAAGTGCGAGCGGCGCACGAGTACGGGGCCGTTCCGCCCCAGCCGCCGTATCCCGAACCGTTCCGGCAGATGCTGGGCGACTCGGGAATCAGTGGCGAGGACTGCCTGAATCTCAACGTCTGGACGCCCGACGCCGGCGCGCATGACCTTCCGGTAATCGTGTGGATCCCCGGCGGAGCGTTTCTGCGGGGCTCGGGCGCGATCCCGGTCTACGACGGCAGCCGCTTTGCCCGCGACGGCATCGTCTGCGTGACCATCAATTACCGGCTGGGGGCGGAGGGCTTCCTCTGGCTTGGGGATCGCTCCGCCAACTTCGGGCTGCTCGACCAGCTGGCTGCGCTGCGCTGGGTGCAGGACAACATCCGCGCCTTTGGCGGGGATCCCGGCAAGGTCACGGTTTTCGGCGAGTCCGCCGGCGCCTTCAGCGTCGCGTCGCTGATCGCCATCCGCGAGTCGGCCGGCCTCTTTCGGCGCGCCATTTTGCAGAGCGGCGCCGGGCATCACGTGATCTCGACGGCGACGGCCCAGCTGGTTGGCGCGATGCTGTGCGAGCGGCTGGGCCTGCCGCGCACCTATGACGCGCTCGCCGACGTCTCGCTGGAGCGCTTCGTCGAAGCGCAGGCCGAGCTCGACTTCGAACGGATCAAGAATCCAGATCCGGGCCGCTGGGGGGAGGTCGCCAGTAACGGGATGCTATTCGAGCCGGTGATCGACGGCGCGATCCTCCGGGAGCGGCCGATCGACGCCATGACTCGCGGAGACGGCTCCGGCCTCGAGCTCATGGTGGGCACGACGACGGAAGAGTGGCGCTTCTTCGTGGTGCCGACCGGCGTCCTCGACTACATCGACGAAGAACGCGCCAGGGGTCTGGCGAAACGGCTGGGTCTCGACCCCGAGAAGGCCATCACCGCGTATCGGGAGACCGTTCCGGCGGCGACGGCGGGCGATGTCTACGCCGCCATCATCACCGATTTCGCCTTCCGCATTCCGGCGATTCGCCTGGCTGAGGCGCAGCTTCGAAACGGTGGTGATGTCCGTATGTACGAGTTCGCCTGGCCCTCGCCGATGTTCGACGGCCGGCTGGGGGCCTGTCATGCGCTCGAGCTCGGTTTCGTGTTCGACAACCTCGATCACGTCGGCCCGTTGGTGGGCGATCATCCACCCCAACCGCTGGCCGACGAGATGCATCGGGCCTGGGTAAATTTCGCCAGCACCGGCGATCCCGGGTGGCCGCGCTACGACCGCTCGCGCCGTCGGGTGATGCACTTCGATGCGCCGGGCGGAGTCGTGCTCAATGATCCCGGCGGTTCAACCCGTCAGCTCTGGGAGGGAATCCGATGAAGGCGCACAACAATAGCCTGGCCGACTCTGACGCGGTGGTGGTCGCCTACGGCCGCTCGCCCATCGGACGCGCCGGCAAGGGCTCGCTGGTGAACGTCCGTCCCGATGATCTCGCCGCCCATGTCACCGACAAGGTCCTGCAGAAGGTGCCGCAGCTCGACCGCACCACGATCGACGACGTGATCTGCGGCTGCGGGCTGCCCGCCGGCGAGCAGGGCTTCAACATCGGCCGGGTGGTGAGCATCATGGCCCGGCTCGACGTCCCCGGAACGACCGTGAATCGCTATTGCTCCTCCTCGCTGCAGACCAGCCGGATGGCCTATCACGCGATCAAGGCCGGCGAGGGCGACGCTTTCGTCTCGGTCGGCGTCGAGTGCGTGTCGCGCTACCTACATGGCTACGCCGATCAGCCGGATGCGCAGAATCCGCGCCTGCTGCCAGGCAACGCCGACGAATATCCCGATATCTACATCGCGATGGGTCAGACGGCGGAAAACGTGGCCGACCGGGAAGGGATCGGCAGGGAAGAGATGGACCGCTACGCCGTCAAGAGCCAGGCGCTCGCCGTCAAGGCTCGTGACGACGGATTCTTTGATCGCGAGATCATCCCGGTCCCGCTACCGGATGGGGGCACGATGGCGCGCGACGACGGCCCCCGCCCCAACACGACGATGGAGGTGCTGGCGACCCTGAAGCCGGCGTTTCGCGAGAACGGAAGAGTCACGGCCGGCAATGCCTGCCCGTTGAACGACGGCGCGGCCGCCATCGTGATCGTCTCGGCACGCAAGGCAAAACAGCTCGGCCTGCAACCGCTGGCGCGGATCGTCGCGACGGCGGTCAGCGCGCTCGAGCCGGAAGTCATGGGGCTCGGGCCGATCGAGGCGTCGCGACGCGCGCTGGCGCGGGCGCGGATGACGATGGATGACGTCGACATTCTCGAAATCAACGAAGCCTTTGCCGCCCAGGTCATCCCCTGCGCCCGCGCGCTTGGCGTCGATCCCTTTGGCGACAAACTGAACCCTCACGGGGGCGCGATCGCGCTCGGCCATCCGTTCGGCATGACGGGGGCGCGCATCCTCTGCACCCTGTTGAATGGGCTGGCATCCGCCGGCAAGACGATCGGACTGGAAACGATGTGCGTCGGTGGCGGCCAGGGGATGGCGATGATCGTCGAGCGGATCGCCTGAGACTCCCTGGCGGGTTCTAACTCAGCGGGCGGCCTCCGGCCAGCGGGCCGGAGATGGCTTCAGCCTGGGGGCTTTGTCCCAGTCGGCTCGAACCGGCGCGAAGACATCGACCACGCTCGCACCGCTAGCACCAGCCTTAGCCGAGTGTGGAACCTGGCTGGGAATCACATAAGTGCCACCGATTGAAAGCTCGCGTGATTCGCCGGCGATGGTCATGGTCACCGAGCCACGCTGAACGAACCCGATCTGCTCGTTCTCGTGGCGATGCTCCGGAACCAGCACATTCGGGTCGATGTCGACGAAACCCACGGTGACTCGCTCACCGTTGAGTGGCCGAGCCAGCACCCCGTCCCAGATCCGCGCCGGCGGCACGTCGGCGACTGCACGAAAGGTCTCCACGGTTTGCTCCTTCATTGGTCATCATGCTATCGCCTGCTTCACCGGCTGTCTCAACAACCACAACCTCATCAGTAATATCAATGGCGCCGGCGCCGACGATAGGCGGTCGACGATTACTCTCGGTCGAGATGTTTGACTAGCGTCGGGCGACCTGCTAAAAGCGTGGGGACAGCCGTGGTTGAACCCTTGCAACGACGAGCCGGGGACATCGCGCGTCTGGCGCTGGTTGCCCTCGCCTACTGGGTCGCTGCCCGCCTAAGCCTGAACCTGGCGCTCGTGCACGGTCAGGTGACGCCGATCTGGCCGCCGACAGGAATCGCCCTGGTGGCTTTTCTGATTCTCGGTCGCCGCGCCTGGCCGGCCGTCGGCCTGGCCGCGTTTGCCGTCAATCTTCCGATCGGTCCTACACCGCTGGGAGCGGCGATCATTGCCGCCGGTAACACGCTCGCTCCGCTCGTTGCCGCCGAGCTATTGAAGCGGGTGGACTTTCATGTGCAGCTCGATCGCCTGCGGGACGCCCTGGCCATCATCGTGATCGGCGCGCTGGGCGCCATGACCATCAGCGCGACCGTCGGCAGCTCCGTCCTCGCCATCTCGGGGGCGATTGCCGCCAGCGCGTTCTGGCCCACCTGGGCGGTCTGGTGGACCGGCGATGCGATGGGTGTCCTGCTGGTTGCGCCATTCCTGCTCAGCGTTCTCGCCCGCCGCTCGATGCCGGCGACCGATCGGCGGCAGGGGCTCGAGCTGGCGGGCCTACTGGTGGCGACGGCGGTGGTGAGCTATGTCCTCTTCGATAATCAGCTCGACCTCGAATACCTCGTGCTGCCCCTCATCATGCTGGCAGCCTGGCGGTTCCGTTTACGGGGGGCCGCGCCGGCCGCCCTGATAGCGTCTGGAATCGCGATCTGGTCGGCGATTCGGGGGACAGGTCCATTTGCGGGTGAAACGCTGTTCGAGAAGATGGTCACCCTCCAGGTCTTCAATGTCAGCATCGCCCTGACCTCCTTCCTGCTCGCCGCATTTGCGGATAGCCGCGAGCGGCAGGAGGAGATGTCGCGGTTGTACGCGTCGGCGCAAATCGCGAGCGAGACCAAGACCCGCTTTCTCCATATGGCGGCGCACGAGCTGCGGACGCCGATAACCGTGGTGACGGGCTACCTCTCGATGCTGTCCGACGGCACCCTCGGCGCGGTGCCGAACGCCTGGCGAAACCCGCTCGACATCCTGACGGGCAAGGCGGGCGAGCTGAACCGCATCGTAACCGGTCTTCTCGAGGCGTCGCGCATCGAGGCCAACGCCGTACCAACCAATCCGAGCCAGATTGACCTGCGGCACGTGATTCAGGCTGCCAGCGAACGTGCCCGGCCTCGGGCTCAGCTGATGGGCGCCGAGATTGCCACTGCTCTCCCAGCTGATCCGGTTCTAGTCAAGGCGGACGGCGAGCAGCTTGGTCGAATCCTGGACAATCTGATCAATAACGGCCTGAGCTATAGCCTCGGCGAGCCACAGCTGTTGATCACGCTGTCGGGTGACAGCGAGCGAGCGGTCGTCCGGGTACGCGATAACGGCGTGGGCATTCCCGAAAGCGAACGGGCACGCGTCTTTGACCAGTTCCATCGGGCGAATGAACCCGCTTTCCGCAACGTTCCCGGCACTGGGCTCGGCCTGTACATCAGCCGCCAGCTGGCCGAAGGGCACGGCGGCAGCCTGGTGATCGAGGAAAGCGCGCCAGGCGGCGGCACGGTGTTCGCCCTGGCGCTGCCGAAAAGCCCCGACCCTGACGCTGCCTCGCAACCGGGGGAGGACGAGGTCCTGGTGATGGCGTCGC
>VBDZ01000089.1 GCA_005881215.1 Chloroflexota bacterium | reverse complement strand
CTGGTCTCCGGCGGATTGAATCCGGGCAACGTGGCCGACGCCGTCGCTCGCCTGCGGCCGTGGGGCGTCGACGTCTGCAGTGGCGTCGAGGCCGAACCCGGACGCAAGGACCACGATAGGTTGCGGGCCTTCGTCGAGGCGGTTCGGGGGGTGGAAACGTGAGTACCCCCCACCCGGGCCCTCCCCCACAAGGGGGGAGGGACAACCTGCCCGATGCCCGCGGGCGGTACGGTCGCTATGGCGGGAAGTTCATTCCCGAGACGCTGATGGCGGCGGTCGAAGAGCTGACCGCCGCGTTCGAGGCAGCCCAGCACGACGACGGCTTTCGTCGCGAGTTCGATGAGCTGTCGCGCACCTTCAGTGGCCGCCCGACGCCCGTTTATCGCGCCGACCGGCTCAGCGCGCAGGCCGGTGGCGCACGCATCTGGCTGAAGCGCGAGGACCTCTGCCACACCGGCGCCCACAAGATCAACAATGCCCTGGGCCAGGTACTGCTCGCCCGCCGGATGGGCAAGCTGCGGATCATCGCCGAGACTGGCGCCGGCCAGCACGGGGTGGCGGTCGCCACCGTCTGCGCGAAGTTCGGCCTGACCTGCGAGGTCTACATGGGCGTCGAGGATATGACCCGGCAGGCGATCAACGTCTACAAGATGCGACTGCTCGGCGCCACCGTGACCCCGGTCGAAACCGGCAGCAAGACCCTGAAGGACGCGACCAACGAGGCGATCCGCGACTGGGTGACGAACGTCCGCAGCACGCACTATGTCATCGGATCGGCGGTCGGTCCGCATCCGTACCCGGTGATGGTCCGCGAGTTCCAGTCCGTCATCGGGCGCGAGGCGCGGGCGCAGATGCTGGTCGAGACCGGCCGGCTGCCAACGGTCGTCGTGGCCTGCGTCGGCGGTGGCAGCAACGCCATCGGAATCTTTGCGCCGTTCTACGACGATCCGGTGCGGCTGATCGGCGTCGAGGCGGCGGGCCGCGGTCTCAACAGCGGCGCGCACGCGGCGTCGATCGTCGGTGGCCGGCCCGGGGTGCTGCACGGCTCATTCAGCTACCTGCTCCAGGATGACGACGGCCAGGTAGTGGCGACGCATTCGATCTCCGCCGGTCTCGACTATCCGGGCGTCGGCCCTGAGCACGCCTTTCTCCATGACGCGCATCGCGCCGAGTACGTCAGCGTCACCGACGAGCAGGCGCTCGCGGCCTTTCACCAGACCTCGCGCCTGGAGGGCATCATCCCGGCGCTCGAGAGCTCGCATGCGATTGCCTACGCGATGCCGCTGGCAGGCGCGCTCGCCGCGGAGGAGATCGTGCTGGTCAACCTGTCCGGGCGCGGCGACAAGGACCTCGACATCGTCCGCCAGGCGAGCGGCGGGTGAGCCGGATCGCCGCGATGTTCGCCCGGCTGCGGGCCGAGCGGCAGCTGGCTATCATCGCCTATCTCACCGCCGGCTATCCACGTCTCGACGTCACGCCGTCGCTGGTCGAGGCGGCCGCCCGGTCGGGCGCCGATGCGATCGAGCTCGGGATTCCGTTTTCCGATCCGCTCGCGGACGGCCGCACCATCCAGGCGGCGTCCCAGGTTGCGCTGCAGGCAGGCATGACGGTCGCGCGGGCGCTGCAGACGGCGACGTCGGCGCGGACCAGGACGGACGTGCCACTGCTTTTCATGACTTATCTGAATCCGATCCTCGCCTTCGGTCTCGAACGGTTTTGCCGAGCGGCATCGGACGCGGGCGTTGACGGACTGATCGTGCCGGACCTTCCGCCGGGCGAGTCGGCTGACCTGCGCCGCGCCGCCGATGCGTGTCAGATCGACCTCGTCTTCTTCGTGGCGCCGACCAGCACCGAGGCTGGCATCGACGAGGCCTGCCAGGCCGCCACCGGGTTCATCTATTGCATCGCCGTCACCGGCGTCACGGGCGCCCGCGCCGAGCTGGACCCGGGACTTCTGCCGTTGATCGAAACCGTGCGACGACACACCAGCTTGCCCCTGGTGGTGGGGTTCGGCATCTCGCGCCCGGAGCACGTGGCGGCGCTCCAGGGGAAGGCCGACGGGGTGATCGTGGCGAGCGCCCTGCTGGATGCGATCGCGCGGTCGCCCGACGATCCTGCGAGTCGGGTCCGGGAGTTTCTGACGGGGTTGCGGCCCCCGGCCTGACTCGCGACCGCAAGCGCAAGCGGGGTGGGAATTGACCGTCACACCAACGGGAGATGGCCCAGCCAGAGGTTCCCTCGCCCGAGGGGGATGCCGAAGAACGCCGGTTGATCGATCGGAGCGCGTCGGGGGACCAGGAGGCCTTCCGTCAACTCGTGCTCCGCTATCACCGGCTGGTAATCAACGTCGCCTTCCGGGCGCTGGGTGAGCTGTCCCTCGCGGAGGATGTCGCCCAGGACGTCTTCATCAAGGTCCATAAAGCGCTTCCGACGTATCGTCACGACAGGCCTTTCAAGCACTGGCTGCACCGGGTGGCGGCGAATGCCGTCACCGATGCTCTGCGCCGGCGCCGCCCGGTGGTCTCGCTCGACGGCATGGAACAGCCACCGGCGAGTGCGGTGCCGGATCCGCAGGACGTGGCGGCTCGGCACGACCTGCAGCGCGCCGTCCGTCACGCGATCGCGAACCTCCCGCCACACTATCGCGACACCATCGCGCTGCAGGCCTTCGGGGAGCTGAGCTACGACGAGATTGCTCGGGCGCTGGACATTCCGCTTGGCACCGTGATGTCGAGGCTCAACGGCGCCAAGCGGCTGCTGCGCGAGCGCCTGGGTGACCTGGTCCGGAGCTCCGACGACGAGGTGGAGGCGAATACGGCGTGAATTGGGGCCGTTTGAACAGGCAGAGGGTGTCTCCCAGATGTTGAGTCATGCAACGACCCGCGACTGGCTCATCCCGTATGCCGACGGGATGCTCGCGTCGGACGAGCGCCGCCCGATCGATGGCCATCTGGCGGGATGCGCCGCCTGTGCCGCGGAGCTGCGGGAAGTGCGCGAGCTGAACCTTCTGCTGGTCACCCTGCCACCGGCACCGCCGGTCGCCTTCGCCCCTTTCTGGTTGAAGCTGCAGGCCACCCTGCCGCAGCGGCGAACCATCAAGCTGCCAACCTTCGCCCGGTATCGCAAGCTGGGCCTCGCCTTCGCCGTGGCGGCGATCGCGGCCCTGGCCGCGGCGAGCGCGGCCCTGGCGGCACCCTCAGCCCTTCCGGACAACCCGCTGTACCCGGTCAAGCAGCTCGAGGAAAGCCTGCAGGTCGCCGTCACCCCGAGCTCCGGGCAGTTGCCGCTGAAGCTGTACCTCGCCGGTGAACGGCTGCGTGAAGCCCAGGCGATGGCCTACGACCACAAGCCGCGTCTCGCGGCGACCAGCCTGCGGGCGTTCGGCGTGATCGTGAACGATGCCTCGGCAGCCCTGAAGCACGCCGATCCGCGTGCGGCGAGCGAGGATCTCAAGCGGTTGCGCGCCGACCTCGATGCGGTCGAGCGGGCCAACGTGACTCGGAATGACGACGACGCCGACATCAAGCAAGTGGTTGCGGCCGACCTGGATGAAATCGATCGGATCGAGCAACCCGAGGCGGTCACGCCGGACCCCACCCTGATCATCGGCACCCAGGCGACGCCGCAGCCGACCCCGCAACCGACCCCGCGACCGACGCCCCGGCCTGAGCCCTCCGACGACGAGCACCACCGCTAGCACCGGTCGTTCACGCCGCCGGGACACGGCTACACTCAATCGCGTGAGCGCGCGCGAGGACGTCCTGGTCGTCCCCCGGGAGGTGCTGTTTGCCGGTCGTGAGTGGAGTGGCTTTCGGGACACCGGCCTCGAGGAGCTGCTCGCACGGGTGCGCGCGCACTATCGGTTCCGGCCGCGGCGCGAGGTGGAGGAGGATCCGTCTGAACCGCAGATCATTCCGTATGTCGTCTTCCGACACGAGGACCGGTACTTCCTGACGCATCGCCTGCGCCGCTCCAGCGAGCGCCGGCTCCGTCACCTCTATTCGCTGGGGGTTGGCGGACACATCAATCCGGAGGATGTGGTCGACGCGGCCGACCCGATCGAAGCCGGGTTGCGGCGGGAGTGGGAAGAGGAAGTCGTCTACGCTGGCCGGTTCTCGACCCGCTTGCTGGGCGCGATCAACGACCAGACGACGCCGGTCGGACGGGTGCACGTCGGGCTGATCTTTCTGGTCGAGGGCGACCGGCCCGAGATCTCGATCCGCGAGGTCGACAAGCTGGCGGGGGCGCTCTTCGAGCTCGACGCGATGCGCAGCTACTACCTGGACATGGAGTCCTGGTCGCAGCTGATCTTCGATTATCTGACCCGGGTTCCGGTCGCCTAGACCCCCTCCCCGACCCTCCCCACAAGGGGGAGGGAGGAAGTGAGGCTTATCCCGTCAGGGCTTTCGCCATCTCCTCAAAGTTGCGGACGTAACGCAGCACGTCGTCCTCGGAGTGCTGAACCGATAGTGTCCAGTTCTCTTCGGCGCCGGGCGCCATCAGGACGCCGCGGTTGCACTGGTAGAGCCAGGATAGATACGCGTATTTCTTGTCGATCGTCAGGTAGTCGCGATAGTTGCGCACCCGTTCTTTGCGATAGGTGACGCAGCCGCGCGCCGCCAGCGTGATCGGGTGGAAGGGCAGCTGGTAGTCGCTCATCACCTTGCGCAGGCCGCCCTCCAAGGCTTCGGCGAGCGCGTCGAAGTGCGCGTAGGCCTGCGGCGTGAGGACGGACGTCAACGTTGCCTTCGACGCCGCGATGGTGAGCGGGTTGCCGTTGAAGGTGCCGATCTGCACCACCTTGTGCTCGTCGATGGTCGACATGACGTCGGCACGGCCGCCGACCGCGCCGCAGGGCAGACCGCCCCCGATCGCCTTCGCCAGCGCCACCAGGTCGGGGGTCACTCCGAAGCGTTCGGTGGCGCCGCCGGCCGCGATGGTCGCCCCGGTCTTGACCTCGTCGAAGATCAACAGCGCGCCGTGGCGATGGGCCAGCTCCAGCACCGATGCCAGGTAGCCGTCGTCGGGCAGCACGATGCCGATGTTCATCATCACCGGCTCCACGATGATGGCGGCGACTTCGCCGCGATGCCGGTCCAGGGTCCGCTCCAGGATCTGCAGGTCGTTGAAGGGAACGACGGTCACCAGGTCGACGACCGCCTGCGGTGTGCCGCCGCTGTAGGGGACCGATACCGGCGCATCGGCGGGACCCATCTTGTCGGGTGCCGGCTCGACCGACACCAGCAGTGCGTCGTGATGGCCGTGATAGCTGGCCTCGATCTTGATCAGCCGGTCGCGTCCGGTGAATCCCCGCGCCAGGCGAACGGCGTCGAGCGTCGATTCGGTGCCGCTGTTGGTGAAGCGCCACTGCGGCTGCTTGAAGCGGCGGGCGAGCTCCGTCGCCACCACGGCGTCATCGGCCACCGGCTGGGCGAAGTGGGTGCCGCGCGCGGCGCGCTCGTTGATCGCCTGGACGATCAGGGGGTGCGCGTGCCCCACCACCATCACCCCGAAGCCGTTGTGAAAGTCGACGTATTCGTTGCCGTCGACGTCCCAGATGCGGCTGCCCTTCCCGTGATCGATGAAGACCGGCTGGGGCGCGGCGTCCTGGAAGGACGAGGGCACCCCGCGGGGGATGACCTGCCTGGCCTGCTTCCAGAGCTCATCGGATCGCCGGCGCTTCGACCGGAAGCGCTCTTCCTCCTTGGCGGTCAGCTCCACGACGCGGCCGGGGGCGATCGGCTCGGCAACTGTACTCACGGCTTCCCTCCTCGAGACTTCTTCACGGCCAGGGCCGAAATCGCATCTAGTATGCAACGGTTGGCGTTCTGGGAAGTGATCTCTGCATGATCGTACGGCGGCGAGACTTCGACCACGTCCATGGCGACCAGTTCGGTCCGCAGGCCGATATTGCGAATCGCGCGGAGCAGATCGGCCGGCTGCATCCCGCCCGGCTCGGGCGTCCCGGTCCCCGGCGCGAAGCCGGGATCGAGCACGTCGATGTCGACGGACAGATAGATGAACTCGGGACCGTCGAGTGCCTCCTGGATCGCCTGGCCGATCACCGTTTCCACCCCGCGATCGAGCAGCTCACCCATCAGGTGCCAGCGCATCCCGTGCGACCGCATCCATTCGAAGGTTTCGCGCTCCGGCCAGAAGCCGCGCAGGCCTAGCTGCACGAAGTTGCGCCCGGGAATCGCGCCCGATGCGATTAATCGCCGCATCGGGGTGGCATGCGACGCCGGGTTGCCCCAGCTTTCTCGACCGGTGTCGGCATGCGCGTCGAAATGCACCATGCCGACCTTGCCCCGACCGTATGCATCCGCGATAGCGGTCGCCGACGGATAGGTGATCGAATGATCGCCGCCGATGACCATCGGCACGATCTTTCGGGTCGCGATCTCGGCGACGCGGGCGCGGATCGCCTCGTGCGACTGGTCAGTGAGCCCCGGGTAGCAGACGGCGTCGCCGTAGTCGACGACCTTGAGCACCTCGAAGGGCGCCACCTCGAGGTCGAGGTGCCAGCTGGGTGGCTGGTAATTGGCGACCCGTACGGCGCGCGGTCCAAAGCGGGCGCCCGGCCGGTAGGTGGTGCCGTCGTCCCACGGCGCGCCGAGGATCGCGACCTCGGGGCGGACCGCATCGAGTTCCTCCGGTTCGGTGAGCGCCTGCGTCTTCATGAAGGTCGCGGGGCCCAGGTACTGCGGGCCGTCGATCTGGGCGTCGAGGTTGGGCGTCTTTGGCATTCGCCTACAATTCTGGCAGCGTCTTGAATACCGGTGATTCAAGCCGGAAGGGGAGGAGAAGCATGAAGCGTTTTTCAATGGCCGTGATCACGGCGGCTATGACGCTCGCCGCGTGCGGGGGATCGTCACAAGGCCCAGCGGCGTCGAGCTCGGGCCCGTCCAAGGTGGCCAGCATCGCGGCGGAGGTCCCATCGACCGTGCCGACGCCGATTCAGATCGCGACCGACGCGACCTATTCGCCGGACGAGTACATCGACCCCAACACGGGGGATATCATCGGCTGGGATATCGACTTCGGCAAAGCGATCTGCAAGGTGATGGGGGTGGCCTGCACCTTCAACAATGTCATCTTCGACAACATCATCCCGCAGCTCACCGCCAGTAATCCACGTTACCTGGTAAGTCTTTCCAGCTTTACGCCGACATCAGACCGCGAGGCTAAAGGCATCGACTTCGTCAGCTACTACAAGGCGGGAGAGGGCTGGATCGTCAAATCGTCGAGCACCATAACCGTCAACAGCGCCGCCGACATGTGCGGCCATACGATCGCGGTGGAAACCGGTACCACGGAAGAAAGCGACGCCTGGGCCTACATCGGCAAGCAAGTGGGTGGCGCGGCGCTGGCGGGCGGGAAGGACAACTGTGCTCCCGCCAAGCAGGACCTCAAAGTCACCAGTTTCGAGAAGCAGACCGATGCGAACTCCGCGCTGCTCTCCGATCGCGCCGACATCGGCTTCCTCGATTCCCAGGTCGCCGCCTACCAGGTGAAGGCGACCGGTGGCAAGGTCAAGACCACCGGCCAGGGCTGCAGTGTGGCGCCCTATGGCATCGCGCTCCCCAAAGGCAGTCCACTGGAAAAGCCGATCACGGACGCGGTCAAGTACCTGATCGACAACGGCTACTACAAGACGATCCTCCAGAACTGGGGCGTCCAGGCTGGCGCCATTCAGAGCTCGGACGTCAAGATCAATGACAACAACTCGATCGGTGCGACCTGCGTGCCGTAAGAACCAGCTAGGCGCGAGCCCCCGTGGCTGATGCGGTAGGCGTACGGCCAGAGGCGATCAAAGCGGTTCCCGTCCGACATCCGGGGCGCTGGGTGGCGGCGGTCGTCGTGCTGGCGATCGCCGTCTACATCCTCTACACGATCGGCACCGCGATCGGAAACGACCGGACTGGCCTGGGGCCGCATACCGGCTGGCTGGTCGTCGAGAAGTTTCTCTTCAACGGGCTCATCTTTCGCGGCATCCTCCTCACCCTCGAATTGACGGCGCTCGCCATGCTGGTTGGCGTCGTGCTGGGCGCCATCCTCGCGGTGATGCGGCTGTCACCGAACCCGGTGATGTCGTGGGTGAGCTGGCTGTATATCTGGTTCTTCCGTGGCACGCCGGTGCTGGTGCAGATCTTCTTCTGGTTCAACATCAACCTGGTGCTCAAGAGTATCGACATCGGCATCCCGTTCACGTCGTTGTGGCTGCATGGCAATACGAACAAATTGATCCCGCCGTTCATGGCGGCACTGCTGGGTCTTGGGTTGAACGAGGCGGCCTACATGGCGGAAATCGTTCGGGCCGGGATTATCTCCGTCGAGCATGGCCAGACGGAGGCCGCCCAGGCCCTTGGGATGGATCGGGGCCTGGTGATGCGGCGCATCGTATTGCCCCAGGCGATGCGGGTCATCATCCCCCCGACCGGCAACGAAACCATCTCGATGTTGAAGACCACGTCGCTGGCCTTCGGCGCCGGGGTGACCGAGCTGTTCACCCGCCAGCAACAGATAGCGACCGCGACCTATGACGTTCTCGAATTGCTGATCGTGGCCAGCATCTGGTACCTGGTGATGACGTCCATTCTTACCGTCGGCCAGTATTACATCGAGCGACATTTCGGCCGAGGCGCGACCCGGCAGCTGCCGCCGACACCACTTCAACGGTTCAGACGGATGCTGTTCACCTTCCACGCCGGGCCGCCGGCGCCGCCAGAGCTGGTGCCGGCTGGACCCGCCGTGCCAGGCAGCGAACACCGGTGAGATGACCAGCATGCCGATGGTCAAAGCCGAGGCCGTGCACAAGAACTTCGGCAGGCTCGAGGTGCTGCGCGGTATCGACCTCGAAGTCAATCCGAGGGACGTGATGTGCATGATCGGGCCGTCCGGTTCGGGCAAGAGCACGTTCCTGCGCTGCATCAACCACCTGGAGAAAATCGACGCCGGCCGGCTGTCGGTTGATGGTGAGCTGGTGGGTTACCGGCAGCGCGGCGACCGGATCTACGAGCTGCCTGACGCAGAGGTCTGCAAGAAGCGTGCGGAGATTGGAATGGTCTTCCAGCACTTCAATCTCTTCCCACACATGACGGTCCTCGAGAATCTGGCCGAGGCGCCGGTTCGGGTCAAGCGGGAGAGCCGCGCCGTGGCGGCCGATCGCGCCCGTCGCCTGCTCGAACGGGTGGGCCTTGCCGAGAAGGTCGACGCCTACCCGAGGCAGCTTTCGGGTGGGCAGCAGCAGCGGGTGGCGATCGCCCGGGCGCTGGCGATGCAGCCCAAGCTGATGCTGTTCGATGAGCCGACCTCGGCGCTGGATCCGGAACTGGTGGGCGAGGTGCTCGACGTGATGCGCGCGCTCGCCGAGGACGGCATGACCATGATCGTGGTGACGCACGAGATCGGCTTTGCCCGTGAAGTCGGTGACACGCTGGTCTTCATGGATGGCGGCGTGATCGTCGAGGCCGGTAAGCCTCGCGACGTGCTGGCGAATCCCCAGCAGGAGCGGACCCGGTCCTTCCTCTCGAAAGTCCTGTAAAGCCCCCACCCTGCCCTCCCCCGCAAGCGGGGGAGGGATATGACTGGCTGTACCCGGACCAGCCGCGCCAACCCCTGACGGCCATCCTCCAGCGCCATCGAGGTTTCATGGTTGGCGTGCTCACGGTCGCGCTCTTGATCGGGATCAGCTCGACCGCACCTTCGGGCTCCACGGCGACCCAAACGGCGACCGTGTCAGCGGCCGGCCTGCCCTACTTCGGCCTGCTTCCCGCGGTTGCGTATGACGCGAATCGCCGGCAGGTAGTGCTCTTCAACAACCGCGGCGAGACCTGGCTGTGGGCGAAGAATCGATGGACGCAGGCTCACCCGACGGCGTCGCCATCCGGGCGAATTGGCGCGGCGGCCGCGTGGGATCCGCTGATGGGCGCGGTGTTGCTCGTTGGCGGGCAGTCATACGCGGAGGAGACCGTCCTCAACGACACCTGGACCTGGAATGGCTCGACCTGGAGGGAGATTGGACCACGGACCAGCGCCCCGCCCGGAGGGTTCATGCTCGCCATGACCTATGACGCGGACCTCGAGGCGATGGTGCTGGTGGCGTCCGATATCCCCTTCGGGACCCCGATCCGCCTGTGGACCTGGGATGGCGCGGCCTGGCACCAGCGCAACGCCGCCGGCGGGCCGGTCAGCCCGGTGGCCGTGGTCGCCTTCGATCCAGTCACCGAGACGGTCCTGGCGGTGGCCGCCAGGTGTTCGGCGTTATATTGCGTGTCCGAAACCTGGAGTTGGAACGGCGCGGGTTGGCAACCCTCCAGGCCGGCACACGAGCCGGGCTTCGGCTTTTCCAGCATGACGCTGGTGCACGACCCCGTATCGGGCCGCTTGGTCCTGCTCACCATCACCCCCACGACCGCCGGGCCGGCTCCCACCGAGACCTGGACCTGGAACGGTCAGGACTGGAGCTGGCGGCAGACGATCGGTCGGGAGAACGCCGTAGCCGTCACCGCCGAGGGCCTTCACGGGATGGTCGTTGCCTTCGAAGACGTTGCCCGGGATTTCAAGACCCAGCGGATCGACAGCTGGGAATGGACTGGCGATTCCTGGCAGCCGACCAGCGCCGGCTCAGCGTCGCCCTGAACGCTTCAGATCCTTGAGGATCTCTCGCGAGGCGTTGCGGCCGTTGATACCGCTGATGCCACCACCGGGGTGCGTTCCCGAGCCGCAGAGATAGAGCCCCTTGATCGGCGTCCGGTAGTCCGCGTAGCCCGCCACCGGCCGCCAGCTAAAGAGCTGGTCGAGCGTCAGATCGCCGTGCATGATGTTGCCGCCCACCAGCCCATACTCCTGCTCCATGTCGTACGGCCCGAGCACCTGCCGGTGCTCGATCGCTGTCTTCAGGTTCGGCGCGAAGCGCGCGTAGCCATCGACGACCCGGTCGGCATACGCCTCCAGCTCGTTGCGATGGGGCGCCTGTGACCAACTCGCCGGGACGTACTGGGTAAAGCAGCTCATCAAGTGCTTGCCCGCCGGCGCGAGCGAGTCGTCGGCCATGGTCGGCAGCACGCCATCGGAGTACGGTTCGGCCGACGCCCTCCCGTATTTCGCATCGTCGAAGGCGCGCTCCAGGTACTCCATCGAATCGCAGAGCTGGATGAACGAGCGCGCGGCGGTGTTCGAGTCATCCTCGGCCAGGCCGTGAAATCGCGGTGGCTCGCCCAGCGCCAGGTTGACCTTGACGGTGCCGGATCGGGTTTTGTAATGGTCGATGGCGCGCACGAAATCCGCGGGCAGCTGGCCGGCGTCGACGAGCTCGCAGAACGTGATTTTGGGATGGGCATTCGAGACCACCGCGCGGGCGCGCACCTCGGTTCCATCGGTCAGCGCCACGCCAACGGCGCGGCCAGCCTCGACCAGCACGCGTCCGACCCGCGCCCCGGTGCGGATCTCGGCGCCGTGCTCGCGAGCATCGGCGGCAATCGCCTCTGAGACCGCCCCGGTGCCGCCCCGAACGAAGGCCCACTCGGCCATCTGGCCGTCGACCTCGCCGATGTAGTGATGCAGCAGGACGTAGGCCGTTCCCGGCGTGTACGGTCCACCGTAGGTGCCAATCGCCCCGGAAACGCAGCGTGCCGCCTTCACCTGCGGCGACTCGAACCATTCGTCGAGCAGCTCGGCCACCGACAGAGTCATCACCTTGACCAAGTCACCGGTGCCCTGGACGTCGAGACCTTTGAGTTTCCAGGCGAAGCGGGCCAGCTCCAGGAGGTCGGCCGGCGATTTCGCCCCGACCGCGGGTGGGGTCATCAGCAGCAAGGGCCGGACCAGCCGCGCGATCTTGGCCAGGTAGGCGCTGAAGACCGGCCAGGCCTCGGCGTCCTTCTGGGAGAACTTCGCAATCTCGGACTTCGCCTGGGCCGCGTCTTTGGTGAGCAACAGGTGCGAGCCGTCCGGAAAGGGGACGTAGTAATCGGCGGCCAGCGGATACAGCGTGAGGCCGTGCCGGTGAAGCTCAAGCTCGCCAATCACTTCGGGCGGCATCAGCGAGAGCACGTAGGAGAGCGTCGAAACGGTATACCCGGGCCAGGGGTGCTCGCTGACGGCCGCGCCGCCCAGCACCTCGCGGCGTTCCAAAACCAGCGGTTTCAGCCCAGCGCGCGCAAGGTAGGCGGCCGTCGCCAGACCATTGTGACCGCCGCCGACGACGATGACGTCGTATTCAGCCGGCACGCGCCGGAGTATAGCCGCGGTCGAAACAGCCGAAATTCCCTTGACAAGTGCTCACGGCAGGTTCAAATTGCGGACAGGCTCTGCCCAAGAGCCAATCACGCTCAAGGAGGGTAAGCATTGGCGGTCTTGGAGACGTCTGCTGACGTACTCGCCGAAAAACGCAAGCTGCGCAAGTCGCTCTTTCGCTGGGACCTCGTGTTCTTCACCGTCGCTGGCATCGTGGCGCTCGACACACTCGGCGCCGTTTCTTCCCAGGGGGCCCAGGCGGTCTTCTGGCTCATCGTTTCCGGCATCACGTTCCTCATTCCCTACGGTCTGCTGACGGCCGAACTGGGCACGGCCTTTCCGGTCGAGGGTGCCGTCTACGAATGGGTCAGGCTCGCCTTCGGACACCTGGCCGGTGCCATCACCGCGGTCATGTACTGGATCAGCAATCCGGTGTGGCTGGGCGGGACGCTTTCCGTCGTTGCGATCGCCGCCCTGGACACCTTCTGGGGCAAACCGTTCGGTGGGATCGCGAACACTGGCTGGCTGGAGTTCCTGGTTGGCTTTCTGTTTATCTGGATCGCGGTCACCTGGAACATCCTGTCGTTGCGTCAGATGAAATGGGTGCCGAACCTCGGCGCGATCGTCCGCCTCGGTCTGCTCGCCGTTTTCGGTATTCTCGTCGTCGCATCGGGTGCCAGCAAGGGCTTCGCCGGAACCCTCAGCGGCTGGCAGCCAACATCCGCGGTCTTCATCGGCGTCATCGGCGTCCTGGTCTTCAGCTGGATCGGGTTCGAGCTTTCTACCAACGCCAGCGAAGAGATGCAGGATCCACAGCGCGACATCCCAAGAATGGTGACCTTCTCTGGCATCCTGAGCGTGCTCGGTTACCTGATCCCAATCGTCGGGATCCTCCTTGTCGTCAGTCCCAAGGACCTGGTCAACGTGACGAGCTTCGTAGCCGCCTATCAGACAGTGGTGTCGAATGTTCTGGGCAGCACCGCTGCCAACATCCTGAACGGAGTCGTCGGGCTGGCCATCGTGTTTTCGCTCTTGACGAGCGGCACGGTCTGGTTGATGGGGGCCGATCGCATGATGGCGATTGGGTCGCTGGCAGGTTCTGGACCGCGCGCGCTGGGTACGTTCTCGGCGCGGTTTGGCACACCGGTGCCGGTCAACGTGCTTTCCGGCGTGCTGGCGACGCTCTTTCTGCTGGCGAACGTGA
>VBDZ01000102.1 GCA_005881215.1 Chloroflexota bacterium | reverse complement strand
GGCCATGCTGGTGAGTGTCGGTCTGGCGTTCTGGTCCCTCACCGCCCAGCGGTCGCGGGGCCAGTCGCTCCGCTCCATCATGGAGGCCACGCTCGAGCTCGAAGTCAACGTTGGCGCCGAGCTTGAACACGCCGAAACCATAGCCGCCCTGGCGGCAGCGGTCGAGGCGCGGGACGAAAACACGAAGGGTCACAACCTGCGGGTGGCCAACCTGGCGGTCCGGATCGGTCGCGCGATGGAGCTGCCCACCAACACGCTTCGGACCCTGGCTCGCGCCGGCCTGCTCCATGACGTGGGCAAGATCGGGATTCCGGATGCGATCCTTAGCAAACCCGGCGCGCTCGATCCCGACGAGTGGACCGTCATCAAGCGCCACCCCGCCGTCGGGCACGACATTCTCCTGCGCGTGCCAAGCCTGCACAAGGAGGCGGAGATCGTGGTCGCGCACCACGAGCGCCTCGACGGCAGCGGCTACCCACGGGGCCTTCGTGGCGACCAGATTCCACTCGAATCCCGCATCCTGGCGGTGGCCGACACCTACGACGTGCTGGTCTCTGACCGCCCGTATCGGCAGGCGTTCGACCGGATACGCGCGCTTCGGATCCTTCACGAAGAGTGCGGCACCCACCTGTGGGAGCCGGCGGTGCGGGCGCTGCTCCACAGCCTCGGCGAGCGTTGGGACGACACGATGGCGCGGCAGCCACGGGCCGCCTGAGTCCGCGCTACGCTGGCCGGGATGGCCGAACAGGACGAGTGGCTGCCCTTCGATGAGGCCGCGCCTGGACTTCTGCAACAACTTCGGGGGCATCGCCCCGTTTGGGTTAGCCTGCTCGCGGTCGCGCTGATCGCGCTGGCGCTGGTGGTGGTCGCCCTGGGCCGGACATCGAAGAACCCGAGCGGCGCCCCCACGGCTTCCGGGGCGGTTGCGCCGTTTCTGGGCTTCGACCCGGCCCTTGCCTATGACCCAAATCACCGGCAGGTCGTCCTGGTGAACAATCCCGGCCAGACCTGGCTCTGGGCGAACCAGGCCTGGACCTGGGCGCAACCGGCCGCGGCGTCATCGCCCAAGGGCTGCTGCGGGGTCGCCGCCTGGGATCCCGATCTCGGTCGCGTGCTCTTGTTTGATGCCGAACCACCGGGCGACGCACCGCCATTCACGTTCACCTACGCCTGGGACGGCGCGAGCTGGACGCAGCTCGAGACGATGGCCGAATACCAACCACCCCCGGGCGCGTTTTCGATGGCGTACGACCCGGCTCATCACCAGATGGTTCTGCTCGTCGCCCTGGGCACTCCGTCCGGCACGATCGAGATTGAGACCTGGATCTATCAAGAGCGACGATGGCGGCGCCGCTCCAACCTGGATTCGTCGGCATTTTCCGTCAGCACCGCGGTGGGATTCGACGCGCCGTCCCATTCGCTGCTGGCGCTTTCGAGTATCGACGCCGGCCTGAATACGCAGACGTCGCGTTGGGACGGGACCGGCTGGCATCCGCTGACCCCCGCGCACCTCCCGCCGAGCAGTGGGCACATGACGCTCGTCAACGAACCGGGCTCTGGGCGGTTGCTGCTGCTGACGGAAGCCTACGCTCCATTTGGCAACGCCACGGTTACGGAGACCTGGCTGTGGAACGGCCACGACTGGATCGAGCGCGCCCCTCTCGCTCAGAACAACGTGATCTCCTACGCCGTTAGCGCCGGACGCGATCTGTGGGCGTTTCAAGAGGTCCCGCCGGATGCCCGGGCGGCACGATCGGTGGCGGTCTTCAAGTGGAGTGGTTCCAGCTGGGACCAGGTGGCGGTCGCCCGCGTATCTCCCCGACGTTGAGCTAGCCGCCGGTGTTCGCGGCGGCGGCCTGCAGCTGATCCTGGAGCGAGGTCGCCTGCGCCGATTGCCCCAACCGCGCCACGCCCAGCCGGTCCGTCACCGTGGCCAGCAACGAAAAATGATCCAGCGGGGTGGTGATCTGGCCTCGCAACGTCGGCGTCACCACCAACAGGGCGACCCGGCCGTCCCCCGCGCTCGATTCGTCCCAGGTAATCAGCAAGAGGCCGTTCTGCTGCCAGGCGGTCGAGCTCGTGATCTGCGGCACCACGCCGGACAGCCAGCGATCGGCCGTCCGCACCGAGCAGTCGTGGCCGTCATTGCACATCCCCGGAGTGATCCAGCTCAACTGGGGCGGGTTGCCGTTCAGGTCCGCCGCGAGGTCGCTCATGGGTACGACGTTCGCCGGGCACGTGCCGCCGTAGTACGCAAACGGATTGTGCTTCAGCGCGTAGGGATACGGACTGTTGAAGCAGTCGCCGGTGAAGCCCTCGAAGTAGGCCTTCCACGTGATCCCGGCCTTGGTCAGCTCGGTGCCGACGCCGGCGGCGGGCAGCCGGTGATAGCCGTCGTCGCGGATGCCCCAGGTCGACCCCGATGTCATCGCCAGGTAATTCGGCAGGCTCGGATTGCCGAGGTCGCGATAATTCGTGGCCACGGCGTACTGGCTCGCCAGGCTGCTGATGTACGGTTGGGCCAGCGCCTGCCGGGACGAGGTGTTCTCCAGCACGATGACGAAGACGTGGCTGGGCGGCGTGCTGGGTGATGCCGACGGCGATCGAGTCGTCGAACCCGGACTGACCGCCGCAGGGGGCCTCGCCTGGACCGACTGGCAACCAGTCGCCATCAACAGGACCGCCAGCAGCGGCACCAGGACGCGAACGATCCGGATATTCCCGATAGTACAAATCATGGCAGGCGAACCTTAACGTAGCCTGAATCGCGACTAAGAGACCGGTAAGTTATCGGCCCGAGCGGAGCAGCTTGATGGAGGTGATGCCGGCTTGCATCCAGTCGGGCGAGTTGAGCCAGTCCTCGACCCCCCAGAGCAGATAAACGCTCACCCCGTGACCTCGATAGGCGAGCGCGCTCGACAACAGGTCGCTGACCGTGAACCCGCTGGTGCCGAACCACGGGGATGCCTGCAGCTCGGTGACCCAGAGCGCCCGGCCGTGCTTGGACGCCTGCGACTGCCAATAGTCCAGGCTCTCCTCCTTCCACGCGATCCGGGTGCTCGGGCTGGTCGTCTGGAGTGGCGTGGCCTGGGTCACAACGTAGAGGTCGAGCCCCAGGGTGTCCCCCACCGTCAGCGCCTGGGATGGGTGCCCGGCCGGCTTGGCGCCGGGGAGGTGCGCATAGAGCCACCCCAGCGGACTGGCAGCGCGGAGGTCGAGCGTGACATGAGAGGAATTGAACGTCGTGACCACCACTTCGTGGACCAGGTCGATGGAGCGCAGCAGATCGACTTCGGAGCGCACCATCGACGCCGGCAGCGCCCCGCTGGTGACCTGGTTGACACTGGCGTTGTCGAGCGGCTCGTTCTCGACCTGCCAGGCCCTGAGCATCGGCAGCGACGCGTAGCGCCGGAAGGTGGTGTCCAGGTAGCGACGATAGCCGGTGGTCTTCAGCAGCGTCTCGAGCTTGTGGACGTTTTTTGTGTCGAGCCAGGCCGGCAGATGAACCTCTGGATAGACCAGGTTGCGGGCGCCGACGACCAGGACGACGTCGGTGCGGCGCGAGCCCTTTTGGGCGTTGTGCGCCTGGACGGTTTTGATCAACCCGTCGACCTCGGTGTAGTCGAGCGTGGTGGCCGTCGGCGCCACTGTGCTCCAGTAGACCGGCAGCCGAACCAGGTCCGGCTGCAGCGTGCGGAGCAGCTCCGCCAGCGCCAGGTCCGGGTCACTGCCGTTGGTCAGCGAGGCGGGGCTGAACGAGAAGCCCACCAGGGGCGGATTGAGCGGCGGCGGAGCCGGATCGACGGCGAGGGTAGGAAAGACCACCGCCGGAACGAGCACAGACGAAAGCACCCCCACGATGACCATCAGCGGCTTGACCGGTGCCCGGAGCAGGGCCAAGCCTCTCCCTGGCATGCCCACGCGCTGTCCATCATGCCGCAGTTCGATGAGAGCACGTTGAGAGTCGATCGAGGGAGCTCCCCTCAGCTAGGCGGCGAGCTCAGTATCCTGGAGTGCCCGCTGTCGCTCGGGCCAGTTGCCCATCCAGCCGGCGACCTCCGCAGCCGGCATCGGGCGGCTGAGGAAGTACCCCTGGGCGGTTGAGCAGCCCAGCCGGTTCAGCATCTGCCAGGTCGCGGCATCCTCGACGCCCTCCGCCACCACGTCGAGCCCGAGGCTGCCGCCGAGCTCGATGGTCGCCCGTACGATCGCCGCGCTTCCCGGGTCGGTCGCCAGCTGACCGACGAAGGTCCGGTCGATCTTGATCTCTTCGACCGGGAGCCGTTGCAGGTACGTCAGGGACGAATATCCGGTCCCGAAGTCGTCGATCGAAAAGCGGAGGCCGCCGGCGCGCAGCCGGTTCATCGTCTCCAGGACCCGAGCGGGCTCAGCCATGACCGCGCTCTCGGTGATCTCGAGCTTCAGCCGGTCGGGGACGATGCCACTGGCCGCGACCAGGCCCTCGAGCACCTCGGGAAAGCGCGGGTCGAGCAGGTTGCGCATCGAGACGTTGACCGCGATCAGCGCCGCGATGCCGGCCTCCTGCCAGACCAGGCTTTGCCGTGCCGCCAGCTCCACCACCTGCGCCGTGAGCGGCTTGATCAGGCCCATGTGCTCGGCGACCGGAATGAACTCGCTCGGTGGAACCCAGCCCCGCTCCGCCTGGTGCCAGCGGGCCAGCGCCTCGAAGCCGATCACCTCACCGGTGGCGAGCGCCACCTGCGGCTGGTAATAGAGGACGATCTCGCGTCGCTCGATGGCACGCCGAAGGTCGGCTCGCAGCGCCAGCCGGCGGGCATCATACGGATCGTCCTCGGGCCGGTAGACGGCGAAGCTTCCACCCGTCCGCTTTGCGATGTACATTGCAACATCGGCCCGCTGGAGCAGCTGCTCCGCCCCCCGGGCGTGGTCAGGGTAGGTCGCGATCCCGATGCTGGCGGCGATTTCGAGCGCGTGATCCTCACTCAGGAATGGACCTTCCAATGACTGCAGGATGCCGCGCGCGATTTGGGACGCACGCTCCGAATCGGCCCCCGGAAGCAGGACGGCGAATTCGTCCCCGCCCAGGCGAGCCACCATGCTCGCCGACTCCAGTCCTTCCCGAAGACGGGGCCCCACCTGGCGCAGCAGGATATCGCCGACCTGGTGCCCGAAGCTGTCGTTGATCTCCTTGAAGTTGTCGATGTCGAGCAGCAGCAGGGACACCGTCGTCCCCCGCCCGATGGTTCGGTCCAGCTCGTCCCGGAGCATCAGCCGGTTCGGCAGGTCAGTCAGGCTGTCGTGCAAGGCCTGGTGCTCGAGCGCCGCCTGGGCGAGACGCTGCCGGCGGCGGAGGTCCGCCTGCTCGATGGCGTTCTTGACGGCGGTTCCGAGGCGGCCGATCCGGTCCTTGAGCACGTAGTCCGTGGCGCCCTGGCGGACCGCGGCGACAGCGAGGTCGTCGCCGACCGCGCCCGAAACGATGACGAAGGGGATGTCGAGGCCGGCTTCCTTCATCAGCTTCAGGCCGCGGACGGCGTCGAACTGGGGCTGGTGATAGTCGGCCAGGACCAAATCCAGCTCCGGGTCGAGCTTCGACCTGAATCCCGCTTCGTCCTCGACCCGGTGCCAGGACGGTTCGAAACCGGCCCGGCGCAACTCGTGGAGCTCGAGCTCGGCGTCCTCGGGGCGGTCCTCCAGGATGAGCACGCGCAGCGGTCGCCTCGGCATGGCTGTCAATTCCAACGAATTACCGAGCAATTAGTTGTCGCCTAGGTAGTTGCTCAAATCGTGACGCACCTGACCGTCGTCGCGATCTTGCAGCTCATCAGCACCCTGGCGTTCGTCGCCATTGCCGCGCTGTCGATCCGCGACTGGCTCGCGACGAAGGAGCGGAGTCGGATGTACCTGGCGCTGGCGGTAGGGTCGCTGGCCGCGGTTTCCCTCCTCGGCCAACTCGCCAAGGTGCTGGGGGCGGGCTTCGCGGCCGCCAGCAGCTACGTCACCATCGTCATCTTCCTGGGATCCGGTCTCGCGCTGCTGCTCTTCCGCGACAGCGTCATCCCGCTCTCCCGCCGGACCCGGTGGCTGGTCATCGGCGTGGTCGGGCTGACCGCCGTTTTCGTGATCGCCGTCCGCGCCCTTTACGGGACCAGCGCGCCCAAACCGCTCTCCGTCGCGGAGCTGATCGCCTTGATCGCGGTGTGGAGCGGCTGCGTCGGCGAGCCGAGTGTCCGGCTGTGGCTCACCGCCCGCAGCCGTACGGCCGTGCAGCGCGCCCGGATGCGCGCGCTTAGTTTCGGCTACCTCGGAATCGTGGCCATCCTGCTGGTAGCGGTCGGCGTCCAATCCCTGGCCTCGCAGCCCGCCGTACAGATCGGCGTGGCGCTGGCCACCCTCGCGATCGTGCCGCCCCTTTACGCCGGCTTTGCTCCGCCAACCTGGCTGCGCCGCATCTGGCGCCAGGGTGAGGAAACCAAATTCCAGCAGGCGACCCACGACATCGTGA
>VBDZ01000101.1 GCA_005881215.1 Chloroflexota bacterium | reverse complement strand
TGTCTTTCCCCTGGGGGGCACGCCGCCGCGGACCGCCCTGATCGCGGCCGTGCCCGGGACCGCCGCGTCGATGGTCCTGGTCGGTGGGCCGTTCACCCCGCTGTTCGGGAGCGACGAGGAGGCCTGGCTCCAGCAATATGCCACGCTGGTCAGCACCGGACTCGACCGTGAGCGATTGGTCGAGGCCGTGAAGCAGGCCAACGCCGAGTTGGAAGAGAGAGTCCGCGAGGTAAACGAACGGACTCGGGAGCTCGAGGTCGCCAACCGGGAGCTGGAAGCCTTCTCCTATACGATCTCGCACGATCTACGGGCGCCCTTGCGGGCCATCAACGGGTTCACCAGCATCCTGTTCGAGGAATACGCAGACAGTCTCCCCCAGGAGGCCACTGGGTATCTCAAGCGGGTCAAGGACAACGGGGACTACATGGGCCAGCTGGTGGACGACTTGCTG
>VBDZ01000100.1 GCA_005881215.1 Chloroflexota bacterium | reverse complement strand
CAGCTCACCGGCCGGCGCCCCATCAAGGCCGGCCAGGGTGTCCAGGCTGGCCCGGATGATCAACGACGGCCGCGAGCCGCCGCCAGCGCTCTCCGGCCGGCCCGTGCCACCGGCGCGCCGGCAGACCTCGACCAGCGCGTCGTGCGCCCGCTGGCCGGCAGTCCGCTGGTCGCCTTTGGCCGGCTTCATGAAGGATTCCAGCCTGGTCCGCAGCATGGCCGCCGCCTCGGGGACGAGCTGGCCCTCCAGCCGGACCAGGCCATTGGTGACCTCGCCGATCTGGAGGTAACGCCGTTGGTGCGCCCGGTTGGCATCCGCCAGGGCGGCCTCGGCATCGACCTGGTGCTCGAAGTTCTTCGCGACGGTGATGAATTGCCCGGGGTCCATGCTCTCGGCCGCCTTCAATAGGGTGGCTTCGGCCTGGCGCACCTGAGCGGCGCCGACGTGCTCGGCGGTGCGGGCCATCGCCACCGCGTGCTGGTAGCCGATCTCGCCGCGGGCCAGGGCCTCTTCGGTGCGGGGCAGCTCTTTGAGCTGGCGGGCGGTGTCGACCCGCTCGGCGGCGGCGGCCCCCGAGAGCTTGCCGTTCACCCGCAGCCAGGGCACCATCCCGAGGAAGCCGTCGCTCTTGTAGCCGCCGGCCTTCTCGAAGCGGCGGGTGGCCTCGGCCCCCACCGCCTCCGTCCGGTCGATGATCTCCCGGCTGGTGATGATGACCTCGCCAAGCTGGCCGGCGGGTTGCTCAGCCACCCAGCCGGGCAGGTCTCGGAGGCCCGCCAGGATCCGCTCGAGCGGGCTCTCGCTGGACCGGCACATGCGGCCATCGTGAGCCATCGCTCCGACAGCTGTCTGTCGTAACCCTGAGCCTCGTCGAAATATAGTGATCAAACGCGAATGGTGATTCGGGGTGGGACAGTGGTCACCGCTACTGGCGAGCGAGCCGCCGACGTGCTGGTGGACGGTGAAAAGATCGTCGAGGTCGGACCTGGCATCCACACTGACGGTTCGGTGCTCGACGCAACCGGCTTGCTGGTCCTGCCCGGTATCGTCGACCCGCACACGCACCTCCTCCTGGATACCGGGACGGCTCGCACCGTGGATGACTTCTCGAGTGGCTCGGCGTCGGCGGCCGCCGGCGGCGTCACCACCTATCTCGACTTCGCGCCGCAACTGCGCAGCCAGACGTTCGCCGCGGCGCTGGAGGCCCGCCGCGCGCTGATCGACGGCCAGTCCTACGTGGACTACGGCATCCACCTCAATATCACCCACCTGCCGCCGACCTGGGAGCGAGACCTCGACGCTCTGGTCGAGGCCGGGGTGACGAGCGCCAAGATCTACACGACGTATCGCGACACCATCTTCTATGCCGATGACTGGACCTGGTACCAGCTGATGCAGCGCTCGGGCCGCGCCGGGCTGCTGGTGCAGGTCCATGCGGAAAACGACGCCATCGTCGAAGGCATGGCGCGACTGCTGATGGATGAAGGAAAGACGTCGCTGCGTTACCACGGCGCGGCACGGCCCGGCGTCGCCGAGGCAGAGGCGGTCGCCCGCGGGCTGCTGTTCAGCCGCGTCACCGGCAGCCCGGTGTACTTCGTTCACCTGTCGACCCCGATGGCGGTGGACCTCGTCGCCGAGGCTCGCCGATGCGGCGTTCGCGCCATCGCCGAGACCTGCCCGCACTACCTGGTGCTCGACGACTCGCGGTACGAAGAGCCGGATGCCGCTCGCTACCTGATGACGCCGCCACTGCGGGATGCGCGCAGCCAGGCACAACTGTGGGAGCGGGTTCAGCGTGGCGACGTCCAGAGCATTGGCAGCGACCACTGCGGCTTCTCGCTGGCTGATCGAGAAGGCATTGATGACTTCACCAGGGTCAGCCCCGGAATCCCCGGGGTGGAGACCTCCCTGTTGTTGCTCTATTCCTTCGGCGTGCTGGCCAACCGCCTCACCCTGCCCGACCTCATTCGGCTGCTCAGCGCGAACCCCGCCAGGATCTTCGGGCTCTGGCCACGCAAGGGCGACCTGGCGCCGGGCTTCGACGCCGACATCCTGATCTTCGATCCCCGTCCGCAGCGGGTGCTGTCGGCCGCGGAACTGCACAGCCGGGCAGGCTTCTCCCCATACGAGGGCCTGACCGTAACCGGTCGAGTCTCGACCACCATCGTTCGGGGGCAGGTCGTCTACCAGAACGGCAAGGTTGTCGGCAAACCCGACTTCGGCCGCTTCCAGGCCTCTGAACCGTTCGACCCCGCGGCAGCCATGCTGTGAGCGATGTCAATGGCGAGCGCCTGCTCGCTGATTTGCAGGCCTTGTCGGCGATCGGCGGCCTCGCCGATGGCGGCGTCGACCGGCTGGCCTGGTCAGACGCGGATCTGGCCGGGCGGCGGTGGTTCGCGAAACGGATGCAGGAAGCCGGACTCGAGGCACGTCTCGACGCCGCCCTCAACGTCTTCGGACACGTGCCCGGCACGACCGGCCCCTACTTGCTGACCGGTTCCCACCTGGACAGCGTGCCCAACGGCGGCCGCCTGGATGGCGCCTATGGGGCGGTCGCCGCCCTCGAGGTGCTGCGCACCCTGGTGGAATCAAAAAATCCAATCGCGCCCTTGGTCGAGGTGGTCGGATTTTCGGACGAGGAAGGGGTCCGGTTCGCCAGCGGACTGATCGGTAGCCTCGCCCTCACCGGCGAGCTCGATACCGCGAAACTCGGCGAGGCCCACGATTGGCGAGGCGTTCCCATCGACCAGGTGCTCGCCGCCGCCGGTCGCGAGGTCGACCGCCTGGTCGACGCGCATCAGCACCTCGCCTCGATCGCCGGCTTCCTGGAGCTGCACATCGAGCAGGGGCCGCGAATGGAGGCGGCGGGCATCGACCTCGCCCTGGTGACCGGCATCGTCGGCGTCCATCGCCAGCGGATCCAGCTGATCGGCGAACAGAACCACGCGGGCACCACGCCCTTTCGCCTTCGCCACGACGCCGGCCGGGCCGCGGCCCGCGCCACCGCGGGACTCTACGAGCTGGTGCAGTCGATCGATGGCGATGCGGTCGCGAACGTCGGCTTCATGCAGCTCGAACCTGGCGGTGTCAATGTGATTCCGGGGCGCGCCACCTTCACTCTCGAAGTCCGTCACCTGGATGAGGCCACCGTCCGGCGGATCGTCGCCGCCTTTGCCGAAAGGCTCCAAGAAATCTGCGCCGAGGAGGGGTGCCGCATCGAATCCGAGCTGCTCTCCTGGGTACCGCCGGCACCCATGGACCCGACGCAAGTCGAGATTCTCCAGCAGGCCTGCCGCCAGCTTGATCGCGAACCCGCACGCCTGTGGAGCGGCGCCGGCCACGATGCGGCCGTCCTCTCTCGACACGTTCCCACCGGCATGCTGTTCGTGCCCAGCCTGGGCGGGGTGAGCCATTCCCCGCGAGAGGCCACCTCGGATGCGCACCTGGTGCTCGGCGCCCGCGCGCTGCTGCGAGCCGTTGAGCGAAGCGCCGCGCGGATAAAGTAGTCACTCAGCCATGGATGTGTTCCTGCCTCGCTCTCTCGAGGAGGCCCTGGCCATGAAAGCCGAGCGGCCGGAAGCCGTCCCGCTCGCGGGCGGAACGGACCTGATGGTCGAGCTCAACTTCGGCAGGCTTCGGCCGCCGGCCATCATCGACCTGACGCGGGCAGCGGAGCTGGCGACCCACCGCCAGGAGGATGGCCACGTCTTCCTCGGCGCCGGCGTCACCTACGCCGCGATCGTCAACGAGCTGCCCGGCTTCAAGCCGCTGGTCCAGGCGTCGCGCTCGGTTGGCTCGCCCCAGATCCGTCATCGCGGCACCGTCGGTGGCAACCTCGGGACGGCGTCGCCCGCCGGCGATGCCCTGCCGGTGCTGGCCGCCTACGACGCCGAGGTCGTGCTCCGCAGCCAGGCACGCGGCGAGCGGTCGATGCCCTGGCACGCATTTCTGATGGGACCGAAGAAAACCGCGATCGCGCCCGACGAGTTGATCGTCGGTGCGCGCTGGGCGCGGATCCGCGGTCCGGGAAGCTTCTCGAAGATCGGCACCCGCAACGCCATGGTGATCGCGGTCGCCGGATTGTGTCTCGTCATCGACGAAGACCACCGGCGCGTGAACGTGGCGCTCGGCTCGGTCGGGCCGACCATCATCCGCGCCACGCCGGCGGAGGAACAGATCTCGTCCGCGATGGCCAGCTCCGGAGCCTGGCAGGACCCATCGACGGCAGTATCCGAGCAGGTCATCGACGAATTCGCCGAACTGGTGGCATCCGCGGCCAGGCCGCTGGATGACGTCCGGGGGACGGCGGCCTACCGGCGACACGGCTGTCGGGTGCTGGCCCGCCGTTCGCTGGCATGGGCGCTCAGCGAGCGAAGGTTGCCGACGTGGTTGTGAGGACCCGCGTCAACGGCGAATGGCGCGAAGCGGAGGTCTGGCCCGGGGCAAGTCTCCTCGCGTTTCTCCGGGAGCAGCTCGGCCTGTTCGGCTCGAAGAACGCCTGCGAGCAAGGTGAGTGCGGTTCCTGCTCCGTCTGGCTCGACGGCGCACTGGTCTGCAGTTGCCTGGTGCTCGCGGCCCAGGCGAATGACCGCGAGGTCCGCACCGTCGAGGGACTGACCGATGCCGGCCGCCTGCATCCGGTCCAGGAGGCATTCGTCGAAGCCGGCGCTGTTCAGTGCGGCTTCTGCACCCCCGGGTTCGTGGTCGCCGTCGCCGACCTGCTGGAGAAGGACGCCAGCCCCAGCCCGGCGACGGTGCGCGAGGCACTGAGCGGCAACATCTGCCGCTGCACCGGCTACGCGAAGATCCTGGACGCGGTCAACCTCGCCGCGGCCCGGCTCCTCGAGCGAACGTGATCCTGCTCGACGGGTGCCGCACCGTGGTGACCATGGACGACGCCAGCACCGAGCTGGCGGATGCCTCGATCCTCATCGAGAGTGGCGTCATCAATTGGGTTGGGACCGGTCGGCCACCGGGACGCGGACAACCGGACGTGGTGGACGGACGCGGCCTGGTCGCGATCCCGGGATTGGTCAACACCCATCATCACCTCTACCAGACGCTCACCCGCGTCCGCGCTCAGCAGGGCGGCCTGTTCGACTGGCTGCGCGAGCTCTACCCGACGTGGGCGGCGATCGATGCCGACTGGGAGCGGACCGCCGCGGAAGTCGGCCTGGCCGAGCTCGCCCTGAGCGGCTGTTCGACTACGACAGATCACCACTATGTCTTTCCTGCCGGGGTGATTGGCCTGCTCGAGGCCGAGATCGATGTGGCGGCCCAGCTCGGGATCAGATTCCAACCCTGTCGCGGATCGATGGACCTGGGCCAATCGCGCGGCGGCCTGCCGCCGGACAGCGTGGTGGAAGATATCGACACCGTCCTCGACGCGACCGAGCGGGCGATCCAGCGCTTCCACGATCCGGCGCCGGGATCGATGCTGCGGATCGCCGTGGGTCCCTGCTCGCCCTTCTCGGTATCGCCGGAACTGATGCGCGAGTCGGCCGCGTTGGCCCGCAAGCGCCAGGTGCGGCTGCACACCCACATCGCCGAGACCCTGGACGAAGAAGCGTACTGCCTGAAGACCTTCAACCGCCGGCCCCTCGAGCTACTCGAGGACTTCGGCTTTCTCGGCCCGGATGTCTGGCTGGCCCACTGCGTTCACCTCAGCTCGGCGGATATTCACCGGATGGCTGAGAGTCGCACCGGCGTCGCCTGGTGCCCCACCTCGAACATGCGGCTTGGGTCCGGATTCGCCCCGGCCCGCGAGATGATCGACGCCGGCGTCTCGGTTGGGATCGCCGTGGATGGTTCGGCATCGAACGATAGCGGCAACCTGCTGGCCGAGGTTCGCCAGGCGCTGCTCACGACCAGGGCGCGCAAGGGCGCCGCGTCGATGACGGCGCGGGAGGCGCTTCGGGTGGCGACCCGCGGCGGCGCCGCCTGTCTCGGCCGAGATGACATCGGCTCAATCGAGGTGGGCAAGCGCGCCGACATCGCGCTCTTCGCCGTCGATGACCTGGCACATCGCGGCGCCGAGGCCGACCCGGTTGCCGCGCTCGTGTTCTGCGACCCAGGGCCGGTGCGACATCTGTTCGTCGAGGGCAAGGCCGTGGTACGGGATGGACAAGTCGTCAATCTGGCGAACGCTCGGTTGAATCCCCCTCCCCCCTTGTGGGGGAGGGTCGGGGTGGGGGGTAGCCCGTGAGCATTGACATCCGCCGCAAGGGCGGCGTCGGCGAGTCCGTCCGCCGGGTCGATGGCGTGCCCAAGGTGAGGGGTGAGTTCGAATACGCCAGCGACCTCCGCCGCGACGGGATGCTGCACGGGGCGACACTGCGCAGCCCGCACCCCCACGCGCGCATCGTGTCGATCGATATTGCCGCCGCGATCGCGGCGCCGGGGGTTCGCGCCGTCCTGACGCACGCCGATGTGCCGGGCAAGAAAACCTTCGGGCTCGACGTGCAGGACCAGCCGGTGCTCGCCATCGATGTGGTGCGCTACGCCGGCGAGCCGGTGGCGATCGTCGCCGCCGAAGATCCGGAGCTGGCACGGGCGGCGCTGAAGCAGATTGATGTCAACTACGAGGTACTGACGCCCGTCACCGACATGGAGCGAGCACTCGAGCCGAATTCCCCATCCGTGCATCCCCAGGGCAACATCGTCCGGACCCTGCAGGTCGTCCACGGTGATCCAAATGCGTCCGCCGACGTTTGGGTCGAGGGAAGCTATGAAACCGGGATGCAGGACCAGGCGCCGCTCGGTCCCGAGGCCGGTCTCGCCGTGCCCGCCGCCGACGGAGGCGTCGAGCTCTTCATCGCCACCCAGTGGCTCCACGCCGACCTGGAGCAGCTGGCGCCCTGCCTCGGGCTGCCCGCGGAGAAAGTCCGGCTCCATCTCTCCGGCGTGGGCGGGGCCTTCGGGGCCCGCGAGGACGTCAGCATGCAGATCCATGCCTGTCTACTGGCGTTGCGCACCGGACGACCGGTCAAGATGAGCTACGGCCGCCAGGAATCGTTCTACGGCCACGTCCACCGACACCCGTCGCGGGTCTGGATGCGCCACGGCGCCCGGCGCGACGGAACGCTGGTCAACGTGCAGGCGCGCCTGCTGGTCGACGGCGGCGCCTACACCTCGACCTCTCCCGCGGTCATCGGCAACGCCACCACCTTCGCCGCCGGACCCTACGAGGTCGCGAATGCCCGACTGGAAGGGACAGCGGTCTTCACCAACAATCCGCCCTGTGGCGCGATGCGGGGTTTCGGCGCGGTGCAGGCCTGCTTCGCCTACGAGGCGCAAATGGACAAGCTGGCGATGGCCCTCGGTCTCGATCCCCTCGAGCTGCGACTGAAGAATGCCGTGAAAACAGGCTCGGTGCTGCCGACCGGCCAGCCCATCATTGGTGCCGCTCCAGTGCGCGAATGCCTGCTTCGCCTCCAAGATCTGCCATTACCCGCGGAGGAGCCGCCGCTCGACCGCGATCCGATGCTGCTCCCGGGCGGCGCCGGCAATGTGGGTCATGGTGAGGCGCTCAAGCGCGGGGTTGGGGTGGCGGTCGGCTACAAGAACCTCGCCTACAGCGAGGGCTTCGATGATTCGTCGGAGGCATGGGTGCGGGTCTCCGTCGATCGCGAAGGCCCCATGGCGGAGGTGAAGACCGCGGCGGTCGACGTCGGCCAGGGGATCGACACCATCGTGGCCCAGATCGTTCGTACCGAGCTGGGCATCGACCGGGTCCTGATCAGGCAACCGGATACCTCGATCGGCTCGGCCGGGTCGAGCTCCGCCTCACGGCAAACGATGATGACGGGCGGTGCGGTCCAGCTCGCCTGTCAGGCGGTACGCGCCGAGATCGACGCGCAGGGTGGAATGCCAGAACTGCGCCGGCCGGTGGAGGCGACGCGCGTGTTCCATCACCGCCCGACCGGAAAGCTCGACGCGAATGGCCAGGGCGATCCGCATGTGAGCTTTGCCTTCGGGGCCGCGCGTGCGGTGGTCGAGGTCGATACCGACCTCGGCCTGGTCCGGGTGGTGCAGCTCGCGGTGGCCCAGGACGTCGGCCGCGCGCTCAATCCGCAGAGCGTGATGGGCCAGATCGAGGGCGGCAGCGCGCAGGGGCTTGGCCTGGCGTTGATGGAGGAGGTCGCCCTGGTCGACGGCCAGGTCAAGAACGCGTCCTTCACCGACTACCTGCTGCCGACCATCCTCGACATGCCGCCGGTTGTCTGTGAGCTGGTCGAGGAGCCGGAGCCCGGACTGCCGTACGGGGCGAAGGGGGTGGGTGAACCATCGACCGTGGTGGTGCCGGCCGCCGTGGTCGCCGCCCTCCGCCACGCCACCGGCCGCGAACTGCGGCGAGCCCCTGTCAAGCCCGACGACCTGGTGGGGCTGTGAGCGAGCTGGCCACGGTTTCCACCCACGTTCTCGATGTCGCGACCGGGAAACCCGCGGCCGGGGTGCGGGTCACGCTGGGGACCCGGACGCTCACCACCGACGCGCAGGGTCGGATCGCCGACCTTAGTGGTGGCGGGATCAATCCCGGGTCGTACCGCATGTTGTTCGAGATCGGTGCCTACTTCGCCGGTACGCCGCACCTGTTCGAGACCATCGCGCTGGAGCTCGAGCTCACCGAGGGCCGCCATTACCACGTGCCGCTGCTGATCGCTCCCTACGCCTGCTCCACCTACCGCGGGACGTGATGACGACCATCGAGGAGGCGCTCGAGGGCTCGACGCCGTTGGCCATGAAGGTCCGCGCCCTCGGCCCCTACCGATCCGCGAACGAGATGATCGATCAGATGCGAGCCACGCTGCCTACCCTCAGTGAGGAGGAGAAGGTCGCCACCCTCAATGCCCATCCGCGAATCGGCGAGGACCCCGGGCGCCTCTCCGCGCGCTCGCTGGCAGAGCAGGGCAGCGACTCGCTACCCGAGCTCGAACGGCTCAATGCCGAGTACGAGCGGCGCTTCGGTTTCCGGTTCGTCGTCTTCGTCAACCGCCGGCCGAAGGCCGAGATCGTGGAGGTCCTGGGCCAGCGACTGCGCCGATCGCGCGAGCAGGAGATAGAGGAAGGACTGCGAGCCATTGTCGACATCGCCGCAGACCGGCTCAAGGCGTGAAAGCCGAGATCCGGTACGGCAAGCACAACGTCTCCTTCTACCGAACGCATCCCACGCTTGGCCTGCTCGGGGGCCGGGTCAGCATCGACGTCTTCGGCGACAATTTCCTGCCGGCATACACCGAGGGCGACAACCGCGAGGTGGTCGCCACCGACACCATGAAGAACTTCGTCTACGCCATGGCGCTGGAGTATCCGGGTGCTAGCCACGAAGGGTTTGCCGCATTCCTCGGCCGGCGATTCCTGACCACCTACCCACAGATGCGCTGGCTCCGCCTGGCGATGCGAGAGATTCCGTTTGCCCAGCACAGCCAGAAACTGCTGAGTCCGCTCGAGGATGATTACGGCAGCGTCGAGATCGAGGTCGGCCGCGAGGGCCTCCGCGCCCTGCGTTGTGGCCGGCGCAACCTGCGACTGGTCAAGCTGACCGGGAGCGCGTTCAAAGACTTCGCCCGCGACGCCTACACCACGCTGCCGGAGCGCGCCGACCGGCCTCTGTTTATCCACCTCGATGTCCACTGGCGCTACCAGCGGATGGAGGATGGCGTCGACGACGGCGCGGCGCGAATCGATTCACGGACGGTGCGCGATGCGGTGATCGCGGCCTTCGATGACTTCGTGAGCATGTCGATCCAGCACCTGGTCTACGAGATGGGAACCCGGCTGCTGGAGCGTTTTACGGGCATCAGCGAAGTCAGTTTCGAGGCCCAGAACCGGCTCTGGGATACGTCGAAAGTCTCGGACGCGGATCCCGCAATCAAGGTCTTCAGCGACCCCAAGCCGGCCCACGGAGTGATCGGCCTTACGCTTAAGCGCGATGCTTGAGATCACCGTTGGCTCGATGCGGTTCAGGGCGCGCTGGGAAGCCGAGGCCGCCCCGAAGACCTGTGCCGCCTTTCGGCGATTGCTGCCGCTACGGGCGCGGCTGGTCCAGGCGCGCTGGAGTGGCGAATCGGCCTGGGTTCCGCTGGGCGAGCTGCAAACCGGGCTCGGCTACGAAAACCACACCAGCTATCCTGCGGCTGGCCAGCTGCTGCTCTACCCCGGTGGGATCAGCGAGACGGAGGTGCTCTTTCCCTACGGCTCCACCAGGTTCGCCAGCAAGGCCGGACAGCTGGCGGGCAACCACTTCGCCACCATCGAGGAGGGCCGGGAGCAGTTGAACGAGCTCGGCCGCCGGGTGCTCCACGACGGCGCTCAGGAGATCGTTTTCAGCGAAGGCTGAGCGTTGAACCGGTCGACCGCCGCCAGGTAGTTGCGCTTCTGCTCGTCCGGCAGGAATGACGCGGTGAACGAATTCCTGGCGAGGGTGAGCAGTTGGTCCCGATCGAGGCCCAGGGCGGTCGCGGTGGCCTGGAAGTTATCACCCACATAGCCGCCGAAGTAGGCCGGGTCGTCAGAATTAACCGTCACCAGCAGGCCGCGGTCGAGGAGCTGCTTCAAGTTGTGCTGCCGTAGGGTTGGAAACACCCGCAACTTGACGTTCGACAGCGGACAGACGGTGAGCGGCGTCTGGTCCTCGACCAGCCGGCCGACCAGGCGGGGATCTTCGGCGCACCGCACCCCGTGATCGATGCGTTGCGCGTTCAAGAGGTCGAGCGCTTCCCAGATGTAGGCGGGCGGCCCCTCCTCACCGGCGTGCGCCACGGTATGCAAACCGGCCTCGCGAGCTCGGTCAAAGACTGTCCGGAACTTCGATGGCGGATGGCCGACTTCCGAGGAGTCGAGGCCGACGCCGAGAATCCAGTCGCGATATGGCAGCGCCTCCTCGAGCGTCTGCATCGCGGACTCGGCGCTCAGGTGCCGGAGAAAACAGGGGATCAGTCCGCTCGTGATCTGCAGCCGGTCGCGGCCGTCCTCCAGTGCCCGATGGATGCCGCCGATCACGGTCTCGAAGGGAACGCCCCGGTCGGTGTGGGTTTGCGGATCGAAGAAGATCTCGGCATGGCGGATACCCTGGCCGGCCGCGCGGCTCAGGTAGGCCGAGGTCAGCTCGTAAAAGTCCTGCTCCTTCAGCAACACCTGGCAGCCCGCGTAATAGAGGTCGAGGAACGACTGAAGATCGCTGAAGACATAGGCTCGTCGCAGCTCATCGACTGAGCGGTAGGGCAGGCGCACGCGGTTGCGCCCGGCCAGTTCGAACATCAACTCGGGCTCGAGGGTTCCCTCGATATGGAGATGCAGCTCTGCCTTCGGCAGGTCGCGCGCGAAGGAGGCTTCAGCCGCCATTGCCCGGGATCATGACAGTTCGAGGCGGCAGAGGTCGGCGCGGCCGGCGGCCAGGATGGTGTTGACGTCGTCGGCGGTCGTGACGTTGCCGGAGGCGAGGGTCGCGATTCCGACCTCGTTGCGGATCCGGTCGCTGGCCGGCACGCCGAACAGGCGTCGGTAATCCGGGCGACTCTCCCACACGGTCTGTCCCATCACCGGATGGACCAGGTCGCAGCCATGCGTCTTGAGCAGCGCGGCGACCTCGACGGCCTCGTCCAGGTCCAGTCCGCCGGGTATCCAATCACTCGCGGAGATCCGCACCAGTAGCGGGCGCTCCCAGATCGCCCGGACGGCGTCGACCACTTCGAGCGGAAAGCGCATCCGGTTCTCGAGTGAACCGCCGTACTCGTCCCCCCGGCGATTGGTGAGCGGTGAGATGAAGCCGGCAAGCAGGTATCCATGGGCGAAGTTGAGCTCCAGCGCGTCGAATCCGCAGCCCGCGGCGGCCCGCGCGGCAGCGGCAGAGACCGTCGCAATGTGCACCATGTCGCGATGCGTCATCTCGCGCGGCAGCGCGGCGTGTGGGGTGTAGGCGATCGGTGAGGCAGCGATCAGCCGCCAACCGCCCTGCCCCAGCGGCCGGTCGACGCCCTTTGAGCGGGGGCGCATCGACCCACGCCGGCCGGCATGACCGAGCTGCAAGGCGACCCGGCTGCCGGCCCGATGGACACGCTCCACGGCAGGCCGGAGCGCGTCCTGATGCTGCCGATCGAAGACCGGCGTCTCGGGTGTAATGCGGCCATCTTCGGTGACGCTGATGAGCTCGGTGACGATCAGTCCGGCACCGGTCCCAGCGGCGGCCTCGAGATCCGCGCCGGCCGCGATGACCACGCGATTCGGTACCGTCAAATCCCCGAGGCGAAACGGGGCGAACATCGGCGGCGGACTCAGTCGGATCGCGCCGTCGGGTGAACCCGCCGCCGCCGCGGCAAACCACGCGTCGACCGTCCGCACCAGCTCCGGGTCGCGCTGAGTCAGGTTGATGTAGGTGATTCGG
>VBDZ01000161.1 GCA_005881215.1 Chloroflexota bacterium | reverse complement strand
GATCGGCGAGGTAATGGCCGGCATTCACCGAGACCACGGCGTACAGCTGCTGACCGAGGACCAGGTGGTTGGGTTCGAGGGTTCGGTGCAGGTGACGCGCGCGATCACCGCCAAGGGCGCGCGGATCGACTGTGACTTTGCGGTGCTGGGGATCGGGATCGAGCCGGTCGTCGACGCCGTCCGCTCCAGCCCGATCACCCTGGACAACGGGATCCTGGTCGATGAATCCTGCCGGACGAATGTGCCGGATGTCTACGCCGCCGGCGATGTCGCGAATCACCTCCATCCCGTGTTCGGCCGGCTGCGCGTCGAGCACTACAACAACGCGGAAAAGCAAGCTCGGGCCGCGGCTCGGGCGATGCTCGGCGACCCTCGACCCTACGACGATATCCATAGCTTCTGGTCGGACGAATACGAGCACAAGATCGAGTACGTGGGGTACGCCAGGACCTGGGATCGGATCGTGATCCGAGGCAGCCAGGCGACGCTGCAATTCCTGGCCTTCTATCTGTCGAACGGCATCATGAAGGCCGCCTTTGGTCTGAACCGCGGCGGGGATCCTGAGATCGATGCCGACAGCGACCTGCGGGCTTGCCAGGGCCTGATTCGCGCCCAGGTTCCGGTTTCTGATGCCGCGCTGGCCGACGACCGGGTCGACCTCTGGTCATTGCGGCGCTAAATCCCTCCCCCCTTGTGGGGAAGGCGGGGCCTCTCCCTCCCCCTTGTGGGGAGGGTCGGGGAGGGGGTATCGCACGAGCGACCCCATTTTTGCGATCTACTCATGTGCGGCAAGCCGGAAGTTGGCGCCCCGACGGCGCCCAGTTGGGATGGATCATCGAAAACCGGATCGATGAAGCCTACGTCCTCTCGTGGCCCGGCCAGCTCGAAACCTATGTGCCACTCCATGACACCGGCGGCTACGATCGTGCCCGGGCGCCGCTCGGCTCCTACGACTTCAGGCTGGACCAGATCAAGGGCACCGCCAGCACTCACCAGGCAAACATTGTCGAATTGGGATTCAACACGCCGGCCCTGCACCCCAGGCGCCATCTGGATTTCACCGTGGTTCGATTCGACCTGAAGATCCGCGACCTGGTCGACCCAGCGTGGCTGTTTTCCAGCACAAGACTCGCCGAGGTCTGCACCCAGGATCGTTCCGGCGGGCGCACCGACCGCTGGCTGTTCGTCGCGAATCCGTCCGGCCTGGCGCGCGACCGCGCGGCGAAGTACCAGGTTGCGGTCCGTGAGCTGGCCGCGGCTCGGGGCTGGTCGATCCTTCCACCACGCAAATCCCCCTTACCTGGCGTCTCCACCAACCCGATTGAGACCGGCGCCTTCTTCGAGCGGCACTTCGACGCTGGCTTTCTCGAGGCGGCGTCGGGGGACGAGGTCTTGATGGCCGCGGCTCCGGACAACTTCGGCCGCCACCGGGTCGCCTTCTCCAAAACAACCGGACGCTGGGCGTCGATTGCCATCCATGGATCGGCGGTCACCAACTCTACGCAGTTGATCCAGGCCAACATCCATGCGGCGACTTTCTGTCCTCACCCGCGTCACTTCATCCTGGTCCAGCATTACGACCGCCAGCACGCCGAGTGGTATCCGTGGAGCTGGTTTGTGCCGTCGACGGACTTCGCCAGGCTCGCCTCAGGGAAAGGCGCCTACCTGCTCTTCACCACCACCCTGAATCCGCAGCGCATCAATCGGTGGACGCCATACCGAATTCCCACGGTCAGCGCCGCGTCCGCTTTCAAGTCTGCGCTGCACGCGACCGCCTCACGCCGGGCCGCCTAATCACTCACCCTTTCGCGACTCGCGACCGCGAGGATGAAGGCGAGGATTCCGAGAGCTCCACCGACAAATGGTCGGACTCCTCCGACGCCAACCTTTAGATGAATGGCCGCGAGACCGATATTGCCGGCAGCGACTAATCCTGCCAATCCTAGTGTCGCCGAGCCCTGTCCTGGTCGCTCGCCACGAACGTATCGCGTCGTGGCTATCCCAAGTAGAGCCAACCAAAGACCCAGTCCGACCACCGTACCGACCGCACGTCCCGGAGCGTCGGTGAACATCGAGGTCCGGGTTGAGAGAAACTCCGCCACGTCAGCGGTCCCCGCGACCGAAACGGCTACCAGGGCCAGCAGCGCGCCCTTCGCCGACCGGGCCTTGGTTAGAACGATTTAGGCGGCGCCGCGGAGAAGAGCGAGATGGCCTGCTTCACCTCTGAACTCCCGCACTTCGGACAGGCGTGCTCTTTTTCACGCTCCGCGTAACTGCCCATCACCTCGAATCGCTCGCCGCACTTGGAGCAGTCGAACTCGTAAACCGGCATGGCGAGTATCCTCCTGAATCTGACCGATCCGTCGGCTACCTCTGACGTTAGACCCGAAACCGGCTAACGTCAACAGCATGTCTGGCCGACCGCAACGGTTGGACCTGGAAGTCCGCCCTTAGATTTCTGGAGTTTGACCGCGCACCCCTCCTCGTTGTGGCGCCGCCCGGGGACACAACGCGGACCACTCAGGCCCGGTGGGCTGCGGCGCCCCCGGCACCCCGCTTACCGCTGCTTCCTTCCGGACCTGACGGGGTTCACGGAACCAGGTCGCGCAGGACCAGGCCATCAACGCAGTCACACGAAACGCCACTCCGGACAGCGCACCCCTCAAAGGGGAATTCGACCCCGCTGTAGCGGATTGCGGGTACAGGGCACCGCTAACTCCCCGTCTAGCGCGATCGACGTCATTCTACCCGCGGTGTGGCTCGACCGATCGCCGGAAGAGTTTCAGGCTTTGGGTTCGCGGGGCGGCCGGAAACGCAACAGCGACCAGGCACCCAGCCAGCCGATCAGCGCGCCGAAGATGATCGCCAGGGCCAGGTCCAGGCTCAAATTCACGATCAGCGTCTGGGTGTCGGAGGCCGTCCGCCGCGCCGCCGGGCTCAGCCGGTTGAAGGCGGCCTCGCCCACCGGCAGATACGAAAGGATGATGGCGCCGACCACGGTGCGCAGCAGCTCGCTCACGCCACCGGCGATCGCGCCCATCTGCAGGCCGGGGGTGGTCTCCCCGGTGCTCTCGGCCAGCTTGCGAGCGGCGCCGCCGACGATCAGCAAGCCGAGCGCCGAAGTCACGAAATCGGAAAAGACGGTCGGCGACACGTCGTTCGTCGCCAGCGCGGCCACCAGCCGAACCACCAGGGCAAAGACGCCCGCGATCAGCCCGAACAGCACCCCTTCGCGAAAGACGAGCCCCAGGCGTGCCACTAATTGACCCGGCTGATCAACTGGCCTCGCAACTGCTTCACCCGCGGCGCATCCTCGGGTTCGGGCCGAACGGCCAGGTACCGGGTGAAATCCCTCAACGCCTCGCTGTCGTGGTGCATCTGAAAGTGGATCATGCCGCGGTCCCGCCACTCCGACGTCAGGTGAGGGTCGGTCAGCATGATTCGATCACTGGCGGCGAGCGCCCGCCCCAGGTCACCCCGGGACAGGTACAGGCTCTTGAGATTGTTGAGGATCCGGGCGAGGATCTGCCGCTTGGTCGAGGGCTCGAGCAACGCCGGCCGCATCGGCACCGTCCCACCGTACATTTCCTCGAGCATCTTCGCGCATTCCTCGCGGGTCAGCGTGTGGCCGTTGAACGCGTCGATAAAGACCTCTCCCGTCGAGGCGGGCGCGTACTTGACGAGGAAGTGTCCCGGCATGCCGACCCCGCGGACCGGCAACCCAGCCCGCTCCCCCACCGCCACGTAGAGGACCGCCAGCGTGATCGGGATTCCCACTCGGCGATCGATTACTTCGTTGAGAAAGCTATTGCGCGGATCGTAGTATTCCTCGCGATTCCCCTTGAAGTGCAGCTCCTCGAAGAAATACGCGTTGGCTCGGTCGACCACGCGCTGCGGCTCCACCTCGACGCGGATCCGCTGTTTCAGCTCGCTGCTCATGCGGGCGATCTGGTTGAGATAGACCGCCGGACGCAGATCCGGATACTCTTCCGCGGCGATCAGCAGCGCTGCCTCGGCGAGGTCCAGTTCCGGCTCCGGCGTTTGCAGCAAGCGCGTGAACGCGTCGCGTGCCTCGGCCGGCGTCATGCCCACATAGTCTAGTGACCATATGCTTTGGGGATGGCACTTCCGGATCGCGTCTTCGTGATCGTGGTCGAGTCGCAGGGTGAACGCGACCCGGAGCGCATGCCATTGCTGGGTCGTCCCGATGACGGCGGGCGGCTAACGCCCGTGTTCAGCAGCATGGTATTGGCCACGACCTTTCTCTCCCGCGCCCAGCAGGCGGGCCACTTCGTCAAGCTCGACTACATCTTCCCGGCTGACGGCCGGCGGCTGTCGGAAGACTTCCCGGGCCACGAGTTCCGGCTCGACCCCAGCCCGGAGGGCTTTTTCGGCGAGCAACCGGCCGTTTAGGCCGGCACAAGCTCTTCGCCGTCGCGCACGTTACATCCCCGTCATATGCCCGGCTTCCGCCATCCCCTCGCGCTGAAGATCGTGCTTCCGTTCGCCGCCCTGACGCTGGCGATTGGCGCGGTGGGGACGCTGACCGCCACCGGCCAGCTGAGCGCCCGCAGCCAGGAGGCCTTCGACAACCAGCTGATCCACGATGGCTTCGTCGCCCAGTCGATGGTGCAGGCGTCGGATGCCGACCGGCGGGCGATCATTCGCCTGTTGACCGCCGGTCCCGGCCTCAGCCAGAACTGGGCCAAATCACCGGCCCTGCAGGCCTGGCTGGAGCGGGCGCTGGCGATTCATCCAAATGTCGTGGTCGAGACCGTCGATCCCTACGGCCGCGAGATCGTCGGCGTCGTCGGTCACGGTGCGATGGCCGACACGGTGACCCAGAACCGGGACCTGAGTGGATGGCCCGGCCTCGCCTACATGCTGGCCGGTGGCAGCTCCACGGTGGACATGGTGGCGCCTGCCCCTCGGCCCGCGGTGTTTTCAGGCCAGCCCGTTCGCAACGCGAGTGGCGGCTTGATCGGTGCCGTCCTGGTCGGCGACTACCTCGACGATCGGGCGGCGGCGATGAAAGCCTCGCTGCACGACGACATCACCTACTACGACATCAATGGACAGGTACTCAGCACGTCCCTCGGTGCGGCACCAGGCGACTGGCCCAGCCTCGCTATCGACGCGAACACCCGCGGCCGCATCAACGGCACCAGCGTTGTCGAGCTCTCACGAACGGCCGGCGGTCCGGCCACCGAGCTGGTCTCACCCTGGACGGTACGCTCCGCGAATCTCGGCTACGTGGGCACGACGGTTTCGACCGCCGGCCTGCTGGCCGACACCAACCAGCTGCGCATCATCCTCGTCGCCCTGTTCCTGGCCGGGGTCCTCTTTACCCTCGCGATCGGCATCTGGTTGGCGCGCCGCATCACCCGGCCGGTGCACCATCTGGTCGAGGCAACCCGGCTGGTCAGCGCGGGTGACCTCGATCACCGGGCAGTGGTGACCACCCACGATGAGATCGGCGAGCTGACCGACTCTTTCAACCTGATGACCCGGTCGCTGAAAGAAAAGAGCGCCTCGCTGAAGGCGACCATGAGTCAGCTGCAGGACACCTACCTGATGACGATCGAGGCGCTCGCGGCTGCGGTTGAAGCTCGCGACCCCTACACCCACGGCCATACGCAGCGGGTCGAGGAGTACGCCATCATCATGGCCAAGGCGCTCGGTTGCGACGAGTCGGAGATCAGTGCGCTCCGGCGTGCCAGCGTGCTGCACGACATCGGCAAGATCGGCATCGAGGACTTTATCCTGCGCAAGCAAGGCCGTCTCGAGCCCGAGGAGGAGATCCGGATGCAGAAGCATCCAACCATCGGGGTGGACATGCTCAAGGGGATCGACTTCCTGGACCCGGTGCTGCCGCTGATCCGCCACCATCACGAGCGCTGGGACGGCAATGGCTATCCCGACCAGCTTCGTGCCGACGAGATTCCCTTAGGGGCTCGCATCCTGGCCGTCGCGGACGCGCTCGACGCCATGACGTCCGACCGGTCGTATCGGGCGGCGCGGACGTTCGACTACGCCAAAACCGAGATCCTCAAAGGCTCGGCGACCCACTTCGATCCCGAAGTCGTCACGAGCTTCATCAAGAGCCAGCGGGAGATCGAGGACCTGTTGCAGCGGTCCGCCGCGGACGAGACCCATCATCACCCGGATGCCGACGATCTCGGCGGCTGGCGGCTTCACGTCATCGGCCGCTAGGCAGATGGCTCAGCCGTGGACGAGGGCGACCTGAGCGTTCGCCGTATGCCCGGGCTTGATCGTAACCACCTGGCTCTGGGTTAGGTAGCCGACCGCCGATACGGTCAGGGTGTAAGTCCCGTTGAGGACGATCGCGTAGGAAAAGTTGCCGTTCACGTCCGTGGCCCGAACCATCCCATCGGAGAGGGTGACGGTGGCCCCCAGGATTGGCGCCTTGGTCGCGCTGTCGGTCACGGTTCCATTCAGGCTTCCGTACGCGGTGATGCTCACCAGCTTGAACACGACCGACGCCTTCTGCCCGTTACCGACCGTCACACTCTGACTGGCGCTGCTGTAGGTGGGGGCGCTTGCCGTCACCGTGTAGCTTCCGGCGCTTACTCCGAAACTGACGTTTCCGTTCGCATCGGTCAGGGCTGACGCCCCACCGGGACTCAGGCTGACCGTCGCCCCGACGATCGCCAGCCTGGTCTGGCTGTCCGTCACCTGGCCACTAATGGTCGCCGGCGCCGGCGTCGCTGTCGGCGTCGGAATGATGTTCGGCGGCGTGGGTACCGGAAGCGGGAGTGGCGTGGTCGATGGGGTCGGTGTCGGCCGGGATCCACTGCCACGTCCGGGTGTGGCGGCCGGCGGCGGCGTCGCCCCCGGGGTCGAACTGGATCCGCCAGGCTTGGTCGAGTCCTGTTGAGCGTCGGTCAGAACTTGCAGCGAGAGTGGCGCATGCCGCTGGGTCGAGTCGCCGGCAAAACTCGTCACGTTCAAACCATGGACATTGACCGCCATCACGAGCACGTTCGGAATGCCCGATGCGACGCTCGCCGACATCCAGAAAATCAGCCCGAACATCGGCAGCAAGGCCAGGATGGCGAGGCTCTTCAGCCAGCGGCGCCTGGTCATGCGGCCTCCGGTGTGGCCACGATCGCCCCGGGTTTTCCCATTTTTCTCAGCGTCGCCTCGAGCACGGGGCGACAGCTCAAAAAGGCCGTCACCACGTCCGGGTCGAATTGCAGCCCCGCCTCGATCCGAATCGCTGCGGTCGCGGCTTCGAAGCTCAGTCCCTCGCGATAAGGCCGATCCGAGGTGAGGGCGTCGAAGACGTCGGCGACCGCGAGGATGCGAACCGGCAGCGGGATCGCGTTGCCGCGCAGTCCGGTTGGATAGCCGGCACCATCCCAGCGCTCGTGGTGATAGAGAATGCCGGGCAGGCTCGGCTTGAGAAAGGGCAGCCCCTTGAGCATGTCGTAGCCGATGCGCGGGTGCTCGCGCATATCGTCGGCCTCGGCCGCATTGAGCGGACCGGGCTTGCGCAGCACTTTGTCTTCGACCCCGATCTTGCCGATGTCGTGGAGGAGGGCGGCCCGCCGGAGTGCCTCGCGATCCTTCTCCGGGAGCTGCATCGCGTCCGCGATGTCGAGGCTCAGGGCGGCGACGCGGGCGGAGTGACCGAAAGTTGATGGATCGCGCGCATCGATGGTTCGGGCCAGGGCTTCCATGCTGGCGAAGGCGGTTTCCTCCAGCGCCGCGGTTTTCTGCTCCAGGCTGGCCGTCATCTCATTGAAGGTGCGGGCCAGGTAGCCGATCTCATCCTGCGACGCCACGTGGGCGCGGTGCTGGAGGTCGCCCTGGGAAACAATCCGCATCGACCGGACGAGGAGGTCGACCGGGCGGGTCAGTAGCGACGCGGTCGCCATGCCTACCAGGAGTGTGAGAAGGGCGGCCGCGGTGAAGAGCAAGGTGAGAATGAGGCGCAGCTGGTTCACCGAGCTGACCAGCGAGTCGGCATGGGCCTCCACCGCGAGAAAACCGAGCTGCGTGCCGCGCACGGTCCAGGTACTGAACAGCGTGCGGTAGGCGTGGCCGGCCAGCACGTCGTCTGCCCGCACCGTGTTGTCAGCTTTCACGTTGGTACGGACCGCGTCGGTCAGGACCGGTGGGTTGGATACGCTGCTCACCAGTTGAACCCCGGACGTGTCGTAGAGGGCGGAACCCTGGATGCTCGCCAGCACCTCGCTCAGCGATTCGCCGGCCAGCACCTCGCCGACGATCTGCCCGTTCGCGGCGCGCACCGGCCCGGCCCAATAGAGCACCGGTTCCGTTGGTTGAACGAAGAGAAAGGCCTGCCGGTCGGGCGTGTTCCCACCCAGCACTCTGGTCACCGCCGGTTCCGCGCTGAACTCCTTCGGATCATTGACGGCCACGGCGGTTGGGCCGGCGCGGCTTCCCTGGATACGAAGGATCTGGCGACTATGCCCGTCGATGACGCGCAGATCGATGCTGGCAACCGTCACGTTGCCCGCGACCGGCATCAGGAGCCGGGTCAGCGCCGCGATATCGCCGCCGCTGAGCGCCTCCGGAACGCCCACGGTATCGGTCGCCAAGCGCAGATCGGCGAGCCGCGCCGCATCGACCTGCACGAGGAGCTGGTTGGCGACCAGGCTGCTGTGCAGCAGGTTGGCGTCGAACGGCACGACCGCGGCGTTCGTCAGCTGCGCGGTCGCGACACCGTTGCCGATGACCCCGACCAGGACCAGCAGCACCGCAAAGGGCAGAATGATCTTGTACCGAATAGGCAGCGGCATGGCACCTGCACCCGATGATCTCGGTGCTGGCTTGCAAGAACCGTTGCAAATGCCTCACGGGCCGGGCATTGGGCCGATCGGACCATCGCCGTGGCTGACCGGCCGATGCCGGGCTGGGCCGGTTGGCCGGGCTAACCGCCCTTGGTCTGGCGCGCCTCCCAGAACGCCAGCCCGCGGCGGAGCCTCTGCAACTCCGCCTCGATAAACGGGATGTCGTTGCCGGCGAGCTCCGGTTTCATCGCGGGGACCTTCTCGATCTCCGCCTGCGCCTGGGCGAGGAGTCCTTCTTTGAAGCGCACCATTTCCGTGTAGACCGCGCGCCAGTGCGCAATGTCCTGGGGATCCTTGCTGTCGCGATTCTCCCCGTCCATCATCCGGCCGAAGTCCAGAATCCGATTCGTGAAGTCGGGCGGCTCCATCAGCAACCAATCATAGGTTGTTGTTTAGGTACTCCTGGAATGGGTACCACCCCCGGCAAATGGTCTCTGACCTCGAGCTGCTTGACGCCTACTCGCGGGCGGTGATTTCGGTGGTCGACACCGTGGGGCCGGCGGTCGTCGGCGTCAGCGGCGTCGGCACCGGCATGCTGATCACGCCGGACGGCTACGCCCTCACCAACAGCCATGTGGCTAGCGCGGTCAAGGCGTACGAGCTCACCCTCCGCGATGGTACGACGCTGAAGGCGGACCTGGTCGGCAAGGATCCGCATACGGACCTGGCGGTCTTGCGGGCGACCGGCACCGGCCTTCCCCATGCCCGGCTTGGCGATTCCGGGCAGCTTCGCGTCGGCCAGCTGGTGGTCGCGATCGGCCATCCGTTTGGGTTTCAGTCGACGGTGACGACCGGCGTCGTAAGCGCCCTGGGCCGGACCATGCGGGCCCAGAGCGGCCGGACCATCGAGAACATCATTCAGACCGACGCCGCGCTCAACCCCGGCAACTCGGGTGGGCCGCTGGTGGACACCCGGGGCCAGGTGGTCGGCATCAACACCGCCATCATCGCCATGGCGCAGGGTATCTGTTTCGCCGTCCCGAGTAACACCGCCCAACGCGTGGTATCCCTGCTGATCCGCGACGGCCGGGTGATCCGCTCCTACCTGGGCATCACCGGCGAGTCGTGGCCGATCCACCGCCGCATCACTCGTTACTACCATCTGGACCAGGAAAGCGGCGTCCGGGTCGTCCATGTCGACCCCAACGGGCCAGCTCAGCACGCCGGACTGCAGAAAGAGGATGTCGTGTTCAGTCTTGCCAGTCACCCGATGAAGGGCGTGGACGATCTCCAGCACTTCCTCACCGACTGGCCGGTCGGTATTCCCGCCGAAGCCCAGCTGCTCCGCGGCACCGAGCTGCTCAGGCGCACGATCATCCCCACCGAGCTCAAGAACTAGCGACGCACAGGTCTGCCGAGCTTGGGAAGGCAAAGCCGGCAGAACCTGCAGAAAGTTGAAGCGACCCGTCGTTACGGTTGATAACCCGCCGGTGTGACCCAACGAGTCCTTACCGCCGCCCAGTCCACCCGTTTCCGAGAGGACCTTCGCTCCGTACTAACCGAGTCCTTGCGGGCCCGGGGTTCGGGGGCCTACCGATGTCGTTTCCTTCATCGGCTGGCTTTCTGACAGGTCGCGGGCGTAAGCGTAAGGGCCAAGCTAATCGGGCCGCAACTCCAAACTGCGGTTCGCAAACGGATGATCGCTATTAAGTCGTCGCTACCGCCAGGTGCGACACCATTTCGGTGCTGACCGCGCCGTCTACCAGCAGCGGTTCGAGCCGCCGCCGGCCGGCCTCCCACAGCCGAGCCCGCTCGTCGTCGGTCAGCCCCGCCACCGTCGTCGCCACCGGCGAGGCGGCCAGCGTCGCCAGCGCCTGCGCGATTCCGGCTTCGTAGATGAGCGGCAGCCGGTATTCGTCGACGGCGATATTTTTGAAGCCCGCGTCAACCAGCGCCTGGCGCAGCTGCGCCTTTCCCGGTCCGCGGAACGGCGCTCCATAGGGCTCGGCAGCGTCCGGACCGAGGCGTTCCCGGAGCGCGCCATCGATGGCCGCAAAGCTCGGCTGCAGCGCGATTTCGCGCCAAACGGCCGCGACCAGTAGTCCACCCTGTCGCAGGGCGCGATGCATCTCCTTCAACGCCGCCGGGCGATCGGGAAAGAATTGCAGCCCTTGCTGGCAGGTGACCACGTCAAAACTCCCATCCGCCACCGGGAGCGGGGCGGCCGGGGCGACCAGGTACTCGATGGCCGCCGCCTCACCGGCGATGGCCTTCTTCTGGGCGATCCCGATCATGGCGGCGCTGATATCGGTACCGAGCACGCGACCCCGCGGACCCACCTGCTCGGCTGCCAGCCGGGCGACGGTGCCGGGTCCGGTCGCGACGTCGAGCAGGGATTCGCCCGGCGATAGGTCCGCCCGTTCCAGTAAGAGCCGCGCCCAGGGGATGAAGATCCGCGGCACGTAAATCTCGTCATAGGTCGCGGCCACGCTCCCGATGGAAAAACACCCAAAGACGGTCCCCTCAGCCATCGTCCCCTCCTCCCATGCGCTCAGCTCAGTATTTACTGGCCTCGAAGAAACTGCCGCACGCCCGGCACCGGCATTGCATCGTCATCACCTGGCTGCCGAAGAGCGAGATCACCTCGGTGTTCGTCGCCTGGCAGAACGGACAGCGCGGCTTGCCGAGATCTTCCCTTCCCCCCTGCGGGAGAGGGTCAGGGTGGGGGGTCATGAACTCACCGGCATGTACCGCTTCTCCGCCAGGCCCTGCAGCATCTCGAGCGTCGCCTGGTCGATGCCTCCCGGCTCGGTGCGCCGCCGAATCCGGTCCCATTTCGCCCAATCGATCTCGGCCGGCGGCGCTGTGCTCTCGACGCGCTCGGCCAGCAGCCGGCGCAGCTCGCGGACATCGAAGGCGAGGCGGCCGTCCCGATGCAGCTCGTCGACATCCGCACCCTCGGGACCGATCCATTCCAGCGACTCGCGCCACGCCCGGTCGATCGCCGGCGGGGCCTTCGCCTCCCGCATCCAGCTTCGGCCATGCAGGAAGTGGTAGCGCTCTTCCTGCAACATCTTCTTGAGGCGGCTGCGCAACACCTCGACGTTGCCGTTCGCCAGCGCCTCGATCATCAGCGTGAAGGCGCTGTCCAGCACCGCATTCGCGGCCACGAACTGGGCCCAATCGGTCCACGGTTTGTCGAGATAGGGGACGTTCGCATAACTGCTCTCGTCGATCCCATCGGGCGTCCCGAGCTCGCGAAGCGATCCGTACAGCACGCGACTGTGCCCGATGTCGTCGAGGCCCATGGCCGCCGCGGCGATGTCCGCCTCCAGGCTGGGCGCGGCGATGCACCACTCCGCGTAGCGCATCCCGAGCAGCTGCTTGTTGTCGGCGAGGCTCTTGACGAGCGAGTAGAGACTCAGCTCTCCGACTCTCCCGGAGCCCACAGCCGGATCACCGCATCGCGGGGCACGATCATCATCTCCACCCAACGCTCCTCGTCGTAGGTGGCGCGGGCGTAGGCCATCGCCAGGTCGTCGTCCGGCGCGACCACGCTGCCGACCTGGCGCAGCGGCTCGACCCTCGCCTTGCGGGCAAAGACGTCGTACTCGCGAACGTTCGCGTGAACCCGGCTGTACCCCATCAGACCGAAAGACCCCAGGACCGCAACGCCTCCCGACCCTCCGGCGTCAGCCGGTCCGACGACCAGGGCGGATCCCAGACCACCTCGATGACGACGTCATCGACGCCGGGTTCTCTGAGCATCCGCTCACGGATATCCCCCACGAGCAGGTCGCTCGCCGGGCAGCCCATGGCGGTGAACGTCAACCGGATCCGCACGATCCCCTCCGCCACGTCGATGCCGTAGACGATGCCGAGGTCGACCAGGCTGACCGGCATCTCGGGGTCGTTGATCTCGGCCAGCGCCGACCAGACCCGGGCCTGGAGCGAAATTTCCCTCCCCCGCTTGCGGGGGAGGGTAGGATGGGGGCTCATACCTGCACCTGGAACTTGGCGAAGCTCTCCTGGAACAGGGCCACCATCTCGGCGTTCCGCGGGCCGCGGGCGCGCCAGCGAGCCAGCACATCATCCCAGGTGCAGGGATCCTTGAAGTCCCACCGCTTCGCGTCCGCGTCGAAGGTGCACGGGAATGGATAGTCCAGGACGAAATGGCTGTTTTCCTGGTGGGCCGGCACCCGGATGCCGATCGATTCCATGAACGGCACCACGGTCGAGAGCCACTGCTGCCGCAACTGGTCGTTGGTCAGGCCTTTCAACCGATAGTCCAGCTGGGCACTGTGCTGCTTGAGGTTGTCCGGGAGGCCGAACCACTCGACCGTCAGGGGAAACATCCAGTCGATGGCGCGCTGCAGTTCCTCTTTGGCGGCGCCGCCGGCCTGGCTGATGCGTTTCGACCAGTTGCGGCCGTTGCGCAGGTGAAAGTTCTCCTCGGCCATGACTTTCACGAGTCCCCGTTTCCAGGGCCCGTAGGAGCACTGCTCGTGGATGTCACCCAGCAGGCAGAAGCCAGCCTGGTCGTACATCGCGTTGGCTACAACCAGCTCGGTCCAGCTTTCCAGCGGGACGTCGAAGGCGTATGGATAGCGAAACGCCTTGGGGTCGCGCTTGAAGATCAGCGCCTCCTGGCTCTCGCCCAGCTCTTCGAGGATGTGGAAGGCGATGTGGGCGTGGGCCAGCTCGTCCTGGATGATGGCGATGCCGGTCATGAACGCATTGACGCTGGGCGCCTTTTTGGCGGCCAGGTAATAGGCGGGGGCCGAGATCAGTTCCGTGTCGCCCGAGACGATCAACGTGTGCTTCAGCTCGCGCAGGTAATCCGGGGTCATCTCGGAGGTCGACTCGATCAGCTCCCCGCGCTTGAGCAGGGTCTCGAACGTCCCGGAGTTGGTGGGCTCCATCCGGTTTGATTCTAAGATGGAGCTCGAGTTGGTCGAGGCCAACGGGCTTCAGTTCCACGTTCGGGATGAGGGGTCGGGCACGCCGGTCATCCTGCTGCACGGCTTTCCCGATACGGGTGATCTCTGGCGCAACCAGGTGCCCGCGCTCGTAAAGAACGGCTTTCGCACGATCGTGCCGGACATGCGTGGACGTGGAATAAGCAGCAAGCCACCGAACGTCGCAGACTACCGCCTCTCCACCATCGTCCGAGACGTAACTGGCATTCTCGACGCGCTGCGAATCGAGCGGGCGCACGTCGTCGGGCACGACTGGAGCGCCGGCGTGGCCTGGCTGCTGGCGGCGTTAGTTCCCGAGCGCGTCGATCGCCTCGTTGCCATCTCCGTCGGGGCTCCTGGAACCGGCGCGAAGCCGTCGCTCGAGGAACTCCAGAAAGGCTGGTACCGCCTGCTGTTTTTGTTCGAGGGCACCGCCGAGGAGTTGATCCAGCGGGACGATTGGTACCTGTTTCGGCTGTTTCTCGCCGGTGCGAAGGACACCGATGCGTACGTCAAGACTCTTTCCGAACCGGGCGCACTCACTCCGGCGCTCAACTGGTACCGGGCGAATCTCCCGGTTCAGGCAATCCTCGGCCGGACCGGCGGACCGCGGCTGCCGGCGGTCAAGGCCAACACGCTCGGGATCTGGAGCACCGGCGATCTGTACCTGACGGAAGAAGCGATGACGCGATCAGCGCAGGCTATCGAAGGTCAATGGCGCTATGAGCGTTTCGAGGGCTCCCACTGGGTACCGCTCGACCAACCCGATCGCCTGAACCGGCTGCTGCTCGAATTCCTGTCGTAAGTTCAGCCGCCTGACAAGCCCGACCGGCCGGGCGCGTTGCAACGATGATGCTTCTGGTTCCGGCCTGGCGGATCTCGACCAAACGCCTCTACCTGATCTGTTCCGTGGTCGGCATCCTGTCGCTGGCGTCGCTGGGCATCCTCCTCTGGGGAAAGACGCAGGCGGCGGGGCCGCCTCGCGGCGGCCTGACCCGGACCCAGGCGATTCAAGCGGCCTGGGAACACGTGGACCCCGGCGCCCTGGGCGTCACCTCAGCCGAGGTCCGAGAGGACTTCAATACCGGATTCGACCTGCCGGTGCACCACTGGGCCTGGATCGTGACCTTCAATGGCACCTGGCAGTTGCTCTGCAGCGGTGCCTGCGACCGAACGACCGAGTGGGTGGCCATCGACTACGGCAGCGGCGTCTGGATTGCCAGCCAGTACTCGTACCCGAATCGCCGCTAACTCGTCGGGGACGAGTCGGCTGGTCTTATTGAAGTGGCGCGGCGTGCTTGAGCAGGAGCCGGGCCGAGCCATCCGCTGACACCAGCCAGACGTCTTCGAAGGTATCGGTGCTGTTCACTCGCGTTCGGCTCAACTCATGTGTGCGGGACGCCACCAGGAACTCGCCGGTCCCGGGCCGGGTCAGCACGGTTCCCGGCGACAGCACGGCGTTCCAGATCGACCGCCCGGTCGCCAGATCGATGACCTGGTACTGCTGGTGTTCGTTGCTCCCGCCGACGTCCTCGACGGTCAGCACTTTCGTATCGTCGGCCGAAAACGCGTCGGCTCCCGAGCCGGCAATCTGCGCAACGACTTCGTTGCTCGGTATTCGAAAGACGGTGAACGCATCGCCACCTGGCATCGATACCCCACCCGTGCTCCCTAGCGCAAGGAGTGATGCGTCGGGCGACACCAGGGTCCCCTCCGGCCCGCGGTGCGACGCACCCAGTTGTTGGGAGATCGCGTGGCCATCGGATAGTCGAATCATCGCGAGCCCGGAGATACTTCCGACGAAGCTGCCGCCGATCACGGCCCGGTCTTTCGCCGCGTTGCACGCCAGCACCGCGGGGCCGCCGTGCGGCCCGAATTCGCCATAGTCGAGCAGCCTGCGCCTTTCGCCGGCGACCGACTCATAAAACAGGGTTGCGGGAGTATCGATACCCTCGAACGAATTGGCGGAGAGCTGCCTCGTCCGGGGCTGGCCAGGCCCACCAAGGTGGTTCAGGAACGTGCACAGGTGCACCCCATCCCCCGCCCAGGTTCCCGGCGACACTCGGCCGAGCACCTGCCCCCCGCTCACCAGGTGCGCGCCCATCAGCAGAAGAAACCTGCCATCGGCGGACGGCGTGGCGCTGAACTCGGAGGCCGAGACCGCTAGGGATCCGCGCAGGGTGCCGCTCCAGTCATAGGCGAGCAGCCGGTTGGGATTTTGCGCATCCCGGTAATAGAAGACCGGATGGTCGGCCGCCGCAATCTCTGGCGAGACGGCGACCACCTCCGTGTCCGGTGCCGGCCCGGGAATCGGCGGGTAGCCGGCATACGTCGGGTTGCCCTGACAACCGGCTAGTGCCCAGGCAGCCAGGATCCACAGAAGCAAGGCTCGCTGGCGCATTCCTTGATGCAACGGCGCCGGCCCGAAAAAAGAATGCGACCCGTCGTTACGGTTTACAACTCACCGGTGTTACCCAGCGAGCCTTCATCCCGCCGCCCAGTCCGGCCCTTGCGAGCTAGACCTTCGTCACTGACAGAACCGGTCGTCTTGCGACAACCGACTCCCCAGCCCTTGCGGGCCGGGCCCTCGGACCTCACGATCCGAGAGTGGGAACCTTGCGGTCCCCTCGTCAGCGACCGACTAGAGTCGTTTCCTTCTCTAACTGGCTTTCTGACAGGTCGCAGGGGTGACTTTATAGGCCGGTCCTAATTGCCGCAATACGGAACATTCGTTCCCGAACGCGTGCTCGTTTTTCTTCATTTGCGCGCGACCCGTTGAGACCCGAGTCGTAACGGGACCTGTAAGGAGCCGTGATCGGGAATCGAGTTGCGGACCCTTACCGTTTGCGTTATCTGCAGTAGGCGTCTGGGTCCTTTGGTCGGTCCCCGGCGCCGGGTAACGAATCCATGAAAACCAACCGCTGGCGTGGCCGCGCCGGGCAGTCGCTGGTCGAAATGGCCATGGTGCTGCCGGTCCTCGCCTTCCTGACGTTTGGCCTGGTCGACTTCGGCCGCGCCTACTACTTCCAGGTGGCGGTGACCAACGCTGCCCGGGAAGGGGCTCGCGCCGCGATCCTCAACATCTATACGGGTCCCGACACGCCCGCCTGCACAGGACCCAGTTATCTAACATGCCCGGTGCAGAACGACACGAACATCAGCAACGCGGTGATTGCCGAGCTGACCTACAGTGGCATCTCGCCGAAGTCCGTCACCATCTGCCCACCCCACGATTCATCCCAGTCCACATTCGGATGCCCGGATGGAAGCAACCGCGTAAGCGATTGGCTCGGCGGCTCAACAACCAACTACTACGTGACCGTCAACGTGAAATACGACTTTCAGCTCTACACGCCACTCATGCAGCAGCTGGTGGGGAACCCCATCCACATGAGCGTCTCTGTGCAAATGCGGACGAACTACTGATGAAGCGGCACAAATCCCGCGGTCAGGCGATGGTGGAGTTTTCGCTTCTCGCTGGTCTGCTCTTTCTCCTGGTGATGGGTATTTTCGACTTCGGGCGTGCGATCGCTGTTTACATCAATATCGCCGAGGCTGCCCACGAAGGCGCCCGCCAGCTGGTGTTGCGCAGCAACTATGCCAGCACCTATCCAGACACCGTGATCATCAATGCCACCCTGGCCAAGATCGGAGGCGGGGGAATGGTGCTGACGGAGGACCCATGCTTGCAGTGGGGGTGCACTTCGCCTTCCCTCCCCCACACGCCGAACACCGGCTTCATCTGGGTGAGCCCGAACCGAACCACCGGAAACAACGAGGTGACCGTGCGCGTCACCTACCTGTTCGCGCCGATGACCGGGATGATCTCAAACCTGACTGGCGCCCAGTTCGTGATGTCGGCGGGCTCATCCATGAGGGCCGAGTACTGAGATGCTGATCAGAATACGGCGAAGCCGTTCCGGGCAGGCCATCGTGATCATGGCCCTGGCGATGGTCGCCATCTGCGGCATGCTGGCGCTGGCGATCGACGCCGGCCGTCTTTATTTCCAGCGCCGGTTGATGCAGGATGCCGTCGACTCCGGGGCGCTCGCCGGCGCCCAAAGCCTGGTTGGCACGGTCGCGAACCCGAACGGCCAGCCGAACTATGCCCTCTATTACGCGCTGGACGACACGTTTGCGGTCTTCAACCAGAACCCCGCCAACAACGATCCGAACTCCTCCTATTACACCGCGCCGATCAATCACACGGTCACTGACACCCAGGGCGGCTATACCATTACGGCCGTCGCGCCTACCGGCTATGACAACAAACAGGTTGTGGTCACGGTGACCTATAACGCCGTGGCGACGTTCGTCCAGATTCTGGGGTTTAGCCAGGTCGCCATCCTGGCCACCGCGACGGCCGAGGCCGGCACCAACGCCAAGACGTATGCCCTTTTCGCCTACACCAGCGGTGGCAGCGGCAACACCATCTGGAACGACCAGGGTGGCTACACGCAGATCGACGACGGCCAGGACGGCACCGACGTCTGCAACGCCAGCATCATGGGCCTGACCGTGAGCAACGCCAAGTTCCATGTGCCCAATCCCAACCAGGCATTCCTTAACGTCAATGGCGACCTGACGGTCAACTCGGCGAGCGACAACCACAGCCTGTTTACCTTCTGGAGTAATCCGGTCAATTTTGGAACCGGATTGGATGCGGAGCCGGACTACCACATGCCCGACATGTCGCAGTTATCCGGCGGGACCAACCCGACCAAGCAACACATTACCCCCGGAACATCCAAAGTCATCAATGGCGTGACGATTACCAACTCGAGCAGCTCGAAATGGGTATACGTCTACACGCCAGGCCAGTACACGACGTCGCAGACCATCCCTGGCAGCGGCGATAACGGAAATAACAGTGTGTATATCTTTTTGAATGGCATCTATTACTTCACCTCTGGAGCGAACCTCACGATCCAGGGTGGATATGTCTCCAACACGTCTACCGGCCTGGCACATTACGCGGGTTCGCCGCCCATCGGGACGACCGATCTGCCCCCCGCCGCCGACGGCACCAACGGCGTCGAGTTCATCTTCGACCAGGGCGGCGTATTTTCCGCGGACAACTCGCTGCTACCCAACGACGGCAGCGTCTTCTTCGTGGCCCCGCATTTTGTCCCCACAGGCAGCACGAATATCGCCTTCTTCATCGCGCCGACGAACGGCAACAACGGGACCGTCTGGAGCGAGACGTTCAACGCTGCCGCCTCGAACGTGCCTCGCTTCCAGGTCTGGGGAACGGTGTTCGACGCCGACCCCTCGGGCTCGATGACCGTGACCGGCGTCGAGCTGGGCCCGCGGAATACGTCGCCGTCTGACAGCAACTCCAGCGCGCAGTACGCCATCAACGGCGAGTTCATCGGCGCCTACCTGAATTTGAATGGTGGCAACGTGCTGGGCAACAGTCCCGGCACGACCGGGTGCGGCACTTACACCCCCGGCCATCCTTCGCTGCTCGTGCAATTCAACACCAAGTTTGCCCCCGCCCCGGGGGTGAACTCGTACCTAGTGAAATAGCTGCTCGGCCAGCAGCACGAGCCCGAGCAAGGCGAGCGCGACACCCGCGACCCGCTCGGCACCCTCGCGAACGCGCTCACCAACCTGACGGCCGAGGCGCAGGCCAAGCTGCGTCACGAGAAATGTCTGAGCGCCGATGAGCACGATGATGAGCAGGACATTGAGTCGCAGCAGGCCGAGCGTGAAGCCGATCGCCAGCTCATCGAGGCTGATGCTGACGCCCAGTCCGAGCGCGGCCAGGCCGCGCGTTCGAGCCAGCAGGCTAAGGCGCTGATCTTCGCGCTCCTCAGGGCGCGGCCACAGCATGTAGGCGCCGAGCGCGATCAGGATCGCGATGGCCAGGTAGTCGGCAGCATGGCCGAGCGTGCCACCGACGAGCGTCCCGCCAACGAAGCCGACCAGTGGCATGCCCATCTCGAAGGCCGTGAAGAGGACGGTGACCCGGGCGCGATCCCTTCGACTCAATCCGGCGATCCCGAGTGCGGCGGCGACCGCAAATGTGTCGAGCCCGAGCGGGACGATCAACCCGATCAGCTTCAGCCACACGCGCCCCAAATTACACTTCGTGCGTGACGGCGCTCGACCTGATCCGGGAGAAGCGCGATGGTCAGGCCCACACGGACGAGGGCATCCGCTTCCTGGTCAGCGGCGCCGCCCGGGGCACCATCCCCGACTACCAGCTGGCCGCCTGGTTGATGGCGGTGCGCCTGCGCGGCATGACCGACGCCGAAACGTCCACGTTGACCCTGGCGATGGCCGCGAGCGGACGCCAGCTGGACCTGTCGTCGATCCCCGGCCGAAAGGTCGACAAGCACTCGACCGGCGGCGTCGGCGACAAAGCCACTCTGGTCGTCGCACCGCTGGTCGCCGCCGCCGGGGTTCCGGTGGCCAAGATCTCGGGCCGGGCGCTCGGCCACAGCGGCGGGACCCTCGACAAGCTGGAGGCGATCCCCGGATTCCAGGTCGATCTGCCGGTCGATCGCTTCATCGAGCAGGTGCGCCGGATCGGGATCGCGATTGCCGGCCAGACGGCGGACATGGTGCCGGCCGACCGAGTTCTCTACGCGCTGCGCGACGCCAGCGCCACCGTCGATTCGGTGCCGCTGATTGCCAGCAGCGTGATGAGCAAGAAGCTGGCCGCCGGGGCGGACGCGATCCTGCTCGACGTCAAGGCCGGCCGGGGGGCCTTCATCGCGACAATCCCGGAGGCCGAGGCGTTGGCCCGCGCGCTCGTCACCCTGGGAACGCAGGCCAACCGTGAGACCGTGGCCTACATCACTGACATGGAGCAGCCGCTTGGCCGCGCCGTCGGCAACGCCCTGGAGGTCAAAGAGGCCATCGAGACGCTCGCCGGTCGTGGGCCCGCCGAGCTGGAGGCGCTTTCGCTTCGCCTGGGCGCCGAGATGCTCCGGTTGGCCGGGGTTCCCCGGGTGGAGCTCAAGCGCTATCTGACCGACGGCCGCGCGTTGGGCAAGCTTGCCGAGCTGATCGCGGCGCAGGGCGGCGACCCACGGGTGACCGAGAACCCAGGCCTCCTCCCGACAGCGCCGGTGCAGCGGCCCGTGCTCGCCTCGACCGCGGGTTCCATCGCGAGCGCCGACGCGCTCGAGATCGCGCTGGCCGGCAAGGCGCTCGGCGCTGGACGCGATCGAAAGGATGCGCCGATTGATCTTGCCGTCGGCATCGTGCTGGAAAAGAAAGTCGGCGACCGGGTCGCGGCCGGCGAGCCGCTGGCGACCATCCACGCCCGGACGGCCGCGGATGCCACGAACGTTGCGGATCGAGTTGCGGCCGCCTTCCGCGTGGGTGGCAGCGCGGCGCCCCGCGTCCTGCTGCTGCGGCGGGTGACCGCCTCGGGAATCGAGCGCCTGGACGCGTAACGCAACCGGCAACCCGGCTGGCGGATGCTGGAGTCGTGCAACGTGCCTCGCGCGGGCAGGCGGGGGCCGAGTTCGCCCTGGTGATCGCCTTCCTCTTCGCGCTGGGCGTGATGGGCGTGCAGTTCCTGGGCGTCGCGCTAACGGCGGCCAAGGTCAGCCACGCGGCGCAGGAAGCCGCCTACGTCGCCGGCAGCAGCCTCGAGGCCGCCGACAGCCGGACGCCCTGCTGGGCGGTGATCGGTGGTTTGTCACATCCGCAGGGCTACGCTGATGCCGCCGTCTGCCAGACGGTGCTGGAAAACCTCGGCGACCTGAATCCCGATCACGTAGGCGTCTCGGTCTCACCGACGCTTCTCGAGCGAACCAAGAACTCGGCGATTCACGTGACGATCACCTACCGCCAGCCGATCGACTCTCCCCTGCTTCGGATCTTCATGGGCGACACCTTCACGGCGCGTAGCGAAGCCAGCTCCTGGAGCCAGTAGCAGTAATCTCCTCCCCCCTTGTGGGGGAGGGCAGGGTGGGGGGTTCGCGCCGATGCGCCGTCGATGCGTTCACGTTAAACTCCGTGTCGGCATGGGGGAGCTCCAGTACCACATCCGTTGTAAACCTGGCGACGTCGGCGACGCGGTGCTCCTCCCCGGCGACCCCGGTCGTGTGGAATCGATTGCGAAGCTGCTCGATCGCCCGCGACTGATTGCCCGCAACCGCGAGTTCACCACCTTCACCGGCGAGCTCGATGGCAGGCAGGTATCGATCTGCTCGACCGGCATCGGCTCACCTTCGACCGCGATCGCCGTCGAGGAGTTGATGGCCATCGGCGCCAAGACCTTCGTCCGGGTGGGGACCACCGGCTCGATCCAAAAAGGCGTCGGCTTTGGCGACCTGGTGGTCGCCACCGCGGCGGTCCGGGACGAGGGGACCACCCCGGGGTACGTCCCCCTCGGCTATCCGGCGGTCGCCGATTTCGAGCTCGCCCAGTCGATGCTCGCCGCCGGCCGCAACCTGAACCATCGGACGCACGCCGGTATCGTCCGCAGCCACGATTCGCTCTACACCGATCTGCACGCCAGCACGATGCCCCGCCGCGAAGAGCTCGAGCAGGCGCTCCAGGTCTGGCATCGGGCGCAGGTGCTCTGCAACGACATGGAATCGTCGACGATCTTTGTCATCTGCGCCCTTCGCAAACTGCGCGGCGGGTCGGTGTTGACCGTCGTCAACGAACCCGGAGAGGCGGACATCGAGCCCAGTCGGGTCGCCGCCCTCGACCTGACCCCGATGTTTCGGGTTGCCCTGGCGGCGATCCAGCAACTGACGCCGGTCAAGGCCTAGATGGACCTTGGCGAGACGCTGACGGTGCGGACGCCGGCCGAGTGGCGGCGCTGGCTGGTGAAACACCATAACGACAAGAAAGAAATCTGGGTTGTCTACTACAAGAAGGCGTCCGGCAAGTCGGGGATCTCTTACGACGAGTCGGTGGAAGAAGCGCTCGCCTACGGTTGGATCGACGGCCTGACGAAGCGCATCGACGAGGCGAGCTACGCGTGCCGCTTCACGCCGCGCAAGCCGAAGAGCAACTGGTCCGAGAATTCCCTCCCCCGCTCGCGGGGGGCAGGCGCGGCAAATTCCCTCCCCCGCTCGCGGGGGAGGGTCAGGGAGGGGGCATGAGCCTCCACGTCGTCGACCACCCGCTCGTCGCGCACTACCTGACCCGGCTACGCGACCGCGAGACGACACCGGACGAGTTCCGTGAAGCGTCGGACAAGATCATCACGCTGCTGCTCTACGAGGCGACCCACGACCTCCGGAGCCGCGTCCTCAAGACGCAGACGCCGCTGGAGACGACTGACGGCCATGCCATCGCCGACCGGGTGGTCGCGGTCCCCATCCTGCGCGCCGGCCTGGGGCTGGTCGGCCCGGTTCTCCAGCTGCTGCCCCACGTGACGGTCGGTTATATCGGCCTCGAGCGTGACGAGCGGACGGCCGTCGCTTCCCGTTACTACGTCAAGCTCCCGCCCGATATCGACGGCAAGGTGGTGATGATCCTCGATCCCATGCTCGCCACCGGCGGGACCGCCCGCAAGGCGGTCGAGATCATGAAGGAATACAAGCCGGCAAGCGTTCGCCTAGTGTGCGTCGTGGCGGCTCCCGAGGGGATCGAGGCGCTGGAGGCGGCCCACCCGGACGTCCAGATCTTCGCCGCGGCGAGGGATCGCCAGCTGAACGCCCAGAAATACATCCTGCCCGGCCTGGGCGACTACGGCGATCGCCTCTTCGGTACCTAACCGCCGGCGTTCTCGTCTTCGTCGTCTGCCTGCTGCTGCTGGTGCAGGCGGGAGCGACCGGCATGCGTCCGGCCGCCACGCCGACGCCGGCTGCGACGGCCTCCTGCCCGACGAATTTTCGGGTCGGCTTCGTCACGGACGTCAGCGGGTCGCAATCAGTTGTCGATGTCGACGGCTGGCGTGGCGTCAGCGCGGCGCTGCGCGACCATCCCTGCGCCCACGCCGAACGGATTATCTCGAGGCGGCCGTCTGACTATCGGCACAACCTGCAAGCCGCCACCGACCACCACGACGATCTCGTGATCGCCGGCAGCTTCCTGCTGACCGACGCCGTCGCCGATGCAGCCCGCGCCAACCGGGCGACGCACTTCCTGCTGGTGGACCCGATCGTGGTCCCGGACGACCAGCCGAACTTGCTGGTGCTCAGCTTTCGCCAGGATCAGGCCGCCTTTCTGGCCGGGGCGCTGGCCGGCATGGTGACCAGGACGGGCATCGTCGCCGGCGTCTACGGCCCGGAGGGTGCCGAGGACCGTTCAAATCGGCTGGCCTTCGAGCACGGCGCCCGCTACGTACGGCCCGACATCCGGTTGCTGGGTGCCTACCAGCCGGCGTCGGAGGGTGCGCCGTATGCCAACCCGGGCTGGGGCGGGGCCCAGGCGCGGACCTTCATCGGTCAGGGCGCGGACCTGATCTTCGGCGCCGGGGGCAGCACGGGGATCGGAGCGCTCGAGGCGGCGGCCGAGGCCGGCCGGCTCTGCATCGGCGCCGGGACCACGGACGGTCTCAACCCGCCGCCCTGCCTCTTGACGAGCTCGGTGAAATTCATCGACCGGGGCGTCCAGCTCGCCGTCGGCGACGCTGCGGCCGGCCGCTGGTTCGGCGGAGTGCACGCCGTCGGCCTGGCCGAGCATGCGGTGGGCCTGCGCCGGCTCACCGACCCGCGGCTCACGGCCGCAATTCGCCAGCGTCTGCAGACGATCTCGGACCTGCTCGTCACCGGCCCCCTGACGACCGGCCTCTGACCGATCTCGGACAGGCGGGCGAATTCTCGAATGATTTCGAATATTTAAGTGCTACAATCGCCCGGAATCGAGGGGCCAATTTGCTCTGTTTAGGGGAGGACGTATGACGAAACCAGCCGCTCGTTTGCTTAGCCTCGGTGCCATCCTGTTTCTGGCCACGGTGGTGGCGGCCTGCGGCGGGACTTCGGGACCGGCCGCGTCGAGTTGTTCCAAAACCTGGAAGGTGGGTCTCGTCACGGACGTCGGCAAGTTGAGCGACAAGTCCTTCAACTTCGACTCCTACCAGGGCGTCGTGAAAGCCCAGCAGGATTCCAGCCTTTGCGTCCAGGGGAGGGCCATCGAGTCCAGTAGTGAGGACGACTACCCGAAGAACATCGGCCTCTTCGTCGATCAGAAGTACGACGTCATCGTGACCGTCGGCTTCAAGCTTGGTGATGCCACGATCGCGGCCGCCAAGGCGAATCCCGGCATCAAGTTCATCATGGTCGACAACGCCGACTTCACGGACAAGACGCCGCCCTCCAACCTGCTGGGCCTGCTCTTCAAAGAGGACCAGCCGGGCTACCTGGCGGGGGTGCTCGCCGGCCAGCTGACCAAAACGAACACACTCGGCGTCGTCGCCGGCCTGCAAAGCGTGCCGCCGGTCGTGCACTACGTCGAAGGCTTCAAGAACGGGGCCAAGAGCGTCAACTCTGCCGTCAAGGTCCTGACGATCTATCAGCCTGAAAGTGGCGCCAAGGACTTCAACGATCCCGACTGGGGCAAGCAGCAGGCGCTGACCTTTTTCGGGCAGGGGGCTGACATCGTCTTCGGCGTCGGCGGCAATACCGGCAACGGCGCCCTGGTTGCCGCAAAGGAACAGGGTAAGAAGTGCATCGGTGTCGACGTCGATCAGTACATCTCGTACCCCGAGGTCGACAGCTGCCTGATCACGAGCGCTGAGAAGCACCTCGACGTGGCGGTCAAGGCGGCAATCGCCGACGTGGTCCACGGCTCATTCACGCCGGGCGTTAAGACGTTCGACATCAAGAACGATGGCATCGGCCTCGCGCCGTACCATCAATTTGATTCGCAGATTTCGTCGGATGTCAAGGCGAAAGTCACGCAGGCTGAGAGCGGCTTGAAGAACGGCAGCATCACAACCGGCGTCACGTCCTAGCGAAGCACCCGCACTCGAGCTCCGAGGGATCCGTAAGTCCTTCGGACGCTTAAGGGCGGTCGATAGCGTGGACCTGGTCGTTGATTGGGGCCGGGTCCACGCTCTGCTCGGCGAAAACGGCGCCGGCAAGTCCACGTTGATGAACGTGGTCTACGGCATGGTCACGCGCGACGCCGGAGAGATTAGCTTCGACGGCCGGCCCGCCCAGATCGACGGGCCACAGGACGCCATCAAGCTGGGCATCGGTATGGTGCACCAGCACTTCATGCTGATCCCACGGCTTTCTGTCGTTGAGAACATCATGCTCGGCCGCGAGATCGTGCGAGGCGCAGGCGTCATCGACATCGACAGAGCCGCGCGGACGGTCAGTGAGCTCTCTGCTCGTTACGGTCTCGAAGTCGATCCTCGGGCGCAGGTTGGCGACCTGACCGTGGGACTTCAACAACGCGTCGAGATCGTCAAGGCGCTGTACCGCGGTGCGCGCTTGCTGATCCTGGACGAACCCACCGCCGCGCTCACGCCGCAGGAAACCGAAGGCCTCTTCCAGATCGTCAGGTCGCTCGTGCAGGAAGGCGCCGCCGTGATTTTCATCACGCACAAGCTGGCCGAAGTCATGGTCGTCGCCGACCGGATCACGGTCATGCGTCGCGGGAAAGTCGTCGGGACGACCGCGCCCAACGCCACCACGCAGGCGCAGCTGGCCCAGATGATGGTCGGCCGGTCCGTGCTGCTTCGAGTTGACAAGGGCCCGGCCCACCCGGCGGATGCGGTGCTGCAAATCCACGACCTGGTCGTGCAGGACGATCGTCACCACGCAGTCGTCGAAGGCGTCAACCTTACCGTCCGATCTGGGGAAATCGTCGGTATTGCCGGCGTTGAGGGCAACGGCCAGAACGAACTGGTCGAGTCGTTGCTCGGTACGCGCCCCGTCCGGGCGGGACGAGTGGCCGTCGGCCGCCGCGACATCACCCGGCGCTCGACCCGATCGCGTCTGCGCTGGCTGAGCAACGTGCCCGCTGACCGTCATCGGATGGGACTGATCCTTGAGTTCTCCATCGCGGACAATCTCGTCCTCAGTGAGTTCGATCGGCCGCCCTACGCCAACGGCCTGGTTCGCCTGCTGCGTGTCATCCGGGACCATGCGCTCGAGTTGATGAAAGCCTTCGACATCCGCGCCCAGTCACCGGAGCAGCCGGCCGGATCGCTCTCCGGTGGAAATCAACAAAAAGTCGTCCTGGCCCGCGAGCTGAGCGCCCAGCCCAAACTCCTCATCGCCAGCCAGCCAACGCGTGGTTTGGACGTTGGCTCGATCGAGTTCGTGCACAGTCGCCTGGTCAGTCAGCGCGACAAGGGCCTCGCCATCCTGCTGGTGTCGTCGGAACTCGACGAAGTCCTGTCCCTGGCAGATCGAGTCGCCGTCATGTATCGGGGAAAGATCGTGGCCGAGCTCGAAGGCGCGGGGATCGATCGCGACAAGATTGGCTTGCTGATGGCTGGGGCCGGATGATCACCCGCCGGCTGCCCTCATGGTTCGTCAGCGCCGTGGTTGTCCCACTGGCGTCGGTCATCTGCGGCTTCGTCGTGGCTGGCATCGCTGTTTTCGTCACCGGTTCTGACCCGATCCAGGCGCTGACGGCGCTCTTCCAGGGCGCGTTCACAAACCATGATGCGTTCGCCGAAACGCTGGTGGCGACAACACCGTATGTCTTTCTTGGGCTTGCCCTCGCGCTCGGCTTCAAGGCCGGGCTGTTCAACATTGGCGCCGAGGGACAGTTTTATGTCGGGGGCCTGACCGGCGTTTTCGTCGCCTATAGCGTTCGCGGCCTCCCCGGACCGATCGAAATTCTGCTTGCGCTCGTTGCCGGCATGCTGGGCGGCTTCATCTGGTCCGGTATCGCCGGCGCGCTCAAGGCTCGTTTTGGCGCCCACGAAGTGATCACGACCATCATGCTGAACTACGTTGCATTTCTCTTGGCGAATTACCTGATCGATGGCGGCCTGATGCTCGCGAAGAATGTGTCGACGCCGAGGACTCCGGATATCGATCCGAACGCGCGCTTGCCAATTCTGATTCCCAACACCAGGTTGCACTTCGGCCTGATTCTCGCGCTGATCGCCGTCCCGGTCGTGTGGTTCCTGATCGAGCGGACCACCCTGGGTTTCCAGCTTCGATCCGTCGGCTTCAATGCCATGGCCGCCCGGGCCAACGGCATGTCCGTGGGCCGAATGCTGGCGCTCAGCATGGGAATCTCGGGGTCACTCGCTGGACTCGCTGGCATCGTCCAGATTCTCGGGCTGGCGCATCACATGACGGATACTGTGGCGGCTGGCTACGGCTTCGACGCCATCGCCGTCGCCCTGCTGGCCCGCAGCAATCCGTTGGCCGTGCTGCCCGCCGCCTTCCTGTTTGGCGCGCTACGCAACGGGGCCAGCTTCATGCAGCTCGAAACCCAGGTCTCCGCTGACCTGGTTTCCGTGGTCCAGGCGATGGTCATCATCTTTGTGGCAGCGCCCGTGATCGTGCGCTGGCTCTTCCGCCTGCGCGAGGAACCGCTCCAGGAGTTGCAGATCGCCGACCGCGACGAGGCCATCGTGTGATGGATTTCCTTCAGCGCCAGGACATGGTCGGTCTTCTGGCCCAGACGCTGGTCACGGCGACACCGCTGACCCTCGCCGCCCTGGGCGGGATCCTCTGCGAGCGCTCGGGCGTCGTCAACATCGCGCTCGAGGGCATCATGCTCACGGGCGCCTTCATCGGCTTTGCCGTTGCGCTGGCGACGCACAACCTCTGGCTCGGCCTGCTCGCCGCCATCGTTGCGGGGATGCTGATTGCGAGCTTGCACGCCGCGCTATCGATCAGCTTGCTGGTCGATCAGATTGTCTCCGGCATGGTTATCAATATCCTGGCCGTCGGGATCACCGGCGTCTTTTACCGCACGTACATCGAGAACTCGACGACCATCGGCCCGGGCACCCTTCCCCACTGGGACATCCCCATCCTTTCGGCCATCCCGGCGCTTGGACGGATCTTTTTTCAGAACCAGTTCGTGACCTACGCCATGCTGCTTGCGGTCGTGGGCGTCTGGTTCCTGGTCTTCAAGACGAGGTGGGGGCTTCGTACCCGCGCGTGCGGCGAGCATCCGGCCGCCGCAGAGACGGCGGGCATCAACGTCTATCGCATGCGTTATGTGAACGTGATCGCGAGCGGCGCCCTGGCCGGCCTGGGCGGCTCGTATTTTAGCCTGCAGCAGATCGGCAATTTCTTGCCAAACATGACCGGCGGCCGTGGTTTCATCGCGCTCGCCGCGATGATCTTCGGAAAATGGAATCCCTTCGGTGCCTTCGGCGCTTCGCAATTGTTCGCCTTTTCGGACGCCGTTGGCAGCCGCCTGCAGATCGCGGGCGTAAAACTTCCTATTCAGTTCCTTGGCATGCTTCCGTATCTAGTTACGATCATCGTCCTGGCTGGCGCGATGGGGAGGGCGATCGCTCCCGCCGCCGTCGGCAAGCCGTACAGGAAGAGTTGACGCGGAGGAGCGTCGCGTAGGCCGGCGACTGCTCGTTGCCCTTCTGGCAATGGTCGTGACCGCCTGCGGTGAACCGGGCGCCTCGCAGGATATCAGCGGCTTCCGTGTCTGCCTGGCGACGGACGCCGACGGGCTGACCCCGCATACGTTCAACCAGCTCGCTGCCGACGGTGCCCGTAGCGTGGGGGCCCACGTTCAGGTCATGGCATCGCACGCGACCTCGGACTATCTCGGCAACCTGCAACGCTGCGTCGCCACCCATCCAAAGCTGGTGATCGCCGTATCGCCGGATATGGCCACCGCGGTCTGGCGGGCGGCCCAGCTTCACACCAGCCAGAAATTTGCCCTGGTCGATGCGGCGCCGGTCGACGACAATGGTCAGGCGGTCGACCTGGACAACGTGACGGACCTGTTCTTCAAGTCGCAGGAGCCCGCCTACCTCGTGGGGGCGTTGGCCGGGCTCCTCGAAAAGAACAAGGTTGGTAGCGCGACGCACAACGTGCTGGGCGTCCTCGGTTCGAATCACGGCCCGGCGGTCGATCCCTACATCGCGGGATACGTCGCCGGTGCCCGGTCGGTCGATCCTGGTGCGATCTTCAAGATCACGTATTCCGATTCACAGGACACGGCGTTCTGCAAGCAGCTCGGCATCACGCAAATCTCCGGTGGCGCGGATATTCTGTTCGAAGTCACCGGCCGCTGCGCCACCGGGTACATCGATGCCGCCTACGATGCGTCGGCGTACGCGATCGGCTCGGACAACGATCAGGCCTACGTCAGCCCGGCCGTGATCAGCTCCGCCATCAAGCGAGTGGACCGGGCGGTCGCCCTCGCGGTTCAGCGCCTCCAGTCCGGCCAGTTCAAAGCCGGCCAGCAGGTTTTTTCCTTCCAGGACGACGCTACCGGCTTCAGCACGCCAAGCAGCGTGGTCCCCCAAGACCTGATCGACCAGGTGCTGGAGATCCGGGCTAAGATCCGAAACGGTACCATCACGCCCCCGGAAGCGGTGCCGCCCGGCACCTGAGCCGCCTGCCGGCCGCCCAAACTATTTCGGGCTGGTCGGAACTGTATTAGGTTGGCGGGCGTGGACGAAGAGCTCGTAGCGCGGGCTCGCGCCGGCGACGCGGCAGCCTTCGAGCGTCCGCACAGCAGCCGGACGCGACAGCTGGCCTTTGAGCGCTTCCCGGACATGCTGGGCATCGCCAGCGTCGATGCGAACTGCCCTAGCCGCGCGCGGTCGCCTGTCGAAGCCGCGCCTCGGTCTCGACGAACTCGCGCCGAAGCCGTCCCCGGGTTGCTTTGTCGCCGAAGCCGCCGTCGAGCGCCTGCAGGTTCATCGCCCAAACCTGCGCCGGCGTGCAGCCGATCACTCGGATGGCGTTTTCGAGCTCGCGGGTCAGCGTGATGTCAGAGACCGTCCGCGAGTCGGTGCTGATCGTGACCTTTATGCCCCGCTCGTAGAAGCGCTTCAACGGATGGTCCTGCAACCGCCGGATCGCCTTCGTTTGCGCGTTGCTGGTCGGAGCCATGTCGAGCTGGATGCCGTCCTCCTTGATCATGGCGATGACTTCGTGGTCTTCCTGGGCGCGGACCCCATGACCGAGCCGGACAGCGCCCATAGCGATCGCTTGCCTGACGCTTTCCGGCCCGGCGGCCTCACCCGCGTGGATCGTGATGTTCATGCCGAGCGAGCGGGCCACCCGGAAGGCGTCTTCGTGCAGGATCGGCGGATGGCCGGCCTCGTCACCGGCGAGATCGAAGCCGAGCACTCCGTCATTAACGAAGCGGCCGGCGACCTGAGCCAGGGCCAGATTCTGTGCCGGCGGCATGTCCCGTAAAGCCGTAACGATGATGCCGCCTTCGAGGCCAAATGCCTTTCGCCCTTGTGACCAGCCGCTCAGCACGCCGCGAATCACGTCCGTCAGCGAGAGACCGTGCTGCACGTGCAGCCACGGACCGTATCGAATCTCGGCATAGCGCACGTTGTCTTTCGCCAGGTCTTCACAGAGCTCATACGTCGCGCGCTCGAGCGCGGGGACGGTTTGGAGCACGGCAATCGGCAATTCGAAAAAGGTGATGTACTCGACCAGGGAGGCGGTATTGTCGTTGGCCTCGAGAAAGTCACGGAGCTTAGCGAGGTCATCGCTCGGAAGCAGAACGCCATTCTGTTTCGCGAGCTCGAGAACCGTCCGCGGCCGGACCGATCCGTCGAGGTGAAGATGCAACTCGGCCTTGGGGATCGCCTGGAGATAGGCAGCCTCATCCATCGACGGTTCGCGTCATGCTACCAACCGGCGGAGGCCGATCCCGGTCACCACCGCCCCGGCGAGTCCTGCCAGCACGTAGCCGGCGATGGCCGCCAGCGTGATGGACGCATAGCACGGAGGGCCCGCGCTCGAGGCCTGGCCCGCCGGACACGGAGGCATCCGGGTCACGATCGAAACCAGGACGATCAGCGGCACGATGCTCATCCCGATCAGGTACGCGCCGGCTCGCTCGGGGAACCGTCGCACCTGCACCAGGACCAGCCCGAGCACGATCAGCGCCTCGAGCAGGCCAAGCGGTCCCAGCGCCAGCGAGACGAAGCCGAACACGAGGCCCAGGGCGAGGAAGGCGGCCGCAACCAGCAACCGCCGGGGGCGGTGGCTACGCGGCGCGCTTGTGGCCGTTGCCGTTCGGCGGGGTCAGCACCAGCGCCAGCATTTCGGAGGGGCGGGTCGCCCACAGGCGATGGCGACCGAACGCGGCTCGCAGCTCGGGCGTGAGTCCCCAGGCCGCCAGAACCGTTCGGACCCGAGCGGCCCTTCCGGTCTGGAGGTCGACCATGCTGTCGCCGACGTAAATCGCGCTCGAGCGCGCCAGGCCCAGGTTCGCGATCGCGGCCAGCAGCGGATCGGGCGCCGGCTTCGGTGGGGTCACGTCCTCGTACCCGATCACCACATTGAAGTACGAGCGCAAGCCGATCGCCTCCAGCTCGGCCTCGATCAGCGCCCGACGCTTGCACGAGACCACGCCCAGCGGCACACCGGCACGCTCCAGCTTACGTACCAGGGTGGGGATCCCACGAAAGACGCGGGCATGGCCGAGCGTGGCATCCACCGACCGATAGGTGGCGACCAGCTCTTCCCACATCTCCGGAGCCACAAGCTTCATCTGCTCGGGCAGCGGCAACCCCCGGCTTCGCCGGAAAAGTTCTCGCGCCGAATCGTCGAGGCGATGCGTCCGCATCACGTGGGCAAAGGCCTGTTCGATCAGCGGATAGCTGTCAACGAGGGTACCGTCGAAGTCGAACACCAGGCCGCGGTGGTAACTATTGGGGCTCGGCGTCACGGGTCGAAGTAGAGAGTCTGAGTCGGTTGCCACGTGTGATCAACATCCCTGGGCAGGCTGGGCGCGCTCACCGGAGAGCTGCGCTGTCGAGGAATCGACCCTTCCCAATCAAATAATGACAGTCGTATAACGCCGCCGTCTACCGTTTCCCTCGAAATCCGGGCCCGACCTCGCCCATCCAAACACCCGTTCGGCTCCGGGGAAACGCCCCCTCGATGAAGCCCGGTCTTGACCGGCCTCAAGCTCACGCCTACACTTCGAGTTGAGATGGCCAGCGTCACTTACGAGCATGTCTACAAGCGCTACCCCGGCAACGTTGTCATCACCGACATGAGCGCGGAAATCAAGGACAAGGAGTTTGTAGTCCTGGTCGGTCCCTCCGGATCGGGCAAATCGACGGCCCTTCGGATGCTGGCCGGCCTGGAGGAGATCAGCGACGGGGCGGTCAAGATCGGCGACCGGACCGTCAACGACGTGGCGCCCAAGGATCGCGACATCGCGATGGTCTTCCAGTCGTATGCGCTCTACCCCCACATGTCCGTCTACGACAACCTGTCCTTTGGGCTCAAGCTGCGCAAAACGCCGAAGGCCGAGATCGATCGACGGGTGCGAGAGGCGGCCCAGATCCTGGGCCTCGAGCCGTTCCTCGACCGCAAGCCGAAGGCGCTCTCGGGCGGCCAGCGGCAGCGGGTGGCGCTCGGTCGGGCGATCGTCCGCCAGCCGAAGGTCTTCCTGATGGACGAGCCGCTGTCGAACCTGGACGCCAAGCTGCGGGTCCAGACCCGGGTGCAGATCCTCAAGCTTCACCAGCGGCTGCAAACAACCTTTATCTATGTGACGCACGACCAGGTCGAGGCGATGACCATGGGCGACCGGATCGTCGTCTTGAACAACGGCATCGTCCAGCAGTTCGACACGCCCCAGACGCTCTATGAGCACCCGGTCAACCTGTTCGTGGCGGGATTCATCGGCAGCCCCGCGATGAACTTTTTGAACGTCAAGGTGGGCGGCGACGGCCAGGCCGCCCTCACCGCGGGCGACGGCTTCAATGTCCCGGTCCCCGAGCGGCTGCTCTCTCAGGCGGGCGCTGACCGCGGCCAGGAGGTCGTGATGGGCATTCGGCCGGAAGATCTCAAGGATGCGCGCTTCCCCGGCCGAGACGACCTACCGAAGATCCGGGCTAAGGTCGACGTGGTCGAGAACATGGGCAGCGAGAACTTCGTCTACTTCAGCGTGGGCAACAAGCCGTTCACGGCTCGCATGGATCCACGAAGTAGTGACATCCAGCCCAGCCAGAGCATTGACGTGGCGATCGATACCGGCCACATCCATCTGTTCGATCCGAAGTCGGAAAAGGCGCTTGTCAGCCGGGGCGCTCCGGCGGCGGCCGTCCCGGCGATCAAAGAGGCCGAGCAAGCCCAGCCCCAGCAAGTTCGATAGACAACAGGCCGGCGGTGCTAAAGCCGCCGGCCACGGTCTTACGGAGCTAGGCGTCGCGCGGTTTCAGGACCCAGAGGGCCGCGCCCACGATGACCGCGATCACCAGCAGCGTGGTCGCCGTGCCCATCGGGGCGGTCGGGACGTCGGCCGCGCGCTCGCTCGGGGCGGTGCCGTCGACGATCGCCATCGGCCTGGTGCCGAACGGCGCGACTTTCACCACGCCCATGGGCGTGACACTCATGTCGTAGGTGACCTTGCTGTCCGGCGCGTCGAGGCTCAGATAGCTCAGCCAGCTGTCCCGACGCACCCAGGACATGTTCTTGTCCGTCGAGAGGTCGCGGTAGAGCGCGTCCGTCATCTTTTCCTGGAACTTCAGCGTGAAGCCCTCGGCGCCGGCGACGTTGGTGCCGACTCCGGAGACACCGAACATCGCGCGCCAGCTGCTGGTGTTGACGGGTTTGTCCGAGAGCAGGTAGAGGTCGGCCTGCACCTGCTGGCCGGCGGCCAGCACCTCAAATGGGATCCAGGGGTGCGGCACCTTGAGCGTGACCAGGACCGGAGCGCCATCGCCGAAGAGGAGACGTTGCTTTGAGGCCCGCCCGGCGTTGTATTTCGCCGCCATGAAGACGGGGCTGCCCTTGGCGTACTGGAGCACGTGAGCGTGCGTCTCTGCGTCGATGCTGAAGCCGTTCTGGCTCGCCCAGTCGAGCACGCCCTGACCGCTCCCGCGCAGCACCGTGATGTCAAGCGCCTGCACCTGCACCTGCTGAAGGATTTCTGCAGGGGCCGGGACCGCAGCCCTGCCCGCGGCGAAGTCGAGCGATTGGATGAATGGCTGAGGGTGCGTCTCGCGGAAGAGCCGCTGGAGCGTCCAGCCTCCACCCTCTTCGACCTTGACCGGCACTGCCGGGAGCGGCACGATCCAGCCGAAGCTGGAGGCCTCCCCGTGGTAGCTGAAGCTGGTGAAGTAGTGCTCCACCCCGTTGTGCCATTCGACCAGGGTGGTGGCACGGTCCAGCCGGATGGCCCCGTTGGGCGCAATCAGCCCGCCGCAGGCGGCTGCCGGGAGTGCCTGGGTCAAGAACAACGCGAGCGTCGCCGCCGCCGCCGGAGCAAGTTTGTTCACCATGAGAACCTCCTATTCCGTCGCAGACGTCAACTCTCTGACGCTGAGGACGCAGGAAAGTTCCCCGGTCAATACCGGGCGCTGGCACGGGGGCGGAGACGCGGTCGCCTGCCGAACCGCGGGCGCGGGCGCGGGGCGGAGGTGCGGTTGCGAGCCGAGCCGCGTAATCCTGAGATCGTGGCCGGCGAGTAACCGGCCCGGAGTCCCGCGTCAGCGCCCGCGATGGGTTAGTGGGCTGCTGCTCCTGTCCGTTCGAACGCGTTAACCGGTTTCATGATCTGGACTTTGACCGGGGCTGCCTCTTTGGCAAACGTCTCTCCGTCCGACGCGACGCCCACCACGAACCCGTAGTGATTCGGCACCGCCAGCTGGGGACGGATCTTCTTGACGACGCCGGCCGCCTCGGAGGCGTTCATCACATAGGGATCGCCACCGACGCAGATCAGGGCGAC
>VBDZ01000160.1 GCA_005881215.1 Chloroflexota bacterium | reverse complement strand
GGTTTGCAACCGATGCTCGGCGGTGCTGTACGCGGGCACGGTCTCGAACTTGACTCCCGCGACGTCCGCCGACTCTCCAGGCTTGATCGGCTTGACCTTCCCCTCCAGCTTCTCGGCCACGTCCCGCGGCGCCACGAACTGGGTGGTGTTCTTGCGGATCTTCGCGATGTCTTCGGGCTCGAAGTGATCGGCGTGAGCATGCGTGATGAAGACCACGTCGGCCGGCTCCTCCTTGTCTCGCAGGCCCCAAGGATCGATATAGATCGTGAGCCCGTCGCCCTTCCACTTATAAGCGGACTGCTTGTACCAGGTGAACTTCTCGAGCATGAGTTCCTCCTTATGGGGAGCTGCGAGCGGCCTGCCTGAGCTTTTAGGTTACCGCGTCAGGCGCCGAAGACCTGGACCACGAGTTGCCGATCCCGGGGCCGGTCGAGCTCGAGGAAGAAGATCCGCTGCCAGCGGCCGAGGTCCATGCGGGTGCCGGCGATCGGGATGTTCTGGCTGCTGCTCAGCAACAGGTGCTGGCAGTGGGCGTG